>JAEUHU010000527.1 GCA_016793305.1 Planctomycetota bacterium
CTCGCCAACCGCATCGGCCGCGAGACGATCCTGCGCGAGGCGCTCGAAGTGTTCCCGGCGGCGAAGGAGTTCGACTTCGTGCTGTTCGACTGCCCGCCGTCGCTCGGCGTGCTGAGTGCCAACGCGCTGGTCGCCGCCGACCACGTGGTGATCCCGATGCAGGCCGAGTACCTGTCGCTGCAGGGCATGGCCAAGCTGCTCGAGGTGATCCAGCTGGTGCAGAAGCGGCTCAACCCGCAACTGCAGATCGCCTGCGTGCTGCCCTGCATGCTCGACGCGCGCA
The DNA here is from genome assembly GCA_016793305.1 of Planctomycetota bacterium. The sequence continues at coordinate 284 of JAEUHU010000527.1, forward strand.
CCAACCTCAGCACCGAGGTGCTGCGCGAGATCGACGCACACTTCGGCTCGCTGCTGGCGAAGTCGCGCATCCGCAACAACGTCAAGCTCGCCGAGGCGCCGAGCTTCGGCCGCACGATCTTCGAGCACGCGCCCGACAGCAACGGCGCCCGCGACTACGAGGCGTTCGGTGCCGAGTTCCTCGCCATGATCGGCATGGCCGATGCGAACGGCGACAGTGCTTCGGGCGAGCCGACCCCGCCGGTGGCCGACGAGCCGCCGCCCGCCGCGGAGGCGGGTGCCTCGGGCTGAGACGGCGCCGGGGAATGCGACGTCGCACCCGACCTCATGTCGCCGTTCGCGTCGGTCGATACACGCGCCATGAAGCGCGACCGTGATCTCGACCGTCTGACGACCCTGCTCGGCCAGTGTCTCGGTCGCATCGACGAACAGGCCTATCGACTGCAGCACGAGGACGAGGACGAACAGCAGGTCGACTCCGACGTGCTCGAGGACGAAGCCGCGCGACTGCAGGAGCTGGTCGGCTCGCTGATCGAACGCGCCGCGGCGCCCGAACACGGCGACCTCGACGAAGTCGTGCACGCGGCCGTGCGCGGCTGCATGCAGGAGCTGGGTACTCCGATCGTGGTGCGCCAGCGCCTCGCCGGCGACCTGCCGCCCGTCGCCTGCACGCCGGGCCAGCTCGCCTACGCGGTACAACGCGCGCTGGTGCTGGCGACCGGCCGACTCGAGACCGGCGGCGAACTGCGCCTCACGACCCGTCGCGAGGACGACGTCGCGGTGCTCGAGCTCGAGGCCAGGGACGCGCGGCGGGACCGGAACCTGCAGAGCCGTGTGCAGACCCTGTGCGAGTTCGTGGCGTCGTTCCGCGGCCTCTGCCGCGTCGCCCACGACGAGCAGCAGAACCTGCTGATCGTGTTCGAGCTGCCGTTGGCATTGGCGATCGACGAGCACTGAGCGAGACGCCGTGCAAGCGCCGGGTCCGTGTCGCCACGGACCGCCCCGGCCGACTCGAACGTTGCGCCGGCGGGACGAACGCGTTCCTCCGCCATCGCCAGCACGGCGCTAGCATGCGCGCCCAATGCGCATCGGCATCGTCTGTTATCCGACCGTCGGCGGCAGTGGCGTGGTCGCCACCGAGATGGCCATCGCCCTGGCCCAGCGTGGGCACGACGTGCACCTGCTCAGCTACGACCGGCCGGGGCGCCTGCGCCGCGGCGTGCCGGGGCTGCGCTTCCACCACGTGCAGGTGTCGGCCTACCCGCTGTTCCGCTACCCGCCGTACGACCTGGCGCTGGCGACGCGCATGATCGAGGTACGCGAGGAAGCGGACATCGACGTCTTCCACGTGCACTACGCGATCCCGCACGCGGTCAGCGCGTTCCTGGCCCGCAGCATGTGCGGCGACGACCGCTGCATGCCGTTCGTGACGACGCTGCACGGCACGGACATCACCGTGGTCGGCAGCGACCGCGCCTACATGCGGCCGACGCGGTTCGCGCTCGAACAGTCGAACGCGGTGACCGCAGTCAGCCGGTTCCTCGCCGAGGAGACCCAGCTGGTGTTCGGCGTGCGCAAGGAGGTCGAGGTGGTGCACAACTTCGTCGACGTCGAGCGCTTCAGGCCGGGTGGACGCAAGCCGTGGACCGAGCGGCCCGACCAGGAACGGGTGCTGGTGCACGCGTCGAACTTCCGGCCGGTGAAGCGCACCGCCGACGTGGTGCGCGCGTTCGCACGGATCGAGCAGGAGCTGCCGGCGAAGCTGGTGCTGATCGGCGACGGTCCCGACCGCGAGCACGCACTGGCGGTCGCCAGCGACCTCGGCGTGCTCGCCAAGGTCGAGCACCTCGGCATGCAGGAGAACGTGCAGGACCTGCTGCCGCAGGCGGACCTGTTCCTGTCGGCGTCGGAGACCGAGAGCTTCGGCCTGTCGATGCTGGAGGCGATGAGCTGCGGCGTGCCGTGCGTCAGCACCGACGTCGGCGGCGTGTCCGAGGTGCTCGGCGACACCGGGCGGCTCGTGCCGTTCGCCGATCCGGAGGCGATGGCGGCGGCGGCGCTGCCGCTGCTGCGCGACCCGGACCTGCATCGGCGGTTGGCGGAGGCGGCGCGGCAGCGCGCGGTCGAGCACTTCGCCACCGAGCGCATCGTCGAGCAGTACGAACGGATCTACCGCCGGGTCCTCGGATGAGCCGACCGTCGGCAGGTTACTTCTGCGACCACAACGCCGGAGCCCCAGTGCTGCCGGAGGTGCTCGAACGGTTCGTCGCAGTCGAACGCGACTGCCCCGGCAACCCGGCGAGTTCCCATGCCGCCGGACGCCGGGCGCGGGCCGTGCTCGAGGACGCGCGCGAACGGATCGCCGCGGTGTTCGGGCTCGCCGCCGGAGACGTGCTGTTCGTCAGTGGGGGCACCGAGGCCGCCAACCTGGCCGTCACCGGGCTCGGTGATCCGAACCTGCCGGTGCTGCTGTCGCCGGCCGAGCACCCGGCGGTGCGCGAGCCAGCCGAACGCCGGGGGCTGCACGAATGGCAGGTCGATGCCGATGGCGCGACGCGAGTGACCGAGCCGAGCGTCCCGGTCGGTCTCGTCGCGTGTGTGCACGCCCAGAGCGAACTCGGCACCCTGCAGCCGGTCGAAGCAGCGGCGGCACTCGCCGGCCGGCTCGGGTTGCCGCTGTTCGTCGACGCGGCCCAGACGCTCGGTCGCTGTCCGGTCGCGCCGGTGCTGGCGCTCGCGTCGGCAGTGGCGCTGTCTCCGCACAAGTGCGGCGGTCTGCGTGGTCACGGCGTTCTGATGGGCCACGGCCTGCAGCATCAGCTGCGTCCGCTGCTGGTCGGTGGTGGCCAGGAGTTCGGGTTGCGTCCGGGTACGCAGAGCCCGGCCCTCGCTGCTGCGAACGCCTTCGCGATCGAGCGCGCGGCTGCCGAGACCGAGGTGCGAGCCGCTCGCATGCACGCCGCCCGCGAAGCGTTCCTCGGCGGCCTCGCGGCGAGCGGTGCGGTGCATCGGCTGCTCACGCCGCGGGCACGCAGCCTGCCCAACACGGCGATGCTGCACTTCCCTGGGATCGACGGGCGCAACTTGCTGCCCACCCTCGATCTGGCCGGCGTGTTCGCGTCGCACGGCTCGGCCTGCTCGTCGGGTTCGCCGATGCCACCACGCATCCTGCGCGCGATCGGACTCGACGACGAGACTGCGCGTGCCTGCGTACGCTTCAGCTTGGGTTGGAGCGACGACACGCGCACCAGCCAGGATGCAGGTCGACACACCGGCGAGGTGGTGCGACGTCGACAACAAAAAATCTGAGCGCCACGCGATGGCGTGTGCGCGATGCGTCGACGACTCCAAGTCGTTGAGTTGCCCTGAGGCAGCGTGCAGAGGTTGGTAAGAGCGTGTGAGGAACTCGTCGAGATCCGTGCGCAAAGTACCACGCGGTCTCTTGCATGGTCTCGAGCGCTCGCTAAGAACGGACCCTCAGTCGCCGAGCCGACACCGGATGCCTACCGGGGTCGGTTCGACCAGCAGCGCCAGCCAGCCGCCCTCTCGGAACCGTTCGCTGCCAGAACGGCCTTCCTGGAACCAACCTCGGCTCACTCCCGAGGTCCCGCACGACTCGCTTCGCGCTACCGGTCTGTCCACACCCAACCTCCCTCGTCCCTACACCTTGCCCACCATGGCGGACGCCGACGTTCCCGATCCTGTGGCCACGCCGACCAACGTGCCCCTGCAGACGGAACGATCCCTGCTGCGCACCATCGTCCAGCAGCTTTCGGCGCGGGTGCGCCGCGAGCAGCTGGAGACCTGGTTCCGCTCCCTCGACGTGCGTCGTGCCGACGACCACGAGGTCGAACTTTCGGTGACCAGCCAGTTCGTCCGTGACTGGCTGGCCAAGAACTACCTCGCCGTGCTGGGCGAGGTCGTTGGCTCGCTCGGCCAGCCGAAGCGTCGGGTGGTGTTGACCCACCGCGACGAGGACGGCTGGGACAGCCTGCGGTTCGTGCAGCCCAACTCGGTGTCGGACGAGATCGACCGGCTGATGCGTCTGCGCGACGAACGAATCCCGGCCGGACCGGTCACCACCGCAGCTGGCTCGGGGTCCTTTGGTGGCGTGGCTCCGATGCCTGCGGCGACCGGAGTGCCCGCACCCCGACGACTCGGCAACCAGCTGAACCCGAACTACACGTTCGACAAGTTCGTCGTCGGCCCGTGCAACCGCCTCGCCCATGCGTCGGCACTGGCGATCGGCGAGAACCCTGGCTGCGCCTACAACCCGCTGTTCGTGCACGGCAACGTGGGCTTGGGCAAGTCGCACCTGCTGCAGGCCATCTGCCACACGGTGCTGCGCCGCGACCCGAAGGCCCGCGTGCTCTACCTGAGCTGCGAGGACTTCACCAACGCGTTCATCCAATCGATCCAGAGCCACCAGGTCGACCAGTTCCGGGACCTCTACCGGAGCGCCGACGTGCTGGTGATCGACGACGTGCAGTTCCTGGCCAACAAGGACAAGACCCAGGACGAGTTCTTCCACACGTTCAACGCGCTCTACGACGCACAGAAGCAGATCGTGCTGTCGTCGGATCGACCGCCGGTCGAGATCCCGACCATCGAGGAACGGCTGGTCTCGCGCTTCAAGTGGGGCCTGGTCGCCGAGGTCGAGGCGCCGTGCTTCGACACCCGTGTGGCCATCGTGCGTCGCAAGGCGGCCGGCCGCGGCGTCGATCTGCCCGAGGACGTCGCCCGCTTCCTGGCGGAGCGCGTGGCCACCAACATCCGCGAGCTCGAGGGGGCGGTCATCAAGGTGGTCGGCATCGCGGCGATCACCGAGCAGCCGATCACCCTGGCGCTCGCCGAGAGCTGTATCCGCGGCATGCCGGTCCGGCAGACCCAGGTGTCGGCCGACGACATCATGTCGCTGATCACCAGCGAGTTCGCGATCACCGCCCGGGAACTGACCGGCAAGAGCCGCACCCAGACGGTCAGCCTGCCGCGCCAGATCGCGATGTTCCTGCTGCGCGAGCACACCGAGAGCTCGCTCGAGGACGTGGGCCGCATCTTCGGCAACCGCGACCACACGACGGTCCTCTACGCCGTCAACAAGATCAAGGAGCGCACGCAGAAGGACCGCATGTTCAAGGAGCTGCTCGATGGTCTGGGCAGCCGATTGATGACTCGCGGGTTCCGCGCCTGATCGGTCGACTGCCTTGCCGGTCGACCGCCTGATCGCCGGCCTACCGACCGCCGGCTGCCCGATGGAGACTTCCTGGCCACCTGGCAGGCGTTCGGCCGCCGTGGGCCACGCGACGTCCCACTCGATGCCTCGGCTCCTCCAGGGCCCCCATCGAGGTTGGCTTCCGACACCGTTCGACGAGGCACGCCTGGACCGAGCCGTGTCCAGGCCATCTTTTGACGGCTGGGAGTTGGCGTCGGACACCTCGCCAAGCTGCTGGGTGGTACTCCGTCGCGAGATCTGTGCAGAGTCGTGGGAGCTTCGCTGGATGGTTGGGTGAGTCTCGTGCACGAGTCTCCCAGGGCTCGGGACCGGTAGGTCCCGACCGTCGCGACGGACTGGACAAGTGGACTCCCTTCACCCTTCTGCACAGCCGTTCTCAAGATCGTGGAACCGCTGCCAAACCCGCTTTCCGGCTCGATCCGTGGCGTTTTCCCGGCTACCCTCTCCACACTCGTGACGGCACGGACGACGGTGATGACGAGAGAATTCTCTCTATCACACACTCTTCGTGTCGCGAGCTGGCCCGGCAATCGGATCCCACCAACCAGAGTCCCCTTCCTACCGTACGATGAAGATCCTCTGCGACCGCACGGCGCTGCTCGAAGCCGTGAACGTGGTCTCCTCGGTCGTGCCGGTGAAGACGCCGAAGCCGATCCTGCAGAACCTGCTGGTCCGTGCCGACGGCGATTCGATCACGTTGTTCGCCACCGACCTCGAGATGGCCGCCAGGGTCGAACTGGACAGCGTCAAGGTCGCCCGCAAGGGCACCGTGCTGCTGCCGGCCCGCGAGACGGCAGCCCTGCTGCGCGAGCTCAGCGACCCGACCGTGACCCTGGAGAGCAGCGAACAGCGTTGCCGGATCGAGAGCGGCGGGGGTTCGTTCGTGCTGCTCGGCGAAGACCCGCAGCAGTATCCCGATGAAGCCCAGGTCAAGTCGGGCAAGCGGCTCGAACTGCCGGCCGGCCGGATGCTGCGGATGATCCAGGAGACGGTGTTCGCCGCTGCTCGTGAGGAGACCCGCTACGCGATCAACGGCGTGCTGATCGACGCCGGTGGCGGCTGCGTGCGCATGGTCGCGACGGACGGCCGACGCCTGTCGATCAGCTACGAGAACGTCGACACCAAGGTCGAGTTCAAGGTCGTCGTGCCGCTGCGCGCGTTGAACACGCTCGGCCGGGCGCTGGCCGAAGGCAGCAAGACGGCGTTGACGATCGACGTCGGCGACAAGCAGATCGTGTTCCACACCGGCAAGCTGCAGCTGGTCAGCCAGCTGCTCGAGACGCGCTTCCCGGACTACGAGGGCGTGTTGCCGAAGGCGGCCGACACCACGGTCGAGGTGCAGCGGGCGGTGCTGGAGTCGGCGCTGCGTCGGGCCGCGATCCTGTGCTCCGCCGACCTGCGCATGGTGCGCTTCGAGGTCGGCGAGCAGTCGCTGCGCATGACCGCCGAGAGTTCGGCGCGCGGCCGCGCCGACGTCGTAGTCGACTGCTCGGTCAAGGGATCGGGCGGCAGCATCAACTTCAACCCGGACTACATCCTCGAAGCGCTCCGTGTCTGCCAGCTCGACCAGGTCCGGCTCGACATGTCCGACGATTCGATGCCCGCGAAGTTCACGCTCGGGGAGTCGTTCACCTACGTCGTCATGCCGATCAGTGGAGCGTGATGCATCAGTTGCCCCTGATGCATGAGTGGCGCCCGATCCAGGTTCTTCCGCAGCCGCGATCCCAGGGGTCTCACTTGGCCGAACCGCAACGAGCCGGCGATTTCCTGCGCGACATCCTGAAGCAGGCCGTACAGAGCAAGTCGCGCAGCGCCTACGCCGAGGCGCTGGACCAGATCCTGTCCGAACGGCTCCGCCCGCACTGCCAGATCGTCGGCTGTCGCGCCGGCAAGCTCACCCTCGAAGTCGATTCCGCACCCCTGTTCGCCGAGCTGTCGGGCTTCCGACGCGAGGAGATCCGGCTGCGCATCAACCAACTCGTTCCTGATCAACCCATCGCCCAGCTGCAGTTCCGGCTGGGA
>JAEUHU010000546.1 GCA_016793305.1 Planctomycetota bacterium
GCGACCGGCTTCACGCTGATCGAACTGGTCGTCGTGATGGGGCTGCTGTCGGGCTTCCTGATGCTGCTGGTGCAGCTGGTCGACAGCGGCGTGCGCATGTTCCGCGAGGGGGAACTCGCCCAGGCGGTCGCCGACCGCGCCGGCCATGCGCAGCGGGTCCTGACCGACGAGCTGGTGCTGCTGCGTGGACCCGGCAGCCTGCGCGACCGCGACGTCGTCGACGACCGGCTGGTGTTGCAGGTGCTGCCGATCGGCCTGCCGACCCAGGCCGACACGACCACCGCGCGCGGTTCGTTGCTGCGGGCCGCGGTGCACCTGTCGCCCGAACGCGAACGCAGCTTGATCGACCTGCGCCTCATGGCCCGGCTGCTCGCCGAGGACCCGACGCTTTCGGGGGCCGCCCTCGACCAGCGGATCGCCGAGCTGCGCCGGTTCGAACCGCTTTCAGGGCTCGGCAACCTGATCCTGCTGCCGTGGCGCCAGGAAGGCGACGACGACTCGCTGCTCGAAGTGCGGGCCGGCTGGTTCCTGCCCGGCCAACTGATCCCGCTCGGTGGCGATCGCTTCGTCGACCCGTTCACCGTGCCGGTGCCGGGCAGCGCCGAGCTGCCGGGGGCTTCGCTCTACGCGACCACGCTGCCGGTGCTGCGCGACCTGCTGTTCTTCGAAGTGTTGCTGTGGGGCCAGACCACCCGCACGTGGACGAGCAGCGCCGCCCCCGGCGCCAGCAGCGGTCCGTTCGCGGTCTGGGACAGTGCGCGCGGCGGCTGGCTGGTCGACGCGGCGAGCGGCGGGGAGTTCGCGCTCGATCGTGGCCCGCAGAGTGCGAACGATCCGCGCGACGACGTGCAGCCGCACGCGGTGCTGGTGCGGTGCGTGGTGGCGCAGCCGGCGGGCTCGCCGCCCGAAGGCCTGCTCGACGAGGACCTCGCCGGCGACGACACGCGGCTCTACCTCTACGACGGCGAGCGCTTTCCGGGGCCCGAGAGCAACGGCATGGTCAAGCTCGGTACCGAGTGGATCGGCTACGCCGAACGCGACGGCGACACGCTGGTCGGGTTGCGCCGCGGCCAACGCGGCACCAAGGCCCAGAACCACGGCCGCAGCACCCGCGTGCAGGTCGGCCGGACCGTCGAGTTCGTGATCCCCGTGCCGCACGGGAGGGACGACTGGAATGGCTGAGCGACTCGATCCTCTCGATCCTCGGCGTGCGTGCGACCCGGCCGCCGGCTTCACGCTGGTCGAGATGCTGGCAGCACTCGGCATCCTGCTGTTCGGCGTCACGGCACTGGTGGGGGCGTTGTCGTCCAGTATCGCCGGCCGGCGCACCAGCGAGGCCAAGCTGCAGATGAGCGCGATCGCCGACCAGGTGGTCCTGCGTCTGCAGCAGGAGGCGATCGTCGACGATCCCGAGACCGGCCTGCCGCGCTTCGTGCCGATGCAGGACCAGCCCGTGCCGGGCTTCCCCGGCATGACCTGGACTGCGACCGCGTCGGTCGACCAGAGCCGGCCCGACCTGTGGCTCGTGCGCATCGACATCGCCTGGCCCGGCAGCGAAGTGCTCGAAGTGCCCGAAGACGGCGCGATCGGCGGTGGTGGCGACCTGCTGCGCTTCCTGCGCGTGCTGCCGCGCCAGCTGCCGCTGCGGGACCGGGTGGTTGCCTTCCGTACGGGTGCGAACGACGATGCTCCGAGGTGATCTGCATGCTCCGTGAACCGATGCGCCGAGGCCTTCTGCTGTCTGCCGTGCTGCTGCTGTTGCTGACGACGCTCTGCGCCCAGAACGTGCAGATGAGCGACGGCCGGATCCTGCTGGCGACCGTCGAGAACGCCGATGCCGACGGCCTGCGCGTGCGCCGGCTCGACAACGGCGGGGCGCTCGACCTGCGCTGGGACCAGCTGTCGACCGCGAGCGCCACGTCGATCAAGCGGGCCCACAACCTGGTCGGTGACGTCGAGGCCGAACCGACGGTGCGCGCCGACGAGGTCGAGTACTCGTTCCAGGGCACCAAGATGGTGATCGTCGGCCGGATCGTCGAGACCGACACCGAGAAGATGATCGTGCAGAAGCGCGGGGTGCCGTACCCGGTGCGTCGCGCCGACCTGCGCGCCGTGCGCAAGGTCGACGCGCCGGTGTCGCAGGTGCTCACCAAGGACGAGTACTACACGCAGCTGCTGGTCGAGATGCCGCCTGGGGACGAGGCCGATCGGCACATCCGGATCGCCGAGCTGTTGATCCTGGTGCGCGACTACGGCCACGCCGGCGACCACCTGCAGAAGGCCCGCGAGCTCGGCAACTCGCGCAACCCACAGCTGCTGACGCGGCTGTCGACGATGCTCGAACGCTACAAGGAAGCCGAGAAGGAACTCGGCTTGCTCGAGCAGATCCAGGCCGCGATCGCCAGCGCCAAGCCCGCCGACTTCGAGCGCGGCGCCAAGCTGATCGCGCAGTACGACAAGGACTTCCCGCAGAAGAAGCTGAAGGCCGAGTTCGAGAGCGAGAAGAAACGCTTCACCGAGGTGCGCACCCGCACGCTGTCGCAATTGGTCGCCAGCGAGTTCCGCCGTGCGATCGCCGCCGTGGCGGAGAAGAAGATCGACGAGCCGGGCACCACGCTCGACACGATCCGCGAGTACGCGCAGGGCAAGATGACCGACGACATCGTCGCCCGGCTCGCGACGCAGATGAAGCTCGAGGCCGAGGAGGTCAAGTCGCTGTGGGCGCAGCGGGAGCGCTACCCCGTCGGCAAGCGCGCCGAGTCGTTCGACTACGGCATCGGCTCCTGGGTGCTCGGCGAACAGGCGATCGGCAAGGGCACCGACCCGAAGGCCGCCGGCAAACCCGCGGCGAACGAGGAGCCGAGTGCGGGCGACCGCGAGAGCGAGCGCTTCCGCAAGGCGGTGCAGGATGCGATCCGCAACCGGCAGCGGGCGATCCAGCAGGCGGGTGGCGGCGAGGGCCAGGAAGAGCAGACCGAAGAGGGTTGGTGGCAGTCGGCGTCGCGGTTGGAGCGAGTCAGCTGGGCGCGGGCGTTCTATGCCGAGTTCGGCGGCCAACTGGTGTTGCGCACCGCCTACGTGGAGCCCTGCATGTCCTGCTACGGAGCCGGCAGCACGCTGACCCTGCTCGGCAACGGCAAGCCCGTGCGCAGCAAGTGCCAGCTGTGCCACGGCCTCAAGTACACCCGCAACTTCAAGGCCTACTAAGGGTCGCGAGGGTGGAGCAATCGAGCGCCATGCTGGAGCGGACGCGCCAAGAGGCGCGCCGCTCAGCGGCGAACGGCGGCGGTGGCGGTGGTGGTGGTGCAAGAGACGGGGGCGAGGCGGCGATGGAGCGTTCGCGCGATGCATGGTCCCGGTGGTGCGCCTTCGTCGCATTCGGCTCCTTGCTCGTCGGCTGTGCCGGGCGGCCTTTGCGGCAGCAGCCGGCAGTCTCGCCGGCGCCAGCGGTGCCGCAGCCGGCGGTCGTGCCGGTGCAGGTGCCGCCACCGAGCCTCGCCGGGGCCGCGGGACTCGGGCCCGAGGTGCTGTTGCCCGATCCGGCTGGTCAGGATCGCGAAGTGGCGCGCGTCGGGGACGTGGTGCTGCGCGAGAGCCACGTCTACCAACGGCTGCTGTCGGCCCATCCGAAGCTGGCGCTCGACGCGGTCGACCTGCTGGTCTGCGACGTGCTGGTGGCGCAGCATGCGCGCCAGTTTGGCATCGTGGTGCCGCAGGAGCGGGTCGACGCGCTGGTCGCGGAGGAAGAGCAGGCGCTGCGTCGGCAGATCGCCGACGAGCTCGGCGCGACGATGGACCTCGGCACCTACGTGTGGCGGCTGTTCGGCATGCGCGAGGACGATTGGCGCGCCGTGCTGCGGCTGCGCACCGCGCAGCGGCTCTACCAGGGCTACGTGATCCGCTACCTGGCGCTGCGCGAGGACCGGGTGCAGGTCCGGTTCCTGGTCCACAAGGACCAGGCGCAGGCCGACGAAGTGGTCGCGAAGGTGCGGCAAGGGGCCGATTTCGGCACCCTGGCGCTGCGCCTGTCGGAGGACGACTCGCGCCGCGACGGAGGACTCCTGCCGCCGTTCGCGCGCGGCTCGCAGCATCCCGTGGCCGAGGTCGCGTTCACGCTGCAGAAGGGCCAGGTGTCGGCGCCCTTCCGCGGCCGTTGGCGCGACGAAGAACG
>JAEUHU010000553.1 GCA_016793305.1 Planctomycetota bacterium
GATGCGCTGGCCGTCGAGGAACTTCGCGAACACGATCGGCTCCATCGCCATGTGCTCGCCGCAGGTGCAGCTGCCAAAGCGCGGGCACGGGATGCGGCGGCCCTGTTCGTCGTGGTCGCGCGGGTTGTGGCGGAACACCGAGGCGATCACGCAGACGTACTGCTCGTAGTCCTTCGCGATCGCTTCGTCGCGGTAGCGCACGCCGGCGTAGTGCTCGCTGGCGATCTCGCCGTCCATGTTGACGGCGACCAGGATCGGCCGGTTCGTCCTCTGCGCCATCGCCACCGCGTCGTCCCAGGTGCGCTGCCACGGGATGCGGTGCGGCTTCGCCCAGTCGGCGGCGGTCGGTGCGTACCACATCGCCTCGCGCGCCCCGGCACTCGCCGTCGGCGGCGGGGGCGTCACCGGTTGCACGGTGGGCGGGGTGGCGGGTGGCTCTTGCGGCACCTGCGGGACGGCGAGCAGGGGCAGCGCGAACAGGACGACGGCGGACACCGGCATGGCGGCACGGTGCCGACGGCTCCGTACCGCGTCAATCGGGGCGATTGCCCCGAGAACGTGTCGCCGGTGGATGGCGCCGGCTTGCCGTTCCGCCGGCGTGACACGCGCGTCGTGCTTGGCTCAGTGCTGCAGCGCTGTGGCGTCGATCGGGGCCGCGGCTGCGCCGTGGCGATGCCACTGCAGGTCGAGCGTGGCAGCGCCGGTGCGGTGGAACCAGACCAGCTCGAACACATGCGCGCCGGCCTGCAGCGCGATCGTTCCGGTCTTCTCGGTCGGGCCGTGCAGGCCGTCGTGGTCGACGACGCGCACGCCGTCGATCACGAGCCGGCTGCCGTCGTCGCTGGTCAGCGCGAAGTGGTACAGCCCGTCCTGCGGCACGGTCAGCAGGCCCATGTGGCGCAGCAGCACGTGTTCGCCGAGGTCCTTGGGCAGCGTGATCGTCGGGGTCGTGCTGGTCGCGTCGGGCATGCGGGCGGCGAGGTCGTCGGGCACACGTTCGAAGTCGCCGGCGAAGCGCTCGACGCGCAGGCCCTGGCCGACCGCGCGGCGCTTCGTCGCCGGCAGCGGTTCGAGCCTGGTGAAGGTGCGGTCGATCGAGGCACCGACGGGCTGGCCGCGGAAGAAGGTGCTGGCGCGCAGCCGCGTGGTCTCGGCGAGCTCGATCGGCCCGTCGGCGCGCGGGGAGTCCGAGGTCGGGGTCGTGCCGTCGGTCGTGTAGCGCACTTCGCCTTCAGGGCCACCGCGCAGTACGACGCGATGCCGGCCGACGAACCCGTCGCCGTCCGCGTCGACGACCGGCGCGCGGAACGGGCGCGGTGGACCCTGCACCGTGACGGCGAGCACGTTCGCATGGGCGAGCGGAGGGCTGGTCGGCAGCTTCACGTGGAAGGTCACATCGCCGTACGAGTAGCGGTACGCCGAGCACGGTTCGGTGCTGCCGAGCAGACGCGGCGCTCCGACCAGGTCGTTCGCGAACGCCGGCAGGTCGAGACTGCCGTTCGCCGGCCAGTCGAACACGTGGAAGTAGAACGTCGTCGTGTCGCCGTTCGCCTTCACCGTGCAGCGACCCCACGGCAGCGGATCGAACACGGTCGCCGTCGTGCCGTGGATCGCTTCGCCGCAGACGTCCATCCACGCGGCGATCTGTTCGAGCCGCTCGACCGCTTCCGGCGGGAACGAGCCGTCGGCGCGCGGCCCGACGTTGAGCAGGTAGTTGCCGCCCTTGCTGGCGATGTCGATCAGGTTGCGCAGCAGCACCTCGGTCGACTTCCAGTTCGTGTCGGCGGCGTTGAAGCCCCAGTGCTCGTTCATCGTCATGCACGACTCCCAGTCCTGGTCCGGCAGGCCATTGGTCGGGATCTCCTGCTCGGGGGTGTGGAAGTCGCCCAGCGCGCCCTCGGCGAACGAGAAGCCGTTCATGCCGGCGCGGTGCACAGAGGCGCGGTTGTTGACCAGCATCGACGGCGCCAGTGCGCGGCACAGCGACCACAGGCGCTCGCCGTGCTTGTGCGTCCAGGTCGGTTCCCACTCGCCGTCGAACCACATCACCGCCGGCTGGTAGCGCTGCACGATCTCGGTGACCTGCGCGTGCAGGTAGCTCTCGAAGCGGCGGAAGTCGGCGCCGTCGCTGCCGCGCGTGCTGGCTTCCCACGGCCGGCGCGGCAGGTAGTCCGGGTGGTGCCAGTCCATGATCGAGTGGTAGGTGCAGAAGCGCACGCCGTGGCGTTCGCAGGCTTTCGCCAGCGCGCCGAGCACGTCGGTGCCACTCGGGGTCTTGCCGACGCTCCAGTCGGTGAAGCGGCTCGGGTAGAGGCAGAAGCCGTCGTGGTGCTTGCTGGTGACGACCAGGTACTTCATGCCGGCGGCCTTGGCGAGGCGCGCCCATGCGTCGGCGTCGAACGCGGTCGGGTTCCACTGCGCCTGCAGGCGGTCGTACTCCTCGAGCGGGATGCGCGCGGTGTCGCGGATCGACTCGCCGTGGTGCGTGGCATCGTTCCAGGCGCCAGCCGGGATCGCGTAGAGGCCCCAGTGCACGAACATGCCAAAGCGCGCCTCCCGCCACCACGCCATGCGCTGGTCGTGCTCGGCGCGCGCCTTGGCGAGGGCTTCGGGGGTGGGGGATGCGAGGTTGCCGCTGGTCGGCGTCGGGGTCGGCGTGCTGCCGCAAGCGGCCAGCGTGACGGCGAACAGAGCCTGGACGAGCGGACGGCGGATTGGCGCAGGCATGGCGGGGACCTGCCCGCGAGGATGGCGAGCCGCCGGATCCCTGTCACCAGACGAGGGCTCTTTGGCCGACGCGAGTCCAGGCCTTGGTCCTCTGCCTTTGGGGGCCTCGTCGGATCGTCGCGGCTCCGATAGCTTGCGGGCTGATGTTCGCCGCCACGGTGTGAACCAGCCGCGCCTTCGGGCGTGGCAACCCGCGTTGCGAACCACCGATCGGGTGGTGCGCTTGGCTTCTGTACGAAGGAGTTGCGGTTTCGAGAGGTTCCGTCATGGCAGGTTCGAGTGAAGAGGACCGGCGCCGGTTGGTGGCGCGGTATGGCAGGCAGGCCAAGCATTTCTTGTCCCACGAGGAGGAGCTGCAGCGCAGACAGCAGGCGAAGGCCCGCAAGGCGGGACGCTCCCTGCGGCGCCCGGCTCGGCGTGACGCGACCGACGACGACGCGGTACAGTTCGAGCGGATCAGGGCGCCCGAGCACACGCGGCCTCGTCCACCGGCGGCGGCGAGGGATCCCCTCCCCCGTGGCACCGTCACTGCGGTCCACGCGGGGCGCGTGGAGGTGGATTTCGCGCCGGCGCGTCTGGCGACCCATCTGCTGATCGATCCCGAGCAGAGGCTCGCGGTAGGCGACGAAGTGGCGTTCGAAGCCACTGCTGGTCCGATGCGCGTCGTCGCCAGGCTCCCGCGTCGCAGCGTGATCACGCGCCCGGATCCAGGCAATGCACACCGGGAGCTGGTGTTGGCTGCGAACGTCGACCTCGCCGTGATCGTGGTTGCAGCGGCCGATCCACCGTTGCGGCCGGGTCTGATCGATCGGTTCCTCGTCGCACTGCAGCGTGGTGGCGTGTCCCCGCTCGTGTTCGTCAACAAGGTGGACCTCCTCGACGATCTCCGGCGACGGGAAGTGGCGACGACGCTGCGGCCGTACGAGGAACTCGGCGTTCCGGTCGTGATGGGTTCTGCCAGCACGAGGGCCGGCGTCGAGGATCTGGCTCGGCGGCTCCACGGGCGCGCCTGCGTGTTCGTGGGGCATTCCGGGGTTGGCAAGTCGTCCCTGCTGAACCTGCTCGATCCCTCCGGGGGGCGCGCCATCCGCCGGGTGCGCGGCCACGACGGCAAGGGCCTTCACACGACGACCTCGTCCGCCCTTCGCCAACTGGTCGGTGGCACCCGCGTCATCGACACTCCGGGCATTCGTGCCGTGGGGCTCGGCGAGGTGTCGCGCGCCGAGCTGCAGGGCGCCTTCGCCGACCTGCAGGCGTACGCCGCGGGTTGCCGGTTTCGCGACTGCAGACATTCCAGCGAGCCGGACTGCGGAGTGCGCGCGGCGGTTGCGGCAGGGCGGCTGCCTGCTGCCCGGCTCTCCTCGTGGCTTCGCCTCCTGCACGACGGCGGGACCTGAACCATCGCCTAGGGTTGGAAGTGGGGCTCGCACGGCAAGCGCGGATCCAGGTAGAGCTGCAGCGGGAACGGATGGCCACGTCCTGTCGATGGCGAATGGGTCGCGCGCCCGCTCCACTGCCGCCGTGCTCGCCACGCTGCAGGCCCTGATCGCCGTCCTCTCGACCCTCGCCGTCGTCACCGTGCTCGCACCTCGGCTGCGCCTGCCACAGCCGTTGGCGTTGGCGCTGGCCGGCGTCGCCCTGACGTTCGTACCGGCGGTGCGCGCGCTGCCGTTGTCGCCGGACCTGATCCTGGTCGGCTTCCTGCCGCCGCTGCTCTACGCCGACGCGTGGCAGACCTCGTGGCGCGACTTCCGGCGCTGGCTGCGGCCGATCCTGATGCTCGCGGTCGGTCTCGTCGCGGTGACCATCCTGGTGGTCGGGATCGTCGTGCACGCCTGCGTGCCCGAGCTGCCGTGGGCGGCCTGCTTCGTGCTCGGCGCGATCGTCTCGCCGACCGACACCGTCGCCGCCCAGGCGGTGCTCGAGAAGCTGCGCGTGCCGCGGCGCATGACCGCGATCCTCGGCGGCGAGAGCCTCGTCAACGACGCCACCGGCCTCGTCGGCGTGCAGATCGGCGTCGTCGTGGTGATGCACGGCATGTTCTCGTGGAGCGGCATGCTCGGCCAGTTCGCGTGGGTCGCGGGGCTCGGCATCGGGCTCGGCTTCGCGTTCGGCGTGGCGTTCGCGTGGCTGAACCGCTTCGTGCGCGAGCCCAGCGTCGCCTTCACCGTGTCGCTGCTGGCGCCCTACCTCGCCTACGCCGTCGCGACCGTGCTGGAGGTGAGCGGCGTGCTCGCCGTCGTGGTCGCCGGCGCGGTCGGCGCCTGGCGCGTGCACCGGATCCCGGCCAGCACGCGCGCGAGCCTGCGCACGTCGTGGGCGCAGTTGACGTTCCTGTTGAACGGCCTGTGCTTCCTCTACATCGGCCTCGCCTCGCCGTGCCTGCTGCAGGAAGCGGTGCGCGAAGGGGCCAAGGTGTGGCACGCCGGGCTCGCGGTCAGTGCGGCGACGATCGGCACGCGCATCCTCTGGTGTTGGCCGAACGCCTACCTGCCGCTGTGGCTGAGCAAGCGCTGGCGGGAACGGGAAGGTGGCTATCCGTCGCCAAGAGGCGTGATGCTGGTTTCGTGGTGCGGCGTACGTGGCGCCGTGTCGCTGGCGGCGGCGCTGTCCCTGCCGCTGGTCGACGGCGAAGGCCTGCCGTTCCCCGGTCGCGAGGTGATCGTCTCGTGCACGCTCGCGGTGATCCTCACCACGTTGTTCGTGCAGGGTGGCACGCTGTTCCCGCTGGTGCGGTTGCTCGGCCTGCGCGACGACGGCACCACCGCGGCGGAGATGCGGGCTGCGCGCGAACGCCTGCTGCAAGCTGGAATCGCCCGATTGGACGCGTTCTGCAGCGAACGCAGCTGCCCGGTCGCGGTGCATCGGCTGCGCGAAGCGATGAGCGACGAACTCGGCTCCCTGCAGGCGGACGACGCCGCCGAACGCGCCCGCGCCGCCCAGCGCCTCGCCGTGTCGCGCGAGGTGCGGCTCGAGGTGGTCGCGGCGCAGGAGACGGCGCTGCTGCGGCTGCGCGACGCCGGCTCGATCGACGACGAGGCCTACAACAAGCTGCTGGTCGAACTCGACCACGCGCAGGTCGACGCCGAGCGCGCGTGACGGTGCGGTGGCGCCTCCACCGGGGCGGCGCTCACTTCGCAGACGTTCCCGCGGTGGCGATCGTGAAGTGCGTGGTGCCGTGGCCGCGCACGACCAGCGAGAACGCGCCGGCCCGCATCAGCATGGGCTCCCGACCCTCGCGCAGCACCTCGCCGCCGCCTCCACCCACCACCTGCAGCGGCACGTTCGCCGGTTCCGCACGCAGCGAGGCCAGGAAGCCGTGCAGGTGGCCGTCGTGTTCGTGCACGCGCAAGGCGAACGCTCCGGCCGGTGCGTCCTTGCCCACCGTGATCCGATCGGGGAGCTGCGGCGAGTTCAGCACCGGCGCCAGCTGGCGCAGTTCTGCTGCCAGCGTGCGTACCGCTGCCGCCACGTCGTCGTGCTGCAGCAGCCCGGCTTCGACGAACTGCGGCTCGAACTCGTGGCAGAACCAGACCAGCCCCGAGGCCCCGCACGCGATCGCCAGCCACGCCTCGTCGCGGACCTGTTCCGGCGTCGGCCGCACCTTGCCGTTGTTGACGTGGCCGGTCTCGATGCAGGCCCAGATCGGCTTCTGGTCGCCGGTCCACTGCCGCAACCGCTGCACGCCGCGCCCGACGAACTCGAGCTTGCCCTGTACGTCCCGGTGCGGATGCGTCACCGGGTAGATGTCGAAGCAGCCGATGTCGCAGCCCTGCAGGTACTCGGGGTAGTCCTCGGGGTTGCCGCTGCGGTCGCCGCGGCCGTGCCAGCCGTCCCATGCCGCCCCCTGGCCGAGGTTCAGGAACACCGGCCGCGTCGTGTCGCGTTCGCGCAGGGCCCGATAGTCGGCGACCACCTTGGCGGGGGCGATCGGCGGCGCGTAGCCACGCAGCCGGCGGCCCTGCGCGTTGTCGGGCTCGTCGTTGTGCATCCACGCGACGATCGTGGCCCCACCGTGGGTCGCGCCGACCTCGTTGTGGTGGCAGATCACCGGCATGCCCGCTGCCGCGAGGGTGTCCAGCTGGGGCTTGGTCGGGCCGTCCCAGAGGCCGACGTACAGATTGACGCCGAGCTCGCGGTACTTCGCCGCGTTGGCAGGATCCTGCAGCCAGACCGCGAGCGGGAACCAGTTCGGGTCGCGCACCCGGCCGTCGCGCGCGAAGCCCGGCACCGGCTCGGCCGAGGGCGCCGCCGGCACGGTCGCTTGGGGCTGCGGAGCGGTGGGTTGCTGCGCCGACACGCCGAACGACAGCAGCAGCAGCGACAGCACGAGGCAGGACGGACGCATGCCCGCAGTGTCGCCCCGCGCGGTGCGAAAGTCAGGCGGCGGCCGCTGTGTTCGGGCGGCGCCACAAGGCGAGCAGCGCTTCGGTGGCGATCCACACCGCCAGCAGCAGCAGCAGGGCGGCGAGGCCGGCCAGCAGGGCGTTCGGGGCCTGGGCGATCTGCAGCACCAGCGCCGTGCTGGTCATCGCCATCATGAACAGCATCGGCAGGCCGACCGCGAGCCGCAGCCAGGTGCCGGCGCGGGTGCGGGCGAGCCACAGCGACAGGCCGACCAGCGTCAGTCCGGCGAGCAGCTGGTTGATCGAGCCGAACAGCGGCCAGACGACCCGGTAGGCCGGGATCGTGCGGCCGGCGGCGTCGGTGACCGTGGTCGCGACCAGCACGGCCGGCAGGGCCAAGGACAGCAGGGTGCCGACGATCTCGGCCGTGCGGCCGCGCCAGCCGGTGAACTCGGTGAACAGGTAGCGCGCGAGCCGCGTCGCCACGTCGAGCGTGTCGTAGACGAAGGTCGCGAACGCCAGCATGCCGAACGTCACCGCGAAGCCGATCGGCACGCCGAGCTGGTGCAGGAACGAGCCGATGCCGACGCCGAAGATCTTGTCGGCGCCGCTGCGTGCCAGTTCGCTGCCGGGCGTCAGCTGCATCACGCAGGCGAGCGCCAGCAGCGCCACCACGCCTTCGAGCAGCATGCCGCCGTAGCCGACCAGGTGGGCGTCCGGCTCGTGGTCGATCTGCTTGCTGGTGGTGCCCGAACAGACGAGGCCGTGGAAGCCGCTGCAGGCACCGCAGGCGATCGTGATGAACAGGAACGGCAGCAGGGTCTGGCCGTCGGTGGCCGTGAAGCCCGAGAACGACGGCCAGGTGATCGACGGGGCCGCGACGAACAGGCCGAGCAGGCCGCCGCCGAGCGTGAGGTAGAGGAAGAACCCGCCGAGGTAGCCGCGCGGCTGCAGCAGCAACCACACCGGCAGCACGCTGGCGACGGCGCAGTAGGCGAGGATCGCCCACGCCCAGTACACCCCGGGCGTGGCGCCGGCCGCGCGCAGGTCGATCGGCAGCGACGGGCCGAGCCAGATCGCGAGGCCGACCGCCGGCACGAACACCACGGTGGCGAGCCACAGCGGCGGCCGGAAGTACTTCACGACGACACCCATCAGCACGCTGAGCCCGAGGTAGAGCATCGAACTCGCGGCGACCCCGCCGCCGTCGACCCCGACGCGACCTCCGTCCTGGCCGGGCACCGCGACGTCGAGTGCGGTCACGAACGCGCTCGCGGTCATGTCGGTGAACGCGACGATCACCAGCAGCAGCGCCAGCCAGATGTAGATCGTGAAGGCGCGGTAGCTGCGGCGGTTCAGGTAGCGACCGAGGATCTGCGCGATCGAGCAGCCGCCGTGGCGCACCGAGCCGACCAGCGCCGCGAAGTCGTGCATCGCGCCGACGAAGATGCAGCCCAGCAGGATCCACCAGAACGCCGGTTGCCAGCCGAACGCGGTCGCCGCCAGGATCGGGCCGACGATCGGGCCCGCCGCCGAGATCGCCGAGAAGTGCTGCGACAGCAGGTAGAAGCGGCCGGTCGGCACGAAGTCCTCGCCGTCCTGGTGCAGGTGGGCCGGGGTCTGCGTGTTCGGGTCGAGACCGAACCAGCGCGCCAGGAGCCGCCCGTAGAGCCGGTGGGCGAGCCAGAGCACGCAGAGGCAGGTTCCGAGCAGCGGGGCGAGCGACATGGCGGGGGCATCCTGCCGTCGCCACCGGCGTTCCGCGAGCGGCACTTCTCGCAGGCACGGGGCGGTGGACAGGCGGCCGCCGGCCTTCATACTGCGTCGGCCCTCGGTCCCTCCATGCGACTCCCGTCCCCGCTGCTGGCGTTCGCCACGCTCGCCTCGTTCGCGAGCCACGGCTCCGCCCAGGTGGCGATGACCCAGCTCGCCGAGTTCGACGTCAGCGCGGTCGGGATCGGGCCTGGGCTCGGCGCCGTCGCCTGGAACGGCACGGACCTCGTCGTCGCCGGCTTCAACACCGGTTCGACGGTTCAGAGCGTCGCGATGGCGCGCTGCAGCAACGCGCTCAACGCCCCACAGTGGAACGCCCCGTACGGGGCGCTGGCTGGCACCAACACGCAGCGCGGCTTCGCCAACCTGGCGTTCTCCGCGAACGGCCAACAGCTCGCGGTCGGCTACGACAACGGTGCGGCGCCGGTGTCCAACGTGGCCCTGCAGCTGTGGTCCGCGGGCTCGATGCTGTGGGCGAAGTCCGGCCGCGGCAGCAGCGGCGTCGGCTTCGATCCGGGCTTCTCGGGGCAGGGTTCGGGTGTCGCGTGGGCGCGCTTTGGCACCACCGGCCGCGCGCTGCAGCAGACCAGCAACGGCGCCGACGTGTGGACCTTCGTCGACGGCATGTCGCTGAACGTCGCCGGCCAGGGCACGTTCTTCCGCGACCTCGACTTCGATCCGCTGACCGGCGACGTCTACCTGCGTGCTTCGAACAACGTGTTCGTCGGCGTGCGCACCGGCGACAACGCCTGTACCACGATGGTGCTCGTCGACACGGTCGAGGCCGACACGGTGCCGATGCAGAACATCGCCGTGGTGCGTGCTCCGACTGGGGCGGCCCTGCTGTGGAACGATCGCTCGTCGGGTGCGCCCGGGCAGGCGTGGGGGACCTCGATCCGGGCGTCGCGCCTCGACGGCACGCCGCAGGCCATCGACTGGGGCACGTTCGCACCGGCGACCGGCACCGGGGCCTACGACTTCTCGTTCCACGCGGGCTCGAGCACGCTCGCGATCGCCGACCTCGCCAACCGCAAGGTCCACCTGTTCGCGGTCACCGTGCCGCCGTACTACGGCTACGGCTCGGGCTGCGCCGGCGCGTCGATCCTGGCGCCGACGCTGACCGCGACCAGCACGCTGCAGCCGGGGCTCGGCGGCACGTTCACGTGGCAGCTCGGCAACGTGCCGTCGTACTCGGCGGTCGTGCTGGTGCTCGGCTTCGCCCCGCTGAACGTGCCGCTGGTCGGCAGTTGTTCGATGCTGGTCGATCCTGCGGCCTTCGTCGGCCCGTTCGTGACCGGGCCGCTGTGGGACTCGTTGGCTCTGCCGTGGCAGGTGCCGGCGGGGTTCCCCGGCTTCGAGCTCTACAGCCAGGCTGGCCTGTTCGTGAACGGCGTGCCCGACCTGAGCATGCTGGCGGTCAGCAACGGGCTGAAGCTCGTCGTGCCGTAGCTGCGGCTCCTGCGGGGCCGGCCGTCACTTGGCGATGCGTTCCTTGAACTCCTGCGTCTCCGTGTCGATGCGCACCTTGTCGCCGACGTCGCAGAGCAGGTTGACCTTCACCTTCATGCCGTTCTCGAGCACGGCCTCCTTGCTGCCGCTGCCGGCGCCACGGATCGGCGGCGAGGTCTCGGTGATGGTCAGGATCGAGTGCTTGGGCGGGAACACCGCCACCAGCTGGCCGTCGACGAAGAAGCCCTTGTAGGCCTCCGACGGCCACTGCAGCGCGTCCTCGGCGGCCGCCACGGCGCAGCGGACCTCGTCGCCGTCCTCGGTGAAGAACACCTCGTCGATGCCGTCGCGGTAGGAGTGGCTCAGGTCCTTCTCCTCCTTGTCGAGCACTTCCCACTTCGAGTCGGTGTGCTCCTTCAGCTCGGTCTGCCGCCCGGTCTGCAGGTCCTTGATGCGCATCTGCACGAACGCGCGGCGGTCGTTCTTCAGGATGTTCCACCACACCACGGTGCACATGCGGCCCTCGTGGCGGACGAGGGTGCCGGGACGGAGTTCGAGCGCGCTGACTTGCATAGAGGGCGAGCAGGCTAGCGACCCCGGGGCGGGGCCGCCAGCCGGCAGGCCGCCGCCGGGCTACTCGGTGGAGCCGCGGCCCGGGACCAGCTCCCGGACGCGCAGGCTGCAGAGCCGCAGCGTCGTGCCGGGATGGACCACGAGGCCGAAGCCGCCGATCCGTTCGCCGACGCCGACCCGATGCGTGGTGGTCGGCAGACCCTCGCCGGTCGCGACCAGCTGGTCGCCGACGAGGCGCACGAACAGGGTCACCCGCTGTGCTGCCGGCACCACGACGGCACCGTCTGCCGGGCCGGTGCGCAGCACCAAGGCCCCGGTGCGATGGTCGTCGAAGTTGCGGCTGGCCCGCGGGAACAGTTCCACCGCGCCGGCCAACAGCTGCAGCTCGACGGCCAGTTCGCAGCACTGCCAGTTCGGGCCGCGCCGGATCACCACCGTGGCGGATGCCTGGCCGGCGGGGCTCTCGAGCCGCAGGCCGGTGGGGTCGAGTGCGCGGTGCAGCAGCGTGCCGCGGCTCGGCACCCAGTCGTCGAGGGTGCTGCCGGTGAGCAACTCGGTCCACGGCACTCTCGCGATCGCCGCGTCGTCGAACACCGCCTGCTGGGCTGCGTTGGCGCGTGGTGCGGCCAGGGCGAGCAGGCGCTGCCAGGTGGCGGTCGAACAGCCCTTGCGGCCGCAGTGCTGCATGGCCAGGGCCTGTGCGTCGCTGTAGGTGCGCAGCTCTTCGCTGCGATCGGCGCCGAAGTCGCCCGCCGCGCCGATCATCGCGGTGAACAGGCCCTGGGCGATCACGTCGACTTCGCCCGCCAGCAGCGCATGCGCCGAAGCACCGCCTTCCGGCACGGCTGCGAGCGCCGCTTCGCCGCGGGCCAGCAGGGCGCGCCAGCCGGCGATCGTGCCCGGGTCCGCCTCGCGGCTCGCCGCCAGTTCGGCGACCACCGTTTGGGCCGTGGCCAGCGCGCGCCGTTCGGTCACGAAGTCCTGCAGCCGCGCGCGCTGCCGGGTGAATGCGAGTGCGTCGCTGCCGTGCTGCCAGTCGGTCTCGGTGGCCGTGAGCCGGGCGAGCAGGTGTTCGGCGGCGTCGACGTCGGCGACGTCGTCGGCCAGCAGTTCCTGGCACAAGGCTGCGTGCGCGTCCTGGCACAAGGCTGCGTGCGCGCTGGCGAGTGCGTCGCGGTGTGCCTGCTCGGTCGCGACGTGGTCGAGCACGAGCCACGTCGTCGAAGCCATCACGACCAGCAGGCCCGCGAGCCACGCGAGGCCTCGGCGGATCGTGCGGCGGTTCTCGGCGTCGTGCTGGCGCCGCCATTCGGCCGCGGCAGCCGGGTCGTCGAACACGGGGTGGCCGTGCGGACCGTGGTGGTGGGCGTGGTGATGGTGGTGGTGGGGTGGCCCTGGATGGTGCGGAACGTTGTGGTGCTGCTGCGCAGGGTGCGGTGCTGGTCTCGCGTGGGCGATTGGCGCAGGCTCGGAACGCAGCGGATGGCGCGCTGGGTTCGGACCCGGGTGCACTTGTCCGTCCGGGGTGGCTGGCAGGTTCTGCATGGGACCTCCGACGTCTGCATCGTCGACGTGCAGGACTGCGGCGGGATACGCCGAACGGGGCAGGCCGGTGGTGGCCAGGGCCCGCTTCCGTGGGGAGGAGGTGGGTAGGTGGCCCGGAACCGAGGGTGTCTGCTTGCGCCGTCGGGGGCTTGCCAACACACTCCGCGCCCCGCCCGGGAGGGCATCAGTGCTGGTGTGCTGCCTGGTCTTCAAAACCGGGGAAGCGCCCCAGGTCACCAGCGCGTAGCAGTCGGGAGATCGGCCGGAAACACATGTGGCGAGACGGTTTGCGGACCGCGCGCGCCCTCCGACAGACCTGACCGGGAACCACCCTCGGAACGCCACCTTTGTAGCAGGCGTGTAGCAGACGACCCGCGAACTGCCCAGGGACGGGCCGAGGGCAACCAGGACGGCGGCTACGCGCGCTGCGCCAGCGGTTGCTCCGCGCCGCCGGTGCTGCAGCTCGCCGGCGGCGAGCAACTCTGCGAGGCCTGCGCCGACGCGATGCAGGTCGCCGGGGGTGTCGCGTGACGGCCTCCCTCCGCCGCGGCGGGTCGGCCGTCGCGTTCACCTGGAACCAGGACGTCGATCCGGGCGACTCCTCGTTCGCCGACCGGCTCGCCGGCCACCGGTTCCGCTCGATCGAGCGGGCGGCCAGCGAAGAGGTCTCGACCGGCTGGGTGACGCCGGGCGACCCGACCGGCGACTCATTCGACCTCGACGACCTCGCCGCCGGCGGTCACTGGTGGCTGCGCTTCCGCCAGGACGCCAAGAAGTTCCCGGCGAGCAAGTTCGCGATGGAGGTCGCCAACACCGAGCGCTCGCGGGGCCGCGGCATGTCCGCCCGCGAACGCCGCGAGCTGAAGGACCACCTGCACGAGCAGCTGCTGCCCGGGATCCTCCCGCGAGCGCAGTTCGTTGACGTGCTGGTGCACCGCGACCTGGGCAGCGCCGTGCTGCTCTCCTCGAGCAAGGCCGCGCGCGAGGCGTTCGGCAAGCTGTGCAAGGACTCGTTCGGCTTCGAGCCGCGGCGCCTGACCAGCGGCGAGCTGGCGATCGAGGCTCTGACGCAGGAGCAGGTCGGGAGGCTGCAGCCGACCCACTTCCCCGGCGGTGGGCCCCGGCAGCTCGAGCTGGCGATGAGCGCCGACTTCCTCGGCACCGAGTTCCTGCTCTGGCTGTGGTGGCGCTGGGAGACCACGGGCGGCGAGTTCCGCCTCGACGGCGGCGGCATCGCCGGCATCGCGATCGACGACCGGGTCGAGTTCGCCGCCGGGGCCGACGAGACCTCCCTGGTCCTCCGCCACGGCCTGACGGCCCGGGCCACCGAGGCCCGGGCGGCTCTGCGCGCCGGCCGCGTGCCGACGCGCGTGCGCATGCTGGTCGCCGAGGGTGCGCACCAGTGGACCGTGACGCTCGATGGGGCGTCGCTGGCGATGGGTTCCGTGCGGCTGCCGGACGACTCGGAGGAGTGCGAGTCGGCTGAGGATCGGACCGGCGATCGCGCGACCAACTGGCTCGGGCTGCACGAGATCCTCGCCGAGCTGTTCAGCCAGTTCGTCGAGGCGCGCACTTCGGCGTGGGACGAGACGAGCAAGGAGATCGCCGGGTGGATGCGCGGAGGTGCCGTGTGACCACGCCGCACCACTTCGAAGTCCACGGCCCGCGCCGTGACTACGACTACACGCCGTTCTGCTCCGAGTGCCACACGGACGCCATCGAGTGCGCCCAGGAGTGGCTCGCGGAGGTGTTCGACGACCTGGAGCCCGGCGAGGACTGCCAGGTTGAGGTCCGTTGCGTCGAAGGAGAGATCGACGATGACGAGGGCGGCTGCCACGGCGAGTCCTGCAAGGGGCAGGAGGCCCCGGCCGGGCACGTGGTGGCCCACGACGGCAGTCGGAAGCCGTTCGGGTTCGAGTGCCTGCACTGCGGGGAGTCGTTCGCAGTGACGCTGCCGACGGCGGTGGACGTGTTCGCCTCGATGGGCCGGGCCTTCGCCGGCAAGCACCGGGACTGCCCGCCGAAAGCGGCAGGGGGTGCCACGTGACGCAGGCCTACCCGCTGCACTGGCCGACGAGCCAGCCGCGAACGCCGTCGTACCGCCGGAAGGCGAACGTGCACTTCTCGCGCAACCTGAGCGTGATGGGGGCACTGCGGGACGTCCAAGACGAGATTCGTCGGCTGGGCGGCCTCGACCTTGTCGTGTCGTCGAACATCAAGCTGCGGGTCGACGGGCTCCCGCGCAGCGACCAGCGCATCCCGGACGACCCGGGCGTGGCCGTGTACTTCGAGCGGAAGAAGTCGCGACTCGTGTTCGCGTGCGACAAGTTCGACCGGCCCGAGCACAACCTGCGCGCGATCGCGATGCACCTCGAGGCGCTGCGCGGCATGGAGCGCTGGGGCGTCGGCTCGCTCGACCAGGCGTTCGCCGGCTACCAGGCGCTGCCCGACTCGTCTGCCGAGAAACCGTGGTGGGAGGTGCTCGGCATCGATCGCATCAAGGCGTCCTCGTTGCACCGGCGCCCTGACGGCGAGCGTCGCGAGTTCCTGGTCGCCCGGTTCCGCGAGCGCGCGAAGAGCGTCCACCCAGATGCAGGTGGGACGCAGGAGGCCTTCGTCGAACTGCAGCGGGCCTACGACGCCGGCCGCGCCGAGCTGGGGGTGGGCTGATGGACTGCGCCTCACCGTTCCCCGGTCCGCGCGGCAACCGCTCCGGCGAGTTTGACTCGCCGACGCCGATCCCGCCGAAGCGCGGGGCGCTGATCGGGCTGTTCCTGGTGCTGGTCACAGCGGCCGCCGCGCTCGTCATCGGGCAGGCGGTGTGGTCGTGACTTTGTCCCTGCCCATCCACTGGCGTCGCCGTGGCGAGGTCGTCTGCGGCGTGACGCTGACAGCCGCACAGCACGCGAAGCGCAGCAGCGCGGACGCCCAGCGAGTCACCTGCCCGAACTGCGTCGCGGTGCAGTTCGCCATGGTCGGCGCCAGCGATCTGCGCCGCGACGAACTGGCTCGCTGCGTCCAGGATCGCATCGACTCTTTGCCGCGGAGCGGCTGGGTCGCGTCGCGCATCCGAGCGGCATTCCGCCGGGCGGTGAAGCGATGAACGCGGTCGACCTCTTCGCTGGTGCTGGGGGCTGGTCGCACGGCTGGCGCGAGGCCACCGACTGCGAACCGATGGTTGCCGTCAACCACGACCCGCACGCGGTGCACCTGCACCGCCTGAACCACCCCGGCACCGAGCACTTCCTCGAGGATGTGTGGTCGGTCGATCCAGCCGCTGCGGTCGCGGGGCGGCGCGTCGACTGGCTGCACGGATCGCCGGACTGCACGCATTTCAGCCGGGCCAAGGGCGGCAAGCCGCGCGAGCAGAAGATCCGCGGACTCGCGTGGGTGCTCGTCGACTGGGCTCGCGCGGCCCGGCCGCAGTTCCTGTCCCTCGAGAACGTCGCCGAGTTCGAGACCTGGGGCCCGCTCGACGACGACGGCCAGCCGATCAAGGCGCGAGCCGGCGAGACCTTCCGCGAGTTCGTCGTGGCGCTGCACGGGCTCGGCTACCAGGTCGACTGGCGGGTCCTGTGCGCCGCCGACTTCGGGGCTCCCACGATCCGGCGCCGGCTGTTCGTGCTCGCGCGCCGGGACGGCCAGCCGATCCGCTGGCCCGAGCCGACCCATGGCGAAGGCCGGTCGCGGCCCTGGCGCACCGCCGCCGAGTGCATCGACTGGTCGATCCCGTGCCCGTCGATCTTCGGCCGCAAGCGCCCGCTCGCACCGGCGACGTGCCGGCGCATCGCTGCGGGCATCGTTCGGTTCGTGCTTCAGGGGCGACCGTTTCTGGTCAACCTCTCGCACGGCGGACGGGTCGAGGATGTCGACGATCCGCTGCGGACGATCACGGCGAAGCCTCGCGGCGGCGATAGGGCTCTGGTCGCACCGACCTTCGTCGAGACGGCGCACGGCGACTTCGCCGCGCGCAACGGCAAGCGCTCGCACCGGGCTGACGCTCCCCTCGGTGTCGTCACTGGGAGCAACAACCACGCGCTCGTCGCCGCGTTCCTGCAGCAGAACTTCACCGGCATGGTCGGCAAGCCGCTGCGCGTGCCTGTGCCGACGATCACGGCGCGGGATCACCACAGCCTGGTTGCGGCGACGATGGTGCAGACCGGCTACGGCGAGCGGCGTGGTCAGGCGCCGCGTGCGCTCGACCTCGAGCAGCCGCTCGGCACCATCGTCGCTGGAGGGGCAAAGCACGCGCTCGTCGCGGCCTTCCTCACCACCTACTACGGCCAGGGCGGCACCGCGAACGCGCTCGACAAGCCGATGCCCGCCATCGTGACGCGCGCTCGCCACGGCTTGGTCACCGTGGAGATCGACGGCGTCGACTACGCGATCGCCGACATCGGCCTTCGCATGTTGGAGCCGCGCGAGCTCGCTCGCGCGCAGGGCTTCAACGACAGCTACGTGCTCGAGGGGACCAAGGCGGAGCAGATCGCACGCATCGGCAATTCGGTCGTGCCGCAGGTCGCGGCCGCGATCGTGCGGGCCAACCTGGGGCGGGAGGCCTGCGTCGCATGAACCAGCAAGGGAGGGAACATGGTCGCACCGAAGCGAGTGAAGCTGCGCCGCAAGATCCGGCGGCACTGCTCCACCTGCGGAGTTCCGTTCGACGAGCCGGACCGGACCTGGGCGTACTGCAGCAAGGACTGCGAGAACGCGCGCCGGGGTCGCGACCCGTCCGAGTCGGAGGGCGCGGACAAGTGGCTCGACCCGATCTACGAGCGGCGACTGCAGCTCAGCCTGCAGCTCGAGATCGCGATGCCCTGGGAGAAGGCCGACCTGCAGGAACGGATCGCGGCCACCGAACGCGAGGAGGCTGCCGTGCGTGAGCAACTCGCCAGCCGCGTTGCCTCGCGCACCAGCGTCGAGTTCTGGGCACCTCTCGTGCGGCGGGAGGCGGACCGGTTCGAGACCTCGCTCCGCAAGTCCCTCGGATTCGCCATTCGCCTCGGCAAGCGCCTGTGTGATGCCAAGGCCGAGCTCGGGCATGGTGAGTTCGGGCGGCTGTTCTCCGACCACCCGAACCCGATCGAAGGCGCGCTCGCGTTCTCGTCGAGCTGGGCGCGCAAGCTGATGGCGATCGGCGGACACCCGGCCATCGCAAAACGTGACTCGAGTCACGATTTGCCGGCCAACATCAACACGGTCTACGTGCTGTCGCGGTTGCCGGCGCCAGAGCTCGAAGCGGCGCTGGCTCGCGGCGACGTGCGGCCGGACATGCAGCATGCCGACGCTCGGCGGTTGGTCCATGTCGACGTGGACGAGCGCGACGACCAGGCCGAGTTGGAACGCGACGACGAGATCGCGCGCGTGCTCGAGCCAGTGCGTGCGCAGTTGGTGGCGTTCGCGACGGATCACCCACGGCAGCTGCGCGACCTGCGTGCGCGGCTTCGCGCGATGCTGCGGAACTTGGACGAGGCCGCAAGGCGGACGGGGGGGAGCGATGGGTAGCTGGATCAAGCTGGAAGCGGACATCATCACCAATGCGAAGGTCGGCCAGGCCGGCGCGAATGGCGACCGCATCTACTTCGTGATGCTCGCGCTGCACGCGAAGCACGGGGCCAACGGACTGATCCCTGCGAGCCGCTGTACGCCGTCCGGCTTGCGGTTCGAGGCGGCAGCGATCCTGAGCCGGCTGAGCGAGAAGGCGGTCACCAAGGCGCTGCAGGACTGCTCCTCGGCGGGCCTGATCGAGCTGCTGGCCGACGGCTCGGTCCGACTGTGCGGGTTCGACGAGAAGCACATGCCGGAGTGCTCGCGTTGCCACCAGCCAAACCCGGAGCCGTCGCACGGCACGTGTCCATCCTGTCGGGCGAAGAAGAAGGAGGATCGACAGGCAGCAGCGGCAGAGCGCCAGGGCGAAGCGCGGCGGGCAGAGAAGGGCATGCCCTCGTCTGCCCGGGCAGTGCCCGGGCAAGTGAACGTTGCCCTGGTTCTGCCGGATAGGACAGGACAGGAGGGGATAGGACAGGAGAGAGATAGCCAGATAGCCAGGGATCTCGCTCCGCTCCGTGAAGAGGGAGTACCAACACCGTCGGTACTCGACGAGGAGCGCGCCGCCGTCGCGCGTTCGCTGGTCGCTGGGGCCGCCGCCGCCCGGAGGTCCCGGGCATGAGCCTCGCCATCCAGCAAGTTCTCCAGGCGTTCGGCGTCGACGTCGGCGACCCGGAGCGGCGCGCCGAGAAGGCCGCGCGCCTGGCCGAGCAGGGCTTCGTCCCGAGCGACCTCGAGGCTGCGTTCGCGCACGTCGAGGCCACCAGCGAAGCCGGCAAGGGCCCGCGGCTGATCGCGTTCATGGCGATGAACCCAGACCGCCTGCGTGCGGTGATCGTTGACGCCGTGGCGTTCCAGGCCGCGCGCAGCCTGCGGCGCGATGGTCGAGCACCTGGCCAGGCGCCGTACGTCCCCGGGCCGACCGAGGGCGAGTCGCGCGAGGCCTGGGACCACGACCGGCAGTGCCGGATCGCGTGGTACCGCGTCCACGGCGACCGCCGGTCCGTGGCTGAGATCGCTCGCGAGCTGGGGGTCAGCGAGACCACCCTCGGCGTGATGCTCGACCGCGGCAGGGTGCTGTCGCAGTCGCCGCTGGTCGACGCCAACGCGAACGTGCCGGCACCGGCCGCCGTCGAGAAGGCCGAGCGTGCCGGCCAAGACCGGGCGCAGGACTTCCGGCGCCGCATGGACAACGACCGCCGTGCCGCCCGCGCGAAGGCGACCGGCATCGAGCGCTTGTGGGACCCGAAGCGGATGCGCGAGGCCGAGGCGCGGATCCTGGCCGGCGTCCGCAAGGACGGGGTGGTGGACTTGATCGAGGTGATGCGCGACCCGGTCCGACGTGGCGCGCTCGCCACGCTCGAGGCCGACGGCCACATCCTGCGCAACGGCGAGCCGGACCTGCGGCAGCGCCAGCCCTACCTGGCGGCGCGCAGCGACGAGGAGCGTGCGCACTTCCGGAGCCTGATCGGGACCGGTCGACCTGGGCCGCGAGCGGAGGCGCAGGGCTGATGGGCACTCGCCACCCTATCGGGACCTTTGTCGAGTTTGTGGTGCCGCATCCGATCGCGTCGAAGAAGAACCGGCGCAAGTGGATCAAGCGCGGCGGCAAGAGGTTCCTCGTGCCCAGCAGCGAAGCGACCTCCGACGCGATCGAGGTTGCGATGCGCGCCCGGGTCGCAGCGAACGGTGTCGCGTTCCACGAGCTCGACGCCCTACAGCTCAGCTACGAGCACGTTCTGGCGACCGACGAAGTCCGCGTGACAGTCAAGAAGGTGGGCGAGTTGCCGGTGCGCGGCCGCCGCGGCACGAAGCGCGACGTGCACGGGATGCTCGAGACCATCGCCGACGCGCTGCAGGGCGTGCTCTACCCGAACGACAGCGCTGTGGACCGGTTCGCCGGTGGGAGGGTCAGGTGACCGACTCAGTCCTTCTCGGCGGTGGCTCGGCTGGCCTGGCAGGCGGCCATCACCCGGGCGGGCTCGACGCCCAGGGCCTTCGCCAGCTTGGCGATGGTTCCGATGCGCGGCTTCTCGATCTCGCCCTTCCTCAGACTCAGGAGGGCCCGGGAGCTCGTTTTGGCGCGCTTCTCGACGACGTTCAGGGGCAGGCCGACGGCCAGGAGCAGGTCGTCGAGGGTCTCGGGCTTGGAAGCCATCGGCCGGGACAAGTAGCAGAAACTTCCGATGATTTCCAGGAACTGCAGCTTGACAAACTACCGAAAACTTCCGAAAGTAGCGACATCGCCAGGGAAGGCCCTGGCCACGAAGTGAACGACCCAGCCGCTGCCAATCTTGGCGGAGCAACAGCGGCTGGGCCTGACCAGGACCCGCAAAGGAACCCAGCCATGCACATCGCTACCGCTCCGTCCACGTCGCTGCAACAGCGGCTGGACGCCAAGTCCGAACTGACCCGCGACCTTTCGACCCTGACCGCCGACGAGCTGCGCGAGTCGGCCGAGGAGGTCATCACCTTCGACGCGATCGTCTGGATCGAGGCCATCGGCATCGTCGCCGATGCGCACACCCGCGCCGCGGCGGTGTCGGACGTGCCGTGCTTCCTGGAGGTGTTCGGCGCCCCGGTGACGCACCAGCACGCGACCGAGGTGCTGCGCGACATCAAGGCCCGCAAGTGGGACGAGGAGTTCCGCCGGATCGTGGACCGCGCCACGGATGAGGCGGAGCTGATGGCCGAGCACGGCAGCACCTGCGAATGCCACCGCTGCTACGACGCCTACCACGTCGCCGACCTGAGCGACGTCAAGTTCGTGGGAGGGCGCTGAGCATGGTCACCGCCCCCCGAGGCCCTTCGCTCGTCGTCGCCGGCATCCAAGCCCGGCACGCCGAGGCGATCGTCGCGAACGTGTTGGCCGACGTTCAGCACCTCGTGCGGACCAGCGAGGGCAGCACGGCGCTGGAGATCGTCAAGCGCGACCAGGCCGTCGCACCTCTGATGGCCGCCCACCAGCTGCTCTGCTCTGCCGTCGCGGCGATCCGGGCGCTGGCCGACCAGCAACCGGCCCCTGCGCTGACTCACCAGGAACAGGGCGAGGAGGCCTGCGCCCGTGGCTGACCGAACCAAGCTGACCGGGTTGCTCGCCAACCTGGAGTGGGAGCCGACCCTCGACTGCGACCTCGACACGCAGGTCGCCGAGGCCATCGAGGCCTTCTGCCGAACGACCGGCCTGCCGGTCCCCGCGGACGAGCTGTTCCAGGGCGCCGACTGGTACGTGCCGCGCGGCACATCCCTGCGCCCGGAGCCCTTCTGCCGCAAGCAGGCGGCGCCGAGCCTGCGCGTCGACATGCGCGACGGCCGCTCGTTCGCGCTGCAGGTCGGCTGGAGCAACGTCTGCGGCTGCGGAACGTGCAGCGGCACGCCGAGCCTGCGCGCCGTGGAGAGCTCGTGGGAGCCCGCCGCCGCGACGACGCCGCCGACCGCCGGCGAGGTGCTGGGGGCAACGCTCCTCGGCCTGTTCTTCACCGTCCTGCTCCCCCTGGCCTCAAGGTTCGTCGAATGACCGCCATCCCGATCAAGGTTCACATCATCGTCGACCCGTGCGGCCGCGTTCTGGTGCACGAGACCGAGAAGTTCTGCCCAGGCGAGACCAGCGACGAAGTCTACGCCGACTGGAAGGAGACGCCGTGGTACCGAAAGCCGGGCTGCGTCACGCACACCGTGACGATCGACGTGCCGGTGCCGCACATCACGACCCCGCGCATCACCTACTCGCCGGAGGTCGAGCGCACGTGACCAGCACCGCCACCGAACCCCTGAACCGCGCGCTGACCTTGGGGGGCAGCGACGTCGCCGGCGTTCTGGGCATCAGCCCGTTCCGCACGCCGCTCGACGTCTGGCGCGAGAAGTGCCTCGGCCAACGCGACACCATCGACACGCCTGGGACGCGCGCCGGCACGCGCTTCGAGCCGCACGTCCTCGCCGCCTACGCCGCGAAGCTGCCCGAGGGCTCCACCGTCACCAAGCCGGAGCCGACCCTCCGCGGGCACCTGCGCGCCTCGCCCGACGGCATCGCGACCGTGCGCGGCTGGCCCCGGCTCGTCGAGATCAAGACCACCGTGTTCGCCCAGGACTGGGGCGTCACCGATTCCGAGGACGTCCCGCTGCACTACGCAGTGCAGGCCATGTGGTACCTCGACCTGCTCGAGCTCGAGGAGGCCGACTTCCCGGTCCTGCTCTGGCCATACGAAATGCGCGACCTGCTCGGCCTCACGCCGCCCGAGATCGTCGCCAAGTGCGAGGTGCGCACGCTCCGCCTCGGCTACTCGCCGTCGATGGCCCGCATGCTGCGCGAGGCCGTCGACCGCTTCTGGAACGACCACGTCCTGCCGCAGGTGCCGCCGCCCGCGGTCGACCTGGAGGACATCAAGCGCCTGGTGCACGCCGTCCGCGGCAAGACCAAGCCGATCGACGACGACTTCGTGCGCGCGTTGGTCGAGCGCGACGCCGCCAAGAAGCTGCTGGCGGAGGCGCAGCGCCAAGTCGATGCGGCCGACTTCAAGGTTCGCACGTGGATGGGCGACAACGAGTCCGCAATCGATCCGCGCGGCAACCAGATCGCGACGCTCAAGCGCATCGACAAGGCCTCGTACGTCGTGAAGGCGCAGAGCTACCGAGAGCTGAGAACCACCAAGCACTGGAAGGACCTGAACCAATGACCGACACGCTCCCCGCATCCGTTCCCGCGACCACCGCAGCGAAGCCGCAGATGGTCGCCACCCGGCCCACCAAGGCCGACCTGCTGCAGTTCGGCACCATCGCTGAGGTGATGAAGTTCGCCGAGATGATCCAGCACGCCGAGGGTGCCATCCCGAAGCACTGCATCGCCAAGCCCGGCAAGATCCTCGCGACGGTCATGGCCGGCCACGAGCTCGGCGTCGGCCCGATGGCGTCGCTGCGCGCCTTCCACGTCGTCGAGGGCAAGCCGACCGCCGACTACTCGTTCTGGGTCGCGCGCCTGAAGGCGGCGGGCTACCGAGTCGAGTGGCCAGAGCGGTCGCAGGAGCGAGTCACGCTGAAGCTCACCGCGCCGGACGGCAGCAGTGCGACCGAGACCTGGGACAAGGCGCGGGCGATCACCGCTGGCCTGTGGAACGGCAAGGACAACTGGAAGAAGTACCCGATGGCGATGCTCTCGGCCCGCTGCGTGACGAGCCTGGGCCGGGCGTTCGCCGGTGAGGTGATGTTCGGGTGCTACGAGCACGACGAGGCCGACGAGATCCTCAAGGAGGCCGACGTGGTCGCGATCGAGGGGGTGCCGCAGAAGGGCACGGTCGCCGAGCGGGTGGCGGCCGTCACCGGCGCGGCCATCGACGCCGAGGCGAAGGCGCGCGAGGCGAAGGCGTCGGAGTGCGCCAACATGGCGAAGGCGCTCGGCCTGACGCGGGAGCAGGTGTTCGCGTTGATGACCGAGATCGGCGCGCAGCCGGGGCGGATCAGCGAGCTGTCACGGGAGCACCTGGACGCCCTGGCCGAGAAGCTCGACGAGCACTCTAGGGGTGAGGTGTCGACCAGCGAACCTTGCAAGGGCATCGAGGAGCGATAGCATGCGCCACTTCAGCGGGAGCTCGACGAAATGATCACGCTAGGCTCGCTCAAGCGCTTGGTTCTACTTCTACTATTCGTCCTCTCTTGGGCTGGGCGTGCTCCGGGGCAGATGCCGCCAACACGTGCCAACGGCCTTGCACAGTCCTATCTCAAGCAGTGGGGCTCAAGCTATGTGCCTGGGTATCTCGCCTCAAACGTGACGAGTCCATACTATGGGCCGGTCACATTTGACACAACGCTGACCCATACATTGAATGGTGCATACGAGTGGTTCGCCAACGTCCAGGTTGATGCCTACCGAACGATACCCGGCTCGTCAGCGGCATTCGCCGATTGTGAGTGCTCTCTGGAGTTTTCTGGGCCAGGCATTGTGACAGTGAATCATGTTTGGCTTTACATTAAGGCGAAGTCTGGAAGCAATCCGCTCCCTGTCTACTCATGGTCGCCTGAAGGAGTCGGTGCGGACGTTGGGTTCCCGTATCAGAATGATTGGAGCATTATGGGGTCTAGCAACGGGAGCATTGGCCTTGCTCGTGCGCAATACTCCATAGTTTCTGAGGGGAATAGAGTAAGACTCCGGCTTACAGCCTCTGCACTGTCTGTGTGGAGTGGTGGCGACATCTACTCCCAGGTTCAAGGTCAAATTGTGGTCCAGCTAAGTGTCAGTCAGCCGACTGCGACAGTTGAACGGATTGGTCTTGTGGGAGACCAGGGCGGAAATCGGCAGCGTGCCCCCATGTTCCTTCCCCCGGGGCAGTCTCTCTTTCGTGGAGTAGAAAGCGGACTCTGGTTCGATCCGCCGATGGCGATCGGATATGACTTTCAGCAAGCGGGGACATCGCTGTTCACTGGAATCCTCGAGCTGCCTATAGGCATTGACGGGGATGGCCTCTTCGAGGTGCAGGCTGAAGGTCAGATTCTTGGCCCCTTTGCTGAAGGCAGTGCGGTGGATTTCGTACAGGCCTTGGGCCATGGAGTGTCAGCGTTCAGGATCGTCGGAATCGACCCGGCGAAGGACGTAGGTGACAACCTAGCGTTTCCAGTCAAGCTGGCATTCAACACGCCGACCGCCGACTTCACGATGACGCCGGTCACATGGCGGTCCGTGGGGACCGCATGCAGTGATCCCGTGTGCACGACCTGCCCGTCGGTTTCGCTGTCGCCCGTTGGCGACGCAGTTGCCGGGAACAGCTCGTTCGGAGTGTCCCTGCAGAACGTGCCGGCCAACTCCGGGGCCCTTTGGGCTGTGGGCATCGGCTCAGCAGTGCCGTCGCCTGTCCCCCTGCACTGTGGTGACGTCTACCTCCCGCAGCCCTGGATCCCACTGGTCATCACGTTCCTGCCGGGGACCAGTGGCTGCGATGCGG
The DNA here is from genome assembly GCA_016793305.1 of Planctomycetota bacterium. The sequence continues at coordinate 24,890 of JAEUHU010000553.1, forward strand.
GCGGCGTTCTCCCGTTCCCGCTCCCGACTGGTCCGACCGTCGCGGGGACCTTCCTGACCGTTCAGGTGGGAACGCAGTGCCCCGAAGGCGGCATCGGGATCACCCAGGCGATCGAGTTCGCAGTGGGCAGCTGATCGAGGACGGCCACGTCGCCGAACCCGTCGGTCGCCAAGCCGCTGCAGGCTGATGGGGAAGGGCTCACGCCGGTACTGCAACCGGTGTGTGCTTCAACGCCATACCACGCGGATCGATCGAGTGGCGAACCTCCGCGGCCGGCCTCAGGCTCACGATCGTGGAACGAAAGAGCCCCCGCAGCCCGATCCGGTGCTGCCGCCAGGGCAGTGGGGGCCTCCGCAGCCGCCGCCACCACCACTCCCGCCTTCCGGCCGGACGATGCTCATGCCGCCTACGACCCCGGTGCTGCCACCTCCGCCATCGTCCTGGCTGGGGGCGCCGTCACCGCAGGTCGACCCGCTGCCACCGCCATCGGTGGGGCAGTAGATGGGGCCACCGGAGCCGCCACCGCCGTTAGCCAGAGCCAGAACCACCGCCAGGATCGCGTTCGTCAACATCGAAGTGCCTCCAGTTGGCACCGAATCTACGCAGCCTGGCGCGGACCGGGAGCCCCGGCCAACCCGCGCCCACGGGGCCGCGCTGTGAACGAAAACCCCCAGTTGTGAAAGCGGACCGCGGCCGAGCGCCAACTCGACCGCGGCCCTCGATCGACCCCTGAGTGACCAGGAGCCAACCGTGCACCACGCATCGGCATGCAGCGTCGTATCCCATGAGGTCCAGCCATGATCCGTCTCGGCGACTCGGGCTGGTGGCTTGACGCGACCGGCGAGGGCTGGGTGTTGCTCGAGGTGGTGGGGAAGGGCTGGAAGCGCGTCACAAGGCGGTACGGACCGTTCACAGCGATCGAGCACGTGCTGCAGCAGCGGGCGGTGGTGCTGCCGGAAGAGGTGCGGGCCGAGGTGGCGGAGCTGGCGATGGCGGGTGACGAGGCGGTGGGGGAGACGCCTGGGTGAGTAGGCCTGCGGATCAAGATCGCGTGCTCTGACCTCTTCGCGCCAGAAATCCAAGGAACCAACACCATCCACGTGACTACACCGACGAGAAACACGGTGTTGGCACAGCCATGTTCCTCCATACCAACAGGTACGATGTAGCCGACCACGGGGCAAGCAGGAATAGCTATGACCTACTCAGGTGGCTTGCTACCGGCATAGGGGTAGGTCCGACATTGCATGACTCTAAGACCCTGTGCCGCTGCGCGTCTTACTGTATCAGAATCGAGTTCGGGCCTAGAGTCCTTTCTAGTAAGACCAAAGAAGACCTGTAGCCTACACTTCGCTCGTCTGCGAGCTTTGCCCATGAGAGAAATGCATGCATCTCCGATCCTGGTCAGGAGGTCGTTAACGAGTGGTGTGGGGTCAGACCCGGGAGGAAGTCTAGGTGACTCGAGCACCCAGATGTTGGTTTTCCGCAGAGGCCGCGAGCTTGGGGAGCGTGGCGTTACCCGTTCGACAGATACCGAAGGTTCTATGCCAAGCAACTTCGTTACATCGCTTGGCGATAGGGTTGGCGATTCCACCACTACTCTGGCCCAGACTGAAAAATAGGGGTCCATGAGAGCTTTCGAGAGGCTCTAGCCGGCAATCCGGAGTATCTGACCAGTTCCGGCAGATATTCGCAGTGGTATGACGGCCGCCCCGGCCCCACCTGTTGAAGCTATGATGAGACCGATTACTAAGAGCTCAAGGGCTATGCCCACGGATATATCGAGCTCATATTGACGACGATGACGATCTCGCGACCTGATGCATCTGCAAACGCAGCGGAGCCTCGGGACGTTCCTTCTGCGGGGTGGTGCCCAGTACATTTCATAAACAAACTGCTCGCAACGAGCGTACTCTTTATCTCTCTTGGGCACACATGATCCAGAGATGCAGTAAAACTCATCTCGGTGATCAAAACCAAGATCCTCTGGGGTCGCAGGCCTCGCATCAGTGCAGGAGCCTCGGCCTTTCATGCGGGGTTGGGGAGGTCTGAAGAAACCAGTCCTTTGACTGATGCACTCCTTAAGTTCCGGGCTTTCCTCGGGAACGTCGGTATCCCAATCGGCATCTGTATAGTCACATATCCCCTCCAGCGTCGCGCATGCACTCGAAACAGGCTCCGGCCTCTCATCTAGGTAGGTCTGGCTTGGCATTTCGCGTCCAGTCGTAACGCTGTTTTGGGGTATTGCTTGCAGCTTGTTCAACGATACTAATCCGGCGGAGGAGAACATTGGGGCTGCTTGACTGAGCGCTGTACACCTTGCCTTCCTGTCACGCTGCGGAGCCCAGCAACCACTGGTGATACCCACGGCCTTCGATGGTGAGGATGTGGCACGCTTGAAGTGCTCGCCGGGCTGCCACTCGGCCCAGTGAGCGACGCACATGGTCGCG
>JAEUHU010000566.1 GCA_016793305.1 Planctomycetota bacterium
ATGCCGTTCTCGATCGACCGGGCCGCGCGTGACCGCTGGATGGAGCTGATGCTGGCCGCGATCGACGAGGTGCCGGAGGCGGCACCGCACCGCGGCTACCTGGAGACGTTCCTCGGCGACATCGCGACGTTCCTGGTCAACCGTTGACCGGTCCGGTGCGCAGGGAACGAGGTGGCTGGTGGGTCAGAAGAAGAGCGAGATGCCGATCGACCAGGTGAACAGGTCGCGACGGTAGATCTCGCTGCGGTCCTCGGTCTTGGTGATCAGGTGGTGGTAGGCGCCGTCCATGGTCAGCGAGGCCCGCGGTTGCACGAACCAGCGAAGTCCCAGGCGCGCGCCGAGCAGCGGGGACTCGTTGACCGACTCGCCGTAGGCGGCACCGACGCTGCCGCCGGCGAACGGGCGCAGCGCGGCGCTGCCGAAGCTGTGCTCGAAGGTCGCATCGAGCAGGTTGGCGGAGCGCGCGGAGTCGTCTTCGAAGTAGAGCGTGCGCTGGCGGACCTGCACGGCGTCGTTCGCCGTCGTGTGGTACCCGAGGCCGAGGTCGATCGCGGCTTGCCCACGGATGCCGTTCGGGCCGGCTGCGAGGCCACCGACGGCGACTTCGAACGAGCCTGGGCCGGGTCCGAGTGAGGGCAGTTCGCCGCGTTCGGGACGGGCGATCGCCCTGCTTCGGCAAGCGGGCAGCAACAGGAGCAACAACGTCGCGCGGCGCAGGAGACCGAGGTCGCGGAACGGGCGGCGGGGCACTCGGGATGGCACAGCGGCACGCTAGGCCATGCCCATCGGATCACAATCGCCCAAGGGGCCGTCGGGAACTTCCCCTCGCCTCACCGGACCTTCAGCTCGAAGTTGCGGAAGCGGACCTCGGTCGGGCCGCCGCCGTGCAGCTGCAGGGCCACGATGCCCGCGCGTGCCCCGGCCGGATCGTCGAGGTCGACGCAGGGCTGCCCGTTGAGCCAGGTCCGCACGCGGCTGCCGTTGGCGACGATCCGGTAGGCGTTCCACTCGCCCTTCTTCACCAGCCCGTCGCGGTCGGTGGCGTCGAGCAGCGCGCGACCGTGCTCCTCGTAGAGCTTGCCCCACCAGCCCGGCCCGATGTCGGCCTGGTAGCCGCGCACGTCGCCGTCCTGCAGCACGTCGCTGCGGAACTGCACGCCGCTGTTGCCCTGGTCGGCGACCAGCAGCACCTCGAACGAGAGCTCGAAGTCGGCGAGCAGCAGGTGGCTCTTCGCGAAGTCGTTGCGGGACAGCCCGGTGGTGGAGCGACCGACCAGCTCCCCGTCGTCGTTCACCGACCAGATCGACGGGTCGGCGTCCCAGAAGCGCAGGTCCTGGCCGTTCCAGAACAGCCAGGCGTTCCGTGCGTCGGCGCGCAGCGGCACCTGCGCGTCGCTCTGCAGGTAGGCGATCAGGTCGCGCACGTCGCCGTCGGACAGGCCGTCGAGCTGGCCAGGCGGCATCAGCGACTGCTCGCTCCGTTCGATGCGCAGCACGTCCTGCTTGCCGAGGCGCTGGCGGTCGAACTGCGTGCGCACCGTGAGCGCGTCGTCGGTCTCGTCGGCGAGCATGCCGACCAGAGCACTGCCGTCGCGCCGGTGCACGGTGGTGAGCTGGTAGTCGCGCGCGACCTCGCGGCCGGGATCGAGGATGTTGCCGAGCAGGTAGTCGAGGTCCTTGCGGTTGCTGCCGGTGAGGTCCGGACCGAAGTCGGTGCCGGTGCCGAACAGCGGGTGGCAGGCCATGCAGGTGCGCGCGAACACCGCGCGCCCGTTCGGCAGGTCGGCCTGCGCCAGCGTCGATGCGGGCAGTTTCTGGCGCCAGGCGGCGATGCGCGCGTTGGTCGCTTCGCTCGCCACGGCGGTCTTGCCGAACACCTCGTGCAGGCGTTGCTGCACCGCGGCGTCGCCGAGCGCCAGCAGGCGCTGGCGAACGTCCGCGTCGAGCACGGTGCGCGGTGCGGTGCCCGCTTCGACTGCGGCGAGCAGCAGCAGGGCGAAAGCCGGGCGGCTGACGAGGGTCTGCACCGCCGCGCGGCGCTGGCGTTCGCCGAGCGTCGGCAGGGCCTGCAGCAGCCACGGGGCCGTGCTCGCGTCGTCGACGTCGGCCAGCGCACGCAGCGCTCGTTCGCCGAGCAGTGGGTCGGTGGCGAGGGCCCGCAAGGTCGAGCCGAGCTCGTGCGCGCGGTCGCCGGTCAGCAAGGCGAATGCGCGTTCGCGGCGTTCGCGCTTGCCGAGCGGGTCGCTCGCGACCTGCAGCAGCCGGGGTCTGGCGGCCGGATCGCCGAAGCGCCCGGCGAGCCACAACGCGGCTTCGCTGGCCGCGGCATCGCCGAGGCGGTCGATGCGCGCGTGCACGTCGGGCCAGTTCGCCGGCATCGCCGGCGCGTGGATCCTGGCGAGGCCGCGCTGCACGAACTCGAGCTGCCGGGCGATCGACTCCGCAGCGGGGTTGCGACCGATGGCGTCGAGCAGGGCCGCGAGGCACGGACCACCGGCTTCGGCGAGGCGTCGCACGACGAACTCGGCGAGCTGTGGCAGCGGCGTTGCCGCCGCCAGCGCGAGTGCGTTCGCCGGGTCCTCGGGCACGGCGGGCTGGATGCCGTACCAGAGCAGCAGCGGCAGGTTCGGATCGGCCGCGTCCTCGGCGTGGCCGGCCAGGGCGCTGGCGATCGGCCAGCGTTGCGCGTGGGGCAGGCGCTGCAGCGCCGCGGCGAGGTAGAGACGCACGACCGGCGACGGGTCGTCCTTCGCCATCGTCGCGAACGCGGCGAGCTGCGCCTCGCTGGCGGTGCGGTCCTCGACCGCGAACTGCACCGCGAACGCGCGCACGTGCTCGTGGCGGTCCTGCAGGAGGGTCTGCAGGGCTCGGTCGTCGAGCACGCCGAGGCCGTGCAGGGCGAACGTCGCGCGCAGGCGCCTTGGTTCGTCCGCCGTCTCGTCGCCGAGCACGCGGACCAGTGCTGGGGCCACGCCGCGGGCCTGCCGTTCGGTGAGCAGGCGGCGGGCGGTGCGCGCGTAGAACTCGTTGTCGTCGAACAACAGCGCCACCAGCTGGGCGTCGCCCATCGCCGCGAGATCCAGGGGGGCGCGCACCGAGCTGCCGAAGGAGACCTTGTAGATGCGGCCGTTGCTGCGATCCCACGCTTCGGGTTCGCGCAGGTGGCAGTGCTGGTCGTCGTACCAGTCGAGCAGGTAGACGTTGCCGTCGGGCGCTTGCGTGATCGCGACGCCGAGGAACCAGCTGTCGTCGACCAGCAGGAAGTCGGGACCGTGGCTGCCGACGTAGCCCGAACCCCGCTTCCGCAACAGGTCCATGTTGAGCCGCGAGCCGTGCAGGTTGGCCATCAGGACCGTGCCCTCGTAGGCCTCGGGCCAGTGGCCGCCGCGCTGGATCAAAGCACCGCAGTGGGCGTGCCCGCCGCCGGCGGTGCCGGAGATGCGGTTTCCGGCGTGCGTGTCGTCGCCGACGTGGTGGCGATGGTCGGCGATCGTCGCGAGGTCCTGGTAGACGAAGCGATCGAAGTGCTCGCCCGACTGGCGGTGGTAGACCCCGCCCTGGATCACGTGGAACAGGTGCGGGATCACGCACGCGGTGACGAACGCCTGGCCGTGGGCGTCGAAGTCGAGGCCCCAGGGATTGCTCGTGCCGTGGGCGAACACCTCGAAGGTCCGCTGCGTCGGATGCCAGCGCCAGACCCCGGCGTTCAGCGGCTGGCGCTGGTCGTCGGGTGTGCCCGGGGCACCGACCAGGCTGTGCGTGAACACGCCGTGGCAGCCGTAGAGCCAGCCGTCGGGGCCCCAGGTGAACGAGTTCAGTGTCTCGTGCGTGTCCTGGTGGCCGAAGCCGTCGAGCAGCACTTCGGCCGGGCCGTCGGGCACCAGGTCGCCGTCGCGATCGGGCACGAACGACAAGAACGGCGCGGCGCCGACGAACACGCCGCCGTGGCCGACCGCGAGGCCGCTGACGAGGTTCAGGCCGGACAGGAACACGGTGCGTTCCTCGGGCGTGCCGTCGCCGTCGCGATCGGTGAACACGACGATGCGGTCTTCGCCCTGCCCGTCGGGCCGGCGCTGCGGATAGGCCATCGCCTCGGCGACGAACACGCGGCCGCGCGCGTCGATCGCGATCGCCACCGGCTGGCGGACGTCGGGCTCGGCGGCGAACACGTGCGCCCGGAAGCCCGGCGGCAGCGTCATGCGCGCGACGGTCTGCTCGGCGGGGAAGCCGCCGGTCCGCTGGTCGAGGGCGTGCAGCCGGAAGTCGTCGAAGTTGACGTGACCCCAGTGCCCGGTCTCGTCGTCGACGATCCGCACGAACAGTTCCTGGCCCTGGTGGGCGCGCAGGTCGACTTCGACCCGCGCCATCTGTTCGTGGCGCTGGCCGCGTGCCGTGTGCAGCACGCGTCCGTCGGCCTTGGCGACGATCTCGACGCGCACCCCGCGACCACCGCCGCCGCCGACCAGGAAGCTGACCAGCGGCTCCGTCAGCACGAACGACGCCGAGGTCAGCGTGCCGCGCGGGCCGTCGCCGCCGCCGTTCTCGTAGCTGCCTAGCCAATGGCGACCGTGGTGGCCACTCTGCATGTCGGCGCGGCGCGCCTGCACCGCGTCGCCGTCGACCACCGCCGGGAACGCGTCGCCGGTCGCGGTCCAGTCGCGCAGGTCGCCGGTCTCGAAGTCGAAGTTCAAGACGCGCCCGTCGGCGGCCTTCGGTGGGCTGCCGGCTCGCCGAGCGTCGCCAGGTCGCGGTGGCGTGCCTTGGGGCAGCTGCGACCGGCGCGCCACCGGAGGATCCTTCGGTGCCTCGCGCCGGACCTGGCGATGCACGAACGTGCCCATCTTGTTGGCGACGACGACGTCGACATCGCCGTCGCCGTCCGCGTCGCCGGCGACCACCTGCGTGCCGACACCCGAGTGCCGGTCGATTTCGTGCGGCGTCCAGGTCACGGTCCCGCCCGCTCGTTGCAGCCGGAACCACACGAGGCGCGCCGGCTCGCTGTCGGCGAGATCGCCGCCGCCGTGTGCGAAGAAGCGGTTGCCGGTGATCACGTCCAGCAGCCCGTCGCCGTCGATGTCGGCGTTGCACAGCGCGTGCAGGTTGCCGACCGCGACCCCGTGCGGGAAGTCGTTCGGCTGCCGGCCCATGATGCCGTGTCGTGCGAAGTGGCGTCGCCCTTCGGAGGGCTGCTGCTCGAACCACGACAGGCCGTAGCCGTGCGCGTGGTCGCTGGTGACCACGTCGGCGTCGCCGTCGCCGTCGACGTCGAACACCAGCATCTGGGCGCCGCCGGCGTCGCTGAAGCGGTGCGCTTCGTGGCGCCATTCGGGCTCGCCAGCGGGCGACGCCGGCTGGAACCAGACACCGTGCCGCCACAGCACGTCGGTGCGGCCGTCACCGTCGACGTCGCCGGTGCCGAGCCCGTGCGTGAAGCGACCGCCGAGGCCGCGGGCGGACACCGGATGCCATGTCCACGGCTGGTGCGGCGCTGCCCGGTCGACGCGGGCGTAGCCGAGCCGGTCGTCGTGCATGCAGACCAGCTCCGGGTGGCCGTCGCCGTCGAGGTCGGTGAACGTCGGCGATTCGTTGTCGACGCCCTGGAACACGACGTGCTTCGTCCAAGCACCGTCGCGCGTGTGAGGGTTCCGGTACCACGCCGCGTCCTGGCCGGGGAAGCCGACCACCAACACGTCGTTCCATCCGTCGGCGTCGAAGTCGTGCACGAACGCGAAGAAGTGGTCCGAGTAGCCCGCCGGGTCGAACGGCCTGGCGGTGTACAGCTCGTGGCGCTCTGCGAACGTGGGCCCGCAGTACCAGTGCGGTCCGGCGACGAGGTCGACGTGGCCGTCGCGGTCGAGGTCGCCGAGCGTTGCTCCTTCGGCGAAGAAGCGGTTGTCGAGCTGGGTGCGCGCGAAGGCGAGATCCTGCTGGCCGGTGGCCGGGATCGCGACGGTGCAGGCGGCCACGAGGAGGCAGGGAGTTCGCATGGCGGTAGGGGTCGCCGGACGGTGGCGACGAGGACGAGGCGGCGATGCTCGGACGGTCGACGGCGAGCGTCAACCGCCGATCGTGGCGGCGAGGAACGCGAGGCGGTCGGCGGCTTCGTCGAGCCGTTTGCCGGTCGGCTTGCCGGCACCGTGGCCGCTGCTGGTGTCGATCCGCAGCAGGACCGGGGCCGGGCCCGACTGGGCCGCCTGCAGGGCGGCGGCGAACTTGTAGCTGTGGCCCGGCAGCACGCGGTCGTCGTGGTCGCCGGTCATCACCAGCGTCGCCGGGTAGCGCCAACCGACCCGGACCTGGTGCAGCGGCGAGTAGGCGTAGAGCCAGCGGAACGCCTCGGCGTCGTCGCTGCAGCCGTACTCGGGCACCCACGCGCGGCCGATCGTGAAGCGGTGGTAGCGCAGCATGTCGAGTACGCCGACTTCGGGGATCGCGGCGGCGAACCGTTCTGGGTGCTGGGTCAGCACGGCGCCGACCAGCAGGCCGCCGTTGCTGCGGCCACCGATCGCGAGGCGAGCCGGGCAGGTGTAGCGGTTGCGGATCAGGTAGTCGGCGCAGGCGACGAAGTCGTCGAACACGTTCTGCTTCTGCTCGCGCATGCCGGCCTGGTGCCAGGCTTCACCGAACTCGCCGCCGCCGCGCAGGATCGCGTGGGCCAGGACCCCGCCGCGCTCGACGAACGCGAACTGGTCGACGGCGAACTGCGGCGTCATCGCCGCGGCGAAGCCGCCGTAGCCCGACAGCCAGGTCGGGTTGGTGCCGTCGGCGACGAGGTCGCGACGATGGGTGACGAACAGCAGCAGGCGTGTGCCGTCGCGGGCCAGCAGCGCCTTCTGTTCGGTGACGTAGGGCGAAGCGTCGCCGGCGAACGCGCTGGCGCGGAACGTGGTGGTGGTGCCGTCGACGACGTCGAAGCGCAGCACCGTCGGTGCGTGCAGGTACGACTGGAAGGTCGCGTAGCAGGAGCGGTCGTCGGCTCGGCCGAGCAGCGTCTGCACCGCGCCGAGGCCCGGCAGCGGCAGCTGCAGCAGTTCGGCGCCGTCGTCGCCGTGCACGGTGAGGCGGTTCGTGGCCATGGCCAGCCACGTGCAGACGAAGCGGCCGCCGAAGCGCCGCACGCCCTGCAGCGCCTCGGCGCGCTCGGCGATGCGTTGCTGCGGAGCCTCGTCCGGAGTGCTACGATCGACCGCGAGCAGGCGGCCGTTCGGCGCCTCGAAGTCGGTGCGCAGCCAGAACTCGTCGCCGTGGTTGCCGACGTAGGACCACAACGCGTCGCCCGCCATGCGCAGCGCCTGCACCGGCCAACCCTCGACACGCAGGTCGGCGGTGGCGATCCGCGTGCGCTGGGTCGAGCCGGCGCGGATCGTCAGCACCAGGAAGTGGCCGTCGTCGCTGACCTCGGCGCCGAACAGCCACTCCGGGTGGTCGGGCCGTTCGTAGACGACGCGGTCGCTCTTCGCGTCGGTGCCGAGTTCGTGGTAGCAGAGTTGCGCGTTGCCGTTCGCGGCCGCGTACAGCTCGCCGCCCCCGGGGGCCGGGAAGCGCTGGTAGAAGAAGCCGCGGCCGTCGTGCGTCCAGGACGCCCGCGTGAACTTGGCCCACGGCACCCGGTCCGGCAGCGTCTCGCCGGTGGCGACGTCGAGGACCTGCCATTCCTGCCAGTCGCTGCCGCTCTTCGAGGTCGCGAACGCGACGCGGCGGCCGTCGTGCGACGGTTCGAAGCCGGCCAGCGCCACGGTGCCGTCCTCGCTCCAGCGGTTCGGATCGAGCAGCACGCGGCCGGGTCCGTCGGGCGCGTCGTCGACCAGCCAGACCGCCTGGTTCTGCAGGCCGTCGTTGTGCGACCAGAACCAGCGGTCGCCGAAGCGATCCGGCGCGCTGGTGCGAGGGAAGTTCCACAGCTCACGCAGGCGCTCGTGCAGCGCCTCCCGTTCGGGCAGCGCGTCGAGGAAGGCGCGACTCTGCTCGTTCTGGGCGGTGACGAACGCGCGCGTACGCTCGCCGTCCGGCTCCTCGAGCCAGCGGTAGGGGTCGGCGACCGAGGTGCCGTGGTAGTCGTCGACGACGTCGTCCTTCGCGACCTGGGGCGCTGCGAACGGCGGCAGCTCGGCCGGCTGCATCGGCTCGGGCCGGAAGCGGCGCAGCGGCCACTGGGCTTCGGGGCCGGGGCCCCAGTCGAACGTCGAGCAGGCCGCGGCGAAGCAGAACAGGCCAAGGGCTGCCGCAGTGGACCGCAGGGAACGGGACCGCGCGTGGGCGGGCCGGGACGAAGCGCGCATGCGGCGACCTTACGCGCACCTCAGCACCGCGGCGAGCGTGCGTCGTGTCGCAAGGCCGCACCAGTCGTGGCCGTTCGCCGGCTCGCGGCGATACTGCGGGGATGCGCGCCCATGCCCTCGTCCTGTTCGCCGCCGTCGACCTGGTCGCCCAGACGTCCGCGGCGGCTGGCACCGTCAAGCCGCTCGCCAACGGGCGCGATCTCGCCGGCTGGCACGGGCAGCGGCACCACGATCCCTACGAGCTGGTGTTGATGCCGCCCGAGAAGCGGCGGGCGATGCAGGCCGAGGACGATGCGTCGATGCGCGCCCACTGGCGCGTCGAGGACGGGGAGCTGGTCAACGACGGCGAAGGAGCGTTCTTGACCACCGACGCGGTGTTCGGCGACGCCGAGTTCTGCATGGAGTACCGCACGGTCGCCAAGGCCGACTCGGGCATCTACCTGCGCGGCTGCCCGCAGGTGCAGATCTGGGACTCCACCGAGGCCGGCGGCAAGTGGCATCTCGGGGCCGACAAGGGCAGCGGAGGCCTGTGGAACAACGAGCGGCATGCCCGCATGCCGCTGGTGCTGGCCGACAAGCCGTTCGGCGAGTGGAACTCGCTGCGCATCGTGCAGGTCGGCGAGCGCGTCTGGGTGTGGCTCAACGACCAGCCGACCGTCGACGGGGTGGTGATGGAGAACTTCTGGAACCGCGGTCGGCCGCTGCCCCGGCGCGGGCCGCTGCAACTGCAGACGCACGGCGGCGAGATCCGCTTCCGCAACCTGACCGTGCGCGAGATCGGCGCGAGCGAAGCGACGCACCGGCTGTGCGGACGGGAGGAGCCCGGGTTCGTGCCGCTGTTCGACGGCAAGACGTTCACCGGCTGGCGCGGCGACGTCGGCAGCTACGAGGTCGTGGACGGCGCGATCCGCTGCCGGGCGGGGCAAGGCGGCAACCTGTTCACCGAAGCCCGCTACGCCGACTTCACCGTGCGGCTCGAATTCCGGTTGCCGCCGGGTGGCAACAACGGGCTGGCGATCCGCTATCCAGGGCAAGGCGATCCGGCCTACGCCGGCTGCGAACTGCAGGTGCTCGACGACATGGCGGCGCAGTACGAGTCGCTGCAGCCGTGGCAGCGGCACGGTTCAGTCTATGGCGTCGCCGCGAGCCACACCGGCTACCTGCGTCCGGCCGGCGAGTGGAACCACCAGGAAGTGACGGTGCGCGGGTCGCGCTACACCGTGGTGCTGAACGGTACCACGATCCTCGACACCGACGTGGCCGGCGTGCCGAGCCAGCTGAAGGACCACCTCGGCAAGGACAGCACCGAGGGCCACTTCGGCTTCTGCGGCCACGGCGACCCGGTCGCGTTCCGCAACGTGCGGATCAAGAAGCTGTGAGGGCCAGTGGATGAAGGAGGAGTGGGCCCTTCAGCCGAACAGTTCGGCATGGGTGTTCGCGAACTGGAGCCCGTCGAACGAAGTGACGAAGACGGAATGGCCGGCGAACATTCTGCCGTCTCCGAAGCAGAGGCAGATACAGGTGGCTCCTGTCACCGTGATTGCGTGCAGGCGTAGGCGAGCCTGGAACTCGTCGCTCGACAGTTCAGGGCCATGGATCTCGATGCTCGGTCCATCTTTGCCAACGATCCCATGGTGGCGCCAGCACTCGTTGTAGGTTGCGAGCAGCGCATTGGCCGCAGCGAGCTTCGCCATCGCTTCGAGCCCTTGCAGCGCCGCCACGGCTCGTTCTGCAAAGCCGAGTACTTGTGGCATCGGGTCTCCGTCGCCGATCACGGTGAGGTCCAATGCGCGACCACCATGCACCACCTGCCCAATCAGGGCCGCAGGATCGTTGGGGCACTCGCGAAGTTCGGGGAGCATGCGAGGCGACGAATCATGCCGCTGACTGCCGCGGGCGCAATGCGGGCCGAGCCGTGGAGTTCCCGCCGCTAGGCCCGCTGCGCGCGTCCCGCCTGTTGCGTCCCTTCGCCGCAGCGTGCAACGGGCCGCGCAGCGGAAGACCCGACGAGCGTCTGCTCCGCTAGGAGCAGCCGCTCGTCGCGCCGCAGCTCATGCACTTGAGGCACGTGCCGTTGCGCACCAGGGTGAACGCGCCGCAGCCGCCGCACGCGTCGCCTTCGTAGCCCTTCAGCTTCGCCTCGGCGATCTTCATGCGGGTCTGCCGGACCTGCAGCTGCTGGCTCGCCGGTTCGGCGCGCAGCAGGGCCGCGTTGGCGGTCAGCATCGTGCTGCCACCGGCCGCCTGCGTGCCGCCGAGCGCCATCGGCGCGCCACCCTCGTGGCCCCGCGCCATGCCGCGGCTGTGCGGGTGCAGGTGCACGTTTTCGTGCACGGTCGGCTTCGCCGCCTCGCTCTCGTAGACCGTCTCCGAGACGACCTCCTCTTCGGTGAAGTCCTCGTCGCCGAGGTTCTTCTGGCCCATCGTCGTGTTGCGCAGGTCCTCGCTGTGGACCTGCGCCAGCTCCTCGCGGCCGAGGTAGCTGATCGCCAGCTCGCGGAACACGTAGTCGATGACCGACGTGACCATCTTGATCTGGTCGTGACCCTGCACCATGCCGTTCGGCTCGAAGCGCGTGAACACGAACGCGTCGGCGAACTCGTCGAGCGGCACCCCGTGCTGGAGGCCGAGCGACACCGCGATCGCGAAGCAGTTCATCAGGCTGCGGAACGCCGCCCCTTCCTTGTGCATGTCGAGGAAGATCTCGCCGAGCGATCCATCCTCGTACTCGCCGGTGCGCAGGTAGATCTTGTGGCCACCGACCACGGCCTTCTGCGTGTAGCCGGCGCGGCGGTTGGGCAAGCGGCGGCGCTTGGCGATGTAGCGGTGCACGATGCGCTCGGTGATGCGCGCCGCCATCGCGGCCGCCTCCGGCGTGGTCGCGGCCGGCACGTCGGCGGTGCCGTCGTCCTCGACCGTCGTGCTGAGCGGCTGGCTCAGCTTGCTGCCGTCGCGGTAGAGCGCCACGGCCTTCAGCATCAACTGCCAGCCGAGCTTGTAGGCGTCCTTGACGTCGTCGAGGGTCGCGTCGACCGGCATGTTGATGGTCTTGCTGATCGCGCCGCTGATGAACGGCTGGACCGACGCCATCATGTGCAGGTGCGCCTGGTAGGGGATGAAGCGCTGGCCGCGCCGGCCGCAGCGGTTGGCGCAGTCGAACACCGGCAGGTGCTGGTCCTTCAGGTGCGGCGCCCCTTCGATCGTCATCGTGCCGCAGACGTAGTCGTTGGCGGCCTGGATGTCGGCCTTGCTGAAGCCGAGGTGCTTCAGCAGGTCGAAGCTCCAGTCGGCGATCTGGGCCTCGGTGATGCCGAGCTTCTTCAGGAAGTCCTCGCCGAGGATGCCCTTGTTGAACGCGAACGAGATGTCGAACGCGCCCTCGAGCGCCTTCTCGATCTTCTGCAGGGCGGCGTCGTCGAAGCCGCGCTTCTGCAGCGTCTCGTGGTTGACGCCCGGGGCGCCAGCCAGCGTCTTGCGGCCGACGACGTAGGCCAGGATGTCGTCGATCTGCTGCGGGTTGTAGCCGAGCTTCTTCAACGCCGGGGCGAGGCTGAGGTTGGCGATCTTGAAGTAGCCGCCGCCGGCGAGCTTCTTGAACTTCACCAGCGCGAAGTCGGGCTCGACGCCGGTGGTGTCGCAGTCCATCAGCAGACCGATCGTGCCGGTCGGCGCGATGCAGGTCGTCTGGGCGTTGCGGAAGCCGTGCTTCTCGCCGAGCGACAGCGCCCGGTCCCAACTGGCGCGCGCCGCCTCGAGCAGGTCGGGCGGGCACTGCTGCGGGTCGATGCCGACCGGCGTGATGCTGAGGCCTTCGTACTCGCTGGCCGAGGCGTTGTAGGCGGCGCGGCGGTGGTTGCGGATCACGCGCAGCATCGCCTCGCGGTTCTTGCCGTAGGACGGGAACGCGCCGAGCTCCTTGGCCATCTCGGCCGACGTCGCGTACGACTCGCCGCACAGGATCGCGCTCAGCGCGCCGGCGATCGTGTAGGCCTTCGGCGACGCGTACGGGATGCCCTGGCGCATCAGGATCGTGCCGAGGTTCGCGTAGCCGAGGCCGAGCGTGCGGAACTCGTAGCTGCGCTTGGCGATCTCCTGGCTCGGGAAGCTCGCCATCAGCACGCTGATCTCGAGCACGACGGTCCACAGCCGCGTCGCGTGCCGGTAGCCCTCGAGGTCGAAGGTGCCGTCCTCGTGCAGGAACTTGGCGAGGTTGATCGACGCCAGGTTGCAGGCCGTGTCGTCGAGGAACATGTACTCGCTGCACGGATTGCTGGCGTTGATGCGACCGTCGGCGGGGCAGGTGTGCCACTCGTTGATGGTCGTGTCGTACTGCACGCCCGGGTCGGCGCAGCCCCAGGCGGCGTAGGCGACCTTGTCCCACAGCGCGCGGGCGTCGACCTCGCGCGCCACCGCGCGGTCGGTGCGGCGGATCAACCGCCACTTGCCGCCCTCTTCGACGGCGCGGAAGAACTCGTTCGGCACACGCACCGAGTTGTTCGAGTTCTGGCCGGAGACGGTGGCGTAGCCCTCGCCGTCCCAGTCGGTGGTGTACTCGGGCACGTCGATCGCCTTCAGGCCCTGGCCACCGAGCTGGATGGCGCGCTGCACGTAGGCCTCCGGCACGCAGGCGGCGCGCGCCTCGACCAGGGCCAGGCGCAGCCGTTCGTTGTCGCGCGGCACGGTGACCACGCGCGAGGTGCCGTCGTCGCCCGGCACGTGGCAGGCGTTGACCACGGCGTTCAGGTGGCGGCGGATCAGCTTGCTGCCGGCGACGAGGGCGGCGACCTTCTGCTCCTCGACGACCTTCCAGGTGACGAAGGTCTCGATGTCCGGGTGGTCGAGGTCGAGGCAGACCATCTTCGCGGCGCGGCGCGTCGTGCCGCCCGACTTGATGGCGCCGGCGGCGCGGTCGCCGATGCGCAGGAAGCTCATCAGGCCCGAGCTCTTGCCGCCGCCCGACAACGGTTCGTTCTCGCCGCGCAGCATCGAGAAGTTGCTGCCGGTGCCCGAGCCGTACTTGAACAGACGCGCCTCGCGCGTCCACAGGTCCATGATGCCGCCTTCGTTCACCAGGTCGTCGGTCACCGACTGGATGAAGCAGGCGTGCGGCTGCGGCCGTTCGTAGGCGCTACGGCTCTTGTGCAGTTTGCCCGGCTCGCTCCCCGAGCCTTCCATGAACCAGTGGCCCTGGGCCGGGCCGCTGATGCCATAGGCGTGGTGCAGGCCGGTGTTGAACCACTGCGGCGAGTTCGGGGCCGCGTGCTGCGCTGCCATCATGTGGCACAGCTCGTCCTCGAACGTCTGCGCGTCGTCGGCGCCGTCGAAGTAGCCGTATTCCTCACCCCAGTGGCGCCAGCAGCTGGCGAGCCGGTGGAACACCTGGCGCGCGTCGCGTTCGCCGCCGAGCACCGGGTTGCCGCGTTCGTCGGTCAGCAGCTTGCCTTCGGCGTCGCCGTGCTCGGCGGTGCCGCGCTGCGGCACGCCGGCCTTGCGGAAGTACTTCTGCGCCAGGATGTCGACCGCGACCTGGGTCCAGTGGGTGGGCACGTCGATGTCGCGTGCCTCGAACACCAGCGAGCCGTTGGTGTTCCGGATCTCCGAGTTGCGCTTGCTGAACGGGATCCCTTCGTACGGGGACTTGCCTTTGACCGTGAACCGACGTTGGACCTTCACGCGACTTCCTCCTGACCGGTGACCACCGGATGAACCGCCTGCATGGGAACGACCGAAACCGACGCCGACACCGGGCCGCTGCTCGTGGAAACCGCTCGCCGTGCGGGTGGCGCCTGCCCACCTGCCCGGCCAGCCCGACGGGCCAGCTGGGACGAGCCGCCAGGACCTCCGTTCCTGGCGGGACTCCCGCGGGTCGACCGCGTCGACCGAACGGGAGCTCGGCGCGTGCTGGAACCCGTGACGAGCGGGGAGCCAGACGATCCGAAAGGGCATCGGCGTTGCCGACGATGATCGGGTGGGAGCCACAGAGCAACGGTCCTGGCGACTGATGCGCCCTGACCGCTGCGGGGGACCTGGCCGGGACCCGAAGGCTCGGAGACACGGGTGGTTCCGAGGCGTCGGCGGGGCTAGGGTCGACCGCAGAGGGGCCACTAGATATTGGGGCCCGTCCATGTGCGCAACCCTCGCCCTAGCGAAATCGGGGAGTGGCTGGCCGGCACGCGAACCGATCGGCGTGCGCACCGATTCGCAAATGGGGGCGCTCGGCGACCCCAGGATCGCGGCCCGCCCGGCCACCGGCGGGTGCCGGTGGTGCCGCGGTCACTTCGCCGGCGCGCCGTCCTTCTTGGCCGTCTGCTCGCCGTCGAACGGGATCTTCAGCACGCCCTGGTAGGCGGCGATCGTCCGGATGTCCTGGCCGATCTGCCCCAGCAGCGTGCGCACGGCTTCCTGCAGCTGCGCGTCCTCCTGGGGATCGCCGAGCGCCCGCTGCCCCGGGTAGACCGCCCCGCGCAGGTCGCTGACCTGGTCGCGGACCTCGTAGCGCAGCCAGCGCCGCACGTCGTCCTCGGTGAGCTTCGTGTCGAGGCCCTGATAGAAGGCCGCGAAGTCCGGGTAGCGCTTGGGGTCGCCGCCGTCGCCTTCGGCGAGCTGCCGGAACAGGGCCTCGTGCTGGGCCATGTGCTTCTTCACGTAGTCGCGGAACACGGCCTTCTTCAGCAGCGCGAACACGGCGGTGTTCTTCCACGCGTCCTCGGGCTTGGTCTCGACCACGTCGAGCACCTTGTCCGGCATCACGCCCCAGCCGGGGATCACGTGGCCTTCCTTGTCGAACTCGCGGTGTGGGCAGCGGTCGCTCGGCAGGTAGTACTTGGCGATCGTCAGCTTGATGTGCGAGCCGGCGTCGTACTTGCCGTTCTTGTTGCGATCGGTGAAGGGCTCGCCGACCTGCCAGACCTGGTCGCCGTTGAGGTCGTCGAACTCCTCGGCCGGGTCGCTGCGCACCGGGTAGAGGTTCTGCACGCTGCCCTTGCCGTAGGAGCGCTCGCCGATCACGACGGCGCGCTTGTGGTCCTGCAAGGCGCCGGCGGTGATCTCGCTGGCGGACGCGGACAGGTTGTTGGTCAGGATCGCCAGCGGCAGCTTGCAGACCTCGCGCTTGCGCTTCGAGGTGTTGTAGGGGTTGCGTGGCTCGGCCGGCCCCTTCGTGTAGACGACCAGGTGCTCACCCTCGAGGAACTGCTCGACGATCGCGGTCGCCTCGCGCAGGAAGCCGCCGGTGTTGTTGCGCACGTCGAGCACGATGCCCACGGCCCCCTTGCCCTGCAGGTCGCGCAGGGCCACCTGCAGCTCCTGGCTGATGTTCTGGCTGAAGCTGATCAGCTCCACGTAGCCGATGTTGCCCGGCACCATGGTCCAGTTGACCGCCGGCACGGCGATCTGCTGGCGCACGATGGTCATCTCCTCCGGCTTCTGGAAGCCGGCGCGGAACACCTTCAGGGTCACCGGCGTGTCGGGGCGGCCCTTCAGCTTCTTGATGATCTCCTCGGTGGTGTGCCCACCGGTCTCCCAGCCGTCGACCTCGAGGATCTTGTCGCCGCTGCGCAGGCCGGCGCGGTAGGCCGGGCCGCTGTAGATCGGACGGATGATCGAGAAGTCGTTGTCCTGGTCGAAATTGACGAACGCGCCGATGCCGCCGTACTCGCGGTCGAGGTCGAAGAAGAACCGCTGGTACTCTTCGCTGGTGAACAGCGTGCTGTGCGGGTCGAGTCCGCCGAGCATGCCCTTGGCCGCGTACTCGACCAGTTCGGCGTCGGTCACCTCGCTGCCGCGGATGTGCTGCCGGTGGATGCGCTGGCGCACCTCGTCGAGCATCGCGTAGTCGCCCTTCGGCTCGGCGATCGGCGCGCCGCCTGTCACCTGCGCGGCGCGCAGCTTGGTCAGCGCCTGCTCGAACTCACGGCGCATCTCCTCGCGTTGGACCAGCAGGCGGGCGCGCCGACCGGCGTCGGTCGGCTGATACTGGATCTCGCGCAGGATCGCCCACGCCGGGCCGCCGGTGACGTTCAGCTCGGCCAGCGCCAGGGCGCCGCGCTGCTGCAATTCCTTGTCGCTCGACTGCAGGAACTGGCCGAGGATCTGCAGCGCCTGCTCCTGCTGGGCGACGGTACCGGCGCGGTAGAACGCCAGGGCTGCCTCGAGGCGCACGTGCGGCGGCTCGGTGTCGTTCTTGGCGATGCCTTCGACGAGCTTGCGCACGTCGGGCAGGATGCGCTGGTTGAACAGCCGGTCCTCGGCGAGCACGGTCAGGGCGGTGATGCGCAGCTCGTCGGGCCCTGCACCCGCGACCGGCTTCAGCAGCTCGAGCAGCTCCTTGCCGAAGGTGCCGTCCTCCTTGACCTCGCGCAGCGCCAGGGCCGCGGCGAGCCGGGCGCGCGGCTCGGGGTTCTTGCCGCACAGCCGGACCAGGGCGTCGCGGAACGCATCGAGGTTCTCGTCCGGGGCGGCGTCGGCGAGCTGTCCGGCGAGGTCGAACAACTGCGGCAGGCTGGCGCTGCCGACCGGTTCCAGCATGGTCGAGAGGCGGCTCTCGAGCGTCTGGGCCAGCAGCGGCGAACCGGCGAGACCGAGCAGCAGGGCCGAGACGAACGCGGGGAGACGAGCGGACCGCACCGGAGGGACGTTCACCATGTGGATTCGAGGGCGAGCCGACCCTTGGGGGCACGGCGATGCCGGTGCGTCGGAATCGGCGTTCCAGGGTTCCGGGATGCACGGAAAGCCGTGCCCGGAAAACCACCAGGGGCCGGAGGTCGATCGGACCGGCGCCACCGCCGTCGGCGCGCGCGGGGATCTATACGTCGATGCGCGCGGGTTGCCGAACGGAATCCTGCCGGCTGCGGACGGTGGGGCGTCCTTGACGTAGGCTGCCGGGCGTGAGCGATCCACTGCCGAAGCCCGAGCCCCATGGCCTGTCCCATCTCGATCCGAGCGGTCGCGCCAGCATGGTCGACGTGTCGCAGAAGCCCGCGACGGTCCGGGTGGCGCGGGCGCGGGCGCTGGTGCGGCTCGATGCGGCGACGCGCGACCTGGTGGTCGCCGGTCGATTGCCGAAGGGCGAAGTGCTGGCCGTGGCCAGGATCGCCGGCATCCAGGCGGCGAAGGACACGGCACGGCTCATCCCGTTGTGCCATCCGCTGGCGCTGACCCACGTCGGGGTCGAGTTCGCACCACTCGGCAACGACGGCCTCGAGGTGGTGAGCGAAGCGCGGACCACCGGCCCGACCGGCGTCGAGATGGAGGCGATGGTGGCCGCCAGCGTCGCCGGGCTCTGCGTCTACGACATGGTCAAGGCCCGCTGCCGCGACGCGCGGCTCGAGGACGTGCGGCTGCTGCACAAGTCGGGCGGCAAGTCCGGGGAATGGAACGCGACTTCGACCGGGGAGCGTTCCGCATGAGCAAGCACGTCGTGGCGATCGTCGGTGCGACCGGTGCGGTCGGCCAGGAACTGCTGCAGGTGCTGGCTGCCCGGCGCTTCCCGGTGCGCACGCTGCGGCTGCTGGCTTCGAAGCGCTCGGCCGGCCGCACGCTGTCGTTCCAGGGCGAGGCGGTGCCGGTCGAGGCACTCGGGCCGCACAGCTTTCGCGGCGTCTCGGTGGCGTTGTTCGCCGCGGGCAGCGCGGTCGCCCGCGAACAGGCACCGCTGGCGGTCGCCGCCGGGGCGCTGGTGGTCGACAACAGCTCGGCGTTCCGGCGCGATCCGGCGGTCCCGCTGGTCGTCCCCGAGGTCAATGCCGCAGCCCTCGCCGGGCACCGCGGCCTGATCGCCAACCCGAACTGCTCGACGATCCTCGCCTCGCTCGCCCTCGGACCGCTGCACCGGCAGGCGGGGCTGCGGGCAGTCGTGGTCAGCACCTACCAGGCGGCCTCGGGGGCCGGCCAGCAGGCCGTGCACGAACTGCGGGCGGCGTTCGGCGCGTGGCTCGCTGGCGAGCCGCCGGTGCCGCCACAGGCGCTGCCGCAGACGCTCGCTGCGAACGTGTTCCCGCAGGTCGACGTGTTCAAGGCCGACGGCTACACGCGCGAGGAAGACAAGCTGCTGCACGAACTGCGGCGCATCCTCGACCTGCCGGCGCTGCGCGTCGAAGCGACCTGCGTGCGCGTGCCGGTCGAGCGCTGCCACAGCGAGGCGATCAGCGCCGACTTCGAACGGCCGCTGACGGTCGACGCAGCGTTGCGGGTGCTGCGCGAGGCGCCCGGCCTGCACGTGGTCGAAGCCTCGGCCGTGCCGCCGTATCCGATGCCCCGCGACTGGACCGGCCGCGACGAAGTGGCCGTCGGGCGCGTGCGGGCGGGGCGGGTGTTCGGCAACGGCGTGTCGTTCTGGCTGTGCGGCGACCAGCTGCGCAAGGGTGCGGCGCTGAACGCCGTGCAGATCGCCGAGCAAGCCTGAAGTCGGCAATCGTGCGCGTGGCGGTGCGGCAACATCGCCAACTCACGCTGGACTCGGTCGACCGTCGGTCCTTCACTTGCGCGGACTTGGCAGCCACTTGGCTCCCAGGAGTCTCGAATCGATGGCCCAGAAGCGCACCGACAAGTCCGCCCGCCTCTCCCAGTCCAAGACCACCGGGTCCAGCAAGCCCAACACCGGCAGTGCCGGGAACGGTGCTGCCGACCGTCTGACCCAGCTCGAGCGCCTGATCGAACTGATGGTCCAGAAGGATGTCGTCGAAGTGGAGCTCGAAGAGGGCGCCACCCGCTGGCGGGTGCGCCGCACCGAGCCGCACGCGGTCACCTACGCGGCCCCGACGGCGATGGCGATGCCGCCGATGGCGGCGATGCCGATGGCGGCGTCGCACGCCGCACCGGCCAGTGCCTCCGGCGGGGCCGCTCCCGCCGGCGAGCCGAAGGGCGAGGTCTTCAAGTCGCCGATGCTCGGCACCTTCTACCGCGCGGCGTCGCCCGAGGCGGAGCCGTTCTGCAAGGTCGGGGATCGCACGAGCAGCGACAAGACGCTGTGCATCATCGAGGCGATGAAGGTGATGAACGAGATCAAGGCCGAACGCGAGTTCGAGATCCTCGAGATCCTCGTCAAGAACGGCGAACCGGTGGAGTTCGGCCAGCCCCTGTTCCTGATCCGCTGAGGGCGGGCTTGCCATGTTCCAACGCATCCTGATCGCCAACCGCGGCGAGATCGCGCTGCGCATCCTGCGCGCGTGCAAGGATCTCGGCATCCAGTCGGTCGCCGTCTACAGCGAGGCCGACAAGGACTCGCTGCACCTGCGCTACGCCGACGAG
>JAEUHU010000014.1 GCA_016793305.1 Planctomycetota bacterium
GCAGCTACCGCAACTACGCCGAGGCCGACGGCCTGACTACCAACGCGATCCAGTGCACCCACCAGGATGCCGCCGGGAGGATCTGGTTGGGTGGGTATCGCGGGCTGTTCCGCGTCGAGGGCGAACGGGTGGTCGCGGTCACCGAAGCGGGGCCGTGGCGATAGAGCGGCGTTCGTTCTCCGGGCTAAGGTTCAGTGCGCCGCGAGCCACGTGCGGCCGTGACCGATCGCGACCTCGAGCGGCACCACCAGCTGCGCTGCACCCATCATCGCGTCCTTGACGAGGCGTTCGACCTCGAGCCGTTCGTCGTCGGGCACGTCGAGCACCAGTTCGTCGTGCACCTGCAGCAAGAGGCGCGCGCGCAGCGAACGCCGGTCGAGCTCGCGCTGCACCGCCAGCATCGCGCGCTTCACGATGTCCGCGGCGGCACCCTGGATCGGCGTGTTGACCGCCATGTTCTCGGCGGCGATGCGCTGCATCGCGTTGGTCGAGTCGATGTCGGGCAGCGGGCGGCGGCGGCCGAACATCGTCCAGACCTCCTTCTTCTCGCGGGCCTGCTGCAGCGAGCCGTCGAGGTAGCGCTTCACGCCGGGCAGGGCCCGGAAGTAGGCCTCGATGAACTTCTTCGCCTCCGGCGGCCGCATGCCGGTCTCGGCGGCGAGGCGCGACGCGCCCATGCCGTACATCAGCCCGTAGTTGACGATCTTCGCCTGGTTGCGCAGCTCGGGCGTCACCATCGCCGGCAGCAGCCCGTGCACGATCGCCGCGGTGCGCGCGTGGATGTCCTCGCCGCGCTGGAACGACTCGACCAGCGCCCGGTCGCCGGAGACGTGGGCCAGGATGCGCAGCTCGATCTGCGAGTAGTCGGCCGACAGCAGCTGCCACGAACGCTCGCGCGCCACGAACGCAGCCCGCACCTTGCGGCCCTCGTCGGTGCGGATCGGGATGTTCTGCAGGTTCGGATCTTCGCTGCTGAGTCGTCCGGTCGCCGCGACCGCCTGGTTGAACGTCGTGTGCACGTGCTTCGTCGAGGGGTCGACGAGGAGCGGCAGGCTGTCGACGTAGGTGCCCTTCAGCTTGGTCAGCAGGCGCCACTCGAGCACCAGGGCCGGCACCTCGTGGTGCTTGGCGACCTTCTCGAGCACTTCGTGGTCGGTCTTGTACTGGCCGGTCGGCGTGCGCTTGGGTTTCGGCAGCTCGGCGAGCTTGTGCACCTCGAGCTCGTCGAACAGCACCACGCCCAGCTGCTGCGGCGAACCGAGGTTGAACGGGTGGCCGGCGCGCTCGTGCACGCGCGCCTCGAGCGTGGTGATGCGGTCCTGCATCTCGCGCGACAACAGCGCCAGCTGCTCCTTGTCGAGTGCGATGCCTTCCCATTCCATCTGGTGCAGCACGGGTGCTAGCGGCATCTCGAGCTCGCGGTAGAGCGCGACGGTGCCGACCTTCTGCAGCCGTTCGGCCAGGGGTGCGTGCAGGCGCAGGATCAGGTCCGCTTCTTCGTCGACGAACGACGCCACCAGGGCCGGGTCCACCTCGGCGAAGGTGCGCTGCTTCTTGCCGGTGCCGACCAGATCCTTCGGGCTCTGCTTCTTGAACGCGAACTCGCGCAGCGCCAGCGCCTCGAGCGAGTGCGAGGTCGTGCCGGGATCGCTGCAGTAGCTCATCAGCTCGACGTCGTCCGCGAAGTGCGGCGTCGGCAGGCCGGCGAGCCGCAGGGCGGCGAGCAGGCGCTTCTGGTCGTGCACGACCTTCTTGGGCGTGGGGGCGGCGAGCAGGGACCCGAGCTCGGCGAGCACGGCACTGCGACCACCCGGCCGCAGCGCCTCGGCGCGGTCGAACGGCACGTAGCTGGCGCGGCCCGGCGCCCAAGCGAACGCGAGGCCGCCGAGCCGGCGGCCGCGCACGCCACCGGGGCTCAGTTCGCCGGCCACGGCGACCCGCTCGCTGCGGCGCAGCGTCGCGAGCAGCGCGTCGAACGCGGCCGCGTCGCGCACCACGTCGTACTGCTGCTCGACATGGGCCTGCGGCGCCTTCCGGGCGGCGAGGTCGGCGAGCAGGTTGGTGAACTGCAGGCGCTGGAACAGCGGCCGCAGCAGCTCGGGATCGGGCGCTGGCGGCGGCAGGGCCGCGACGTCGACGTCGATCGGCACGTCGAGGTGCAGCGTCACCAGCTGCTTCGACAAGCGCGCCAGGTTCTCGTTCTCGGCCAGCGACTTCTGGATCGACGCCTTCTTGACCTCACCCAGCCGCTGGTAGATCGCGTCGAGCGAGCCGAACTGCTGCAGCAGCTCGACCGCGGTCTTCTCGCCGACCTTCGGCACACCCGGCACGTTGTCGGAGCTGTCGCCCATCAGCGCCAGCAGGTCGACCATCGCCGTGGTCGGCACGCCCCACTTCAGAAGCGCCGCCGCGGCGTCGACGATCTCCGGCTTGCTGGTCGAGCTGCGCAGGTTCCACAGCTTGATCTGGTCGTCGACGATCTGCAGGAAGTCCTTGTCGCCGGTGACGACGAACACCTCCATGCCGGCATCCCGGCCGCGCACCGCCAGCGTGCCGATCACGTCGTCGGCTTCGTGCGTGTCGCTCTCGACGATGCGGATGCCGAAACCGCGCGCCGCTTCGCGGATGTCGTCGAGCTGCACGCGCATCTCGTCGGGCATCTTCTCGCGGGTCGACTTGTACTCGGGATACAGCTGGGTGCGCTGCAACGCGCCGCGTGGGCCGTCGAACGCGATCGCGGCGGCGTCGGGCTGCTCGCGTTCGAGCAGCGCCCGCAGCGTCGTGCAGAAGCCGTAGGTCGCCGCGGTCGGGTGGCCGCTGCTGGTGGTGAGCGGCGAACGGCCGGTGCCCTGGAAGGCGAAGAAGCTGCGGTAGGCGAGGGCGGTGCCGTCGATCAGGAAGAGCCGCTTCGGCATGGCTGCGTTGTAGGTGGCGGGCGGTTGTGGGGCGACTGCGAATCCCAGGTCGCGGGCAGGCGCTTCAGGAGACGCACAGCCGGTGCGCCAGGCCAGAGCGTGCGGCGGTGGCCGCGAGCGCGCGCAGCGGGGCGGGATCGGGGCAGCTCCATTGCAGCAGCGTGCTGCCAGGAGTCGCCTGCTGCAGCAGCGGCCGCAGTTCGTCGCGCGGCTGCGCGGTGCCGGTCATCGCGGCGGTGAAGCCACCGAGGAACGCGCCGAGGCAGAACCCGAGCGGCATGGCGACCTCGAGCAGCCCGCCGAGCATGCCGAAGCCGGCGGTCAGGATGCCGTTCACGGTGGCACCGAGCAGGGCACCGCCGAGCATGGCGGTGGCGAGGCCCCGCCAGGACGAAGTCGCGCGGCGATCGGCGGCGGCGCGCACGAGGCTGTGCAGGTGGGCGGGGCCGTCGGCGCGGGGGTAGCGGCGCTGCGCGAGGCGAGGGGGTACGGCGCAGGCCGCCAGCCACTCGTCGACGGAGCGATCGGCCGGCACCAGCACGAACAACGCGTTCACTTCGGCTGCTGGACCGCCGGCGGCTGCTGGGGCGGCGTGTCGCCGGTCTTGCCGGGCAGCAGCAGCTTGAAGGCGAGGAAGCCGCCGATCAGCAGCATCGTGCCGACGATCGTGACGAGGCCGAAGCGCCGTTCGATGAAGTCCTTGATCGGCGGTCCGAAGCGGCGGAACAGCCAGGCGACCAGGAAGAACCGGGCGCTGCGGCCGATCGCCGAGGCCAGCACGAACATCGCGAAGTGGGTGCCGAACACCCCGGCGGTGATGGTGATCACCTTGTAGGGAATCGGCGTGAAGGCGGCGACGAACACGATCCAGAAGTCCCAGTCCTTGTACAGCTGGCCGACGTGGTCGAACGTCTCCTGGCTGAACACGTAGTTCAGGAAGAAGCCGTGCACGAACTCGAGGTTCCACAGGAACGCGCCGATCGCGTAGCCGGCGATGCCGCCGAGCACCGACGCGATCGAGCACCACAGAGCGAAGCGGTAGCCCTTCTGCACGTTGCCGATGCACAGCGCGATCAGCAGCACGTCGGGTGGGATCGGGAAGAAGCTGCTCTCGGCGAAGCTGAGCACGAACAGGGCCGGCAGCGCGTAGCGCGTGTCGGCCCAGTGCAGCACCCAGTCGTAGAGGCGGCGGATCGGGCCCTTCTTGGTTGCGGGAACGTTCGGCGGGGTTGGCGTCGTCACGAGGGTGGCGAGAGAGGGCGTCAGGCGAAGCGCGGCGTGGCCTCGGGGGCGTCCGGTTCGCGGATCAGGTCCTGCAGGTCGAGCTGGACCACGCCGTCCTCGCCGGTGCGGGCGAGGCGCGGTGTGTGGTCGACGGTCCAGGTGCCGCGGTGGTTGCGGAGCTCCTCGAACCGCTGGGTGCCACGCACGAGGCGGGCTGGCAGCATGGTGCCCTGGTGCACGAGGCGCAGCCGCACGTCGCTGCCGCGCACGTCGACGAACGGGGTGCCGGCGACGCGGACCGAGCGGGTGCGGAAGCGTGGGCGCGGGTGGCCGCTGCCGAACGGGCCGAGCAGGTCGAAGCGCCGCACGGTGTGCGGATCGAGTTCGGCGAACGTCGCCGTGCCGTCGACCGAGATCGCATCCCCGCGCCTCGGCTGACGGCTGCATGCTTCGGCGAAGCGGGCCTGGAAGGTGGCGAACTGCTCGCGTCGCACTTCGAGGCCGGCGGCGGCGGCGTGGCCGCCGTGGGCGAGCAGCACGTCGCCGCAGGCCGCCAGCGCGTCGCGCAGGTGCACGCCGGTCGTGCAGCGGCCGGAGCCGCGGCCGACCTCGCCGTGGAACGCGACCAGCAGCACCGGCTTGCCGGTGGTCTCGGCGACGCGCGCGGCGACGATGCCGAGCACGCCGGCGTGCCAGTGGTCGCCGCCGAGCACGATGGTCGGGCCGGCCTCCTTGGCGGCGAGCTGTAGCACCTCGTCCTGGAGTTGGCGTTCGACCTTCCGACGTTCCTCGTTGTGCCGTTCGAGCACCTTCGCGGCCTGCTGCGCCTCGTGGTAGCCGGGCGCACACAGCAGCTGCACGGCGTCGAGACCGTGGCCGACGCGGCCAGCGGCGTTGATCAGCGGGGCCAGCCGGAACGCGATGTCCTCGACGGCGACGCCGCGGTGGCCGAGGCCGGCCGCGTCCATCAGCGCGCGGATGCCCGGATTGCGGCTCTGGCCGAGCGAGCGCAGGCCGTGGAACACCAGCGTGCGGTTCTCGCCGGCGAGCGGCGCCACGTCGGCGACGGTGCCGAGCGCGACGTAGCTCATCGCGTCGACCAGGAACTCGCGGAACTCGGCGCTCTGCAGCAGGCTGCCGGTCAGCGAACTGGCCAGCGCCGCCGCCAGCCGGAAGGCGACGCCGCAGCCCGCCAGGTTGCGGTCGGGATAGCCGGCGCCAGGCAGCCGCGGGTTCAGCACCGCGAACGCCGGGGCCACGTTCTCGCTGGTGCCGTGGTGGTCGGTGACGATCACGTCGACGCCGCGTTGCTGCAGTTCGGTGATCGGCCCGATCGCGTTGGTGCCGTTGTCGACCGAGATCACCAGGTCGAAGCCACCCTGGGTGATCGCGTCGACGCTGGCGCGCGAGAACGAGTAGCCGTCGGCGCGGGCGGGGATGAACGGCTTGCTGGTGGCGTGCAGCAGCTGGAAGAACTTGTGCAGCAGCACCGTGCCGCTGATCCCGTCGACGTCGTAGTCGCCGTGGATCAGGATCGGCTTGCCGCTGCGCAGTGCCTGGTGGATGCGCTCGACGGCCTTCGGCATGTCGACGAAGGCGAACGGGTCGTGCAGGGCACTCAGGTCGGGCCGCAGGAAGGCCTTCGCCTGGTCCACCGAGTCGATGCCACGGGCCAGCAGGACGCGCGCGACCAGCTCCGGCAGCCCGAGGCTCTTGGCGAGCGCCGACTCGCGAGGGTCGGGCGGCGGCGTCTTCGGTGCGGCGCTCTGCATTGCAGGCGCGGTATGGTAGCGAAGCACACGACGATGCCTAGAACCGACTCGGACCGTTCC
>JAEUHU010000026.1 GCA_016793305.1 Planctomycetota bacterium
GTGCGCGCCGAACGCCGCTGGCCGCGCTTTCCGCTGCAGGCGCCGTGGCCGCTGCTGCTGATGCTCGCCGCCGACGACCAGCCGCTGCGCGAACGCGAGGCGATCTGGGCCGCGTTCCGCGATCGCGGCGAGCTGAAGACCTACGGCGAGTACATCGGCGACATCGCGCAGCAGTTCGACATGCAGTCGGCGCGGCGGCTCGCGCCGTTCCCGTTCGCCTACGGCTCGATCCAGATGATGTGGAAGGACGGCGGCGTGTGCGGAACGATGGGCAACATCGGCGCGCGCACCTGGCGCATCGTCGGCGTGCCGGCGGCGACCGCGGGCCAGCCGGGCCACTGCGCGCTGGTGCGCATGGACCACGACCCGAAGACCGGCCGGTTCCGCTGCGTCGGCGAGCAGTACGCGTCCGGCGGCGACGAAGCGACCACCGTGCACGCCGGCTGGAACCACGACGACCGCGGCGGTCGGCGGCCGATGGTGTTCCACCAGGCGATCGTCTGGTCGTGCGAGCACTCGTTCGACGCGCACCTCGACACGATGGCGATGCGCCGCGCGTTCGACCGGCTGCCGGCGGAACGGCAGCGTGCCGAGGCGTTGGCGTGCCTCGGGGCTGCGCTGGCTCAGAACCCGTTCGCGCTGGTCGTGCTCGACGGGGTGATCGCTTCGCTCGACGACGCCGACGCGCTGCTGGCGGTTGTCGACACGTTCGAACGACTGGCCGGTCCGTCGCTCGACCCGAAGGAGCACGCCCTGTACCGCCGCACCGTGGTCGACCTCGTGCACGCCCGCATCGGCGCGCTGCCAGCCGCGAACGACCGCGCGGCGAACGAGCGGTTGCTGGCGCGCCTCGAGCAGCAGGACTGCCGCGACGCGGCCCTGCTGGCGCGCACCTGGCGCGCGATCGACGGCGAACAGGGCTTCACCGCCCGTTGCCGCGCCGAGCTCGAGGCCTACCTCGCATCGCAGAAGCGCGGCAGCGACCGCCGGCTCGGCCGAGAGACTGCGGCGAGGGTCAAGGCGCTGGCCGCGACGGTGAAGGGCAAGGTGCGCAAGGCTGCGTTCGCCAACGAACTGCTGCCGCTGTTCGATGGCAAGCAGACGCTGACGATCCGCGGCAAGGCGGTCGTCGACCCGGTCGTTCTCGAGCTGTGCAGGCTCGCCGGGCGCGAGCCGCCGGCGGTCGACGCCGGCAAGTAGGCGAGCCACTCAGCGGTTCGTCGGAGCCACCAGCCAAGCGTGCGCCTTCTGCAGGGCGGCGAGTTGCTGCTCCGCGGCCCGCAAGCCAGCGTCGTCCTGGCTCCGCCGCAGGCGCTCGATCCGGCGCTGCAACTCCCACTGTCGCACGGCGGGTTCGTTCGCGGTGGCGAGCAATGCGAGCCAGTCGGCGCAGCGAGCGTCGTCCGGATGTGCGGCCACCATCGCGGCCGCGGCAACGAGCCGCAGCCAGGGATCGCCGTCCGGCAGCTCCGTGTCCGTCGGCAGCATCGTGCTGGCTGCGATCGCCGCCAGCGAGACCGGCAGAGCCGCGTCGGAGCCACCTTGGCGCATCCGGAAGAGCTTGGCGCCGAGCTGTCGCTCCGGGGTCGGAGTCGGGCCGCTATCCGGGCGGTCGTGCGCATCGCCCTCGGGACTCGGCTGCAGGAGTTGTCTGGCCGTCGCGGCGAAGGTCGGCACCAGCTCCTTCAGCAGCGGCGCCAGCAGCTCGGGCTCGGCCCACGGCAGCTTGGCGCGGATCACGCCGAACGGATCCACGACGATCGCCGGGCTCGGCAGGTTGCCGAACAGGGCCCGGCTCTGGTCGTCCATGCCGTCGACCCAGATCTGGTCCGGCGGCAGCGCCATCGCTTCACACGTGCGACGCGCCAGCTGCACCCGTTCGCCGAGGTCGGCGGGCTGCTGGATGTCGGCGAACGCCATCTGGCCGGCGTGTGGTTCGCGCTGGTAGACGAACACGAATTGCACGTCGTGCTGCCCCGCGCGCTCGAGGAGACGCCGCAGACCTGCGGCGTTGCGACGGAACGGGGGTCAAGTGAAGCTGCCCTTCACCAGCACGACGGTGCGGCCGCGCAGCGCCGCCAACGCTCGCGGCCGTCCGGTCAGGTCGCACAGGCGCAGGTCCGGGCAGTCGTCGCCGACCGCCGGCGCGAATGCGGCGAAGGTCACGGGGTCGTAGAGGTCCGCCTGACGGAGTTCCATCTGGGCGGTGGCTGCTGCGGCCAGGGTGAGGCCGGCACAGCGAGCGAGCACGGCGGGGAGGATCGGCGTGTTCATGGTGGCGTCGTCTCCAACAGGACCCGGAAACCCACATCGTCCGCGCGAACTCCGGGACGGAGCTTCATCCGCAGCGAATTGCGCAGGTAGATGCCGTCGAGCACGAACGAGCCGCCGCGCAGCACCCGGTGGGATGGAGCCGCGCCGCCCGGGTTGGCGCCGTCCGACGCCGGGTGCACGTCGGCGACCCACTCGAAGGCGTTGCCCGTCATGTCGAACAGGCCGAAGCCGTTCGGCGCGTGGCTGCCGACCGGGCGCAGTTCACCGCTCTCCTGGTTCGCGGCGGCCTGGCGGTAGACGTCGCCGTAGGCGTAGGTCGACGAACGCGGCCCGCGCGCGGCCTTCTCCCATTCCCACTCGCTCGGCAGGCGATGCACGAGGCCGGTCGCCGCGGTGCGGTGTGCGCAGTAGGCCAGCGCCCCGGCGTGGGCGATGGTGACGACCGGCAGCTGCGGGGCGTCGCTGTGCCAGCGACCGTCGGCGCCGTGGCGCACGCGGCACTGGTGGCTGTCGAGATCGAGCCACTGCGGGTCGACGGCGTCGCCGCAGGCGTCGAGGAACGCCGCAAACTCCGCATTGGTGACCTCGTGCGCGCCGAGCCAGAAGCCCGGGAACGACTGCACGCGCGCCGGCCGTTCGATCTCCTGGCCGATGCCGAGCACGTCGCCGCACACGGCAGGGCCCGGCGGGATCCAGACGAAGCCAGGCAGCGGCGAGGCGGTTGGCGGCGGGGTCACGGTCAGTTCCAGCGTCGCCGGCCGCACGGCCTGGCGATGCAGCGGCAGCGGCAGTTGCCAGTGCCGCCCGTCCACGAACGCGTCGAGCCACCATGCGGCACACGGCAGCTCCGTGGTGATCCGAGGAGCCGAGCCGAGTTCGATGCGCACGTCTCCGTCCCCGTCGCCATCGGCGTCGCAGCAGGCGAAGAGCTGCACTGCGGCGGGATTGTCGATCGCGACCACCTGCCGTTCGACGCCTCCCGGTGGCCATGCCGGGCCGCAACAACCTGCCATCAGCGCCGTGCTGCAGCAGACGGACAGTCGAGACGCGGTTGCCATGGGCACGTACGGGGCACGATAGCAGCGCCGCCACGGCGTGCCCGCTCGTCTCGGCCTGGGTCAAATCGGGAACCCGCCCCTCAGCCGTCGAGCCCACGCGACCGATTCGGGGCCGGGGATCGAGGCGGCGCCACTCACGAGGGGAGAGAGAACGTGTCGCTCGAGATCCAGAATCTGCTTCGCACGATGGTCCACAAGGGCGCTTCCGACCTGCACGTCAAGGCGGGTACGGCGCCGGGTTTCCGCATCGACGGCGAGGTCCAGCCGCAGGAGGAGTTCGGCCGGCTGTCGCCCGAGCAGACCGCCGACCTCGCGCGGCAGCTGATGGCACCCGAGCAGTGGGAGCGCTTCCAGAAGGAGAAGGACATCGACTTCTCCTACGCGGTGAAGGACCTCGCGCGCTTCCGCGTGAACGCGCTGCACCAGCGCAACGCCGTCGGCGTGGTCGTGCGCCAGATCCCCGACCAGATCCCCGACGCGAAGAAGCTCGGCTTGCCGCAGATCTGCCTCGACCTCGCCGCGAAGCCGCGCGGGCTCGTGCTGGTCACCGGGCCGACCGGTTCGGGCAAGTCGACGACGCTCGCGGCGATGATCGACTTCATCAACCAGACCGAGCACGGCCACATCCTGACGATGGAGGACCCGCTCGAGTTCGTGCACCCCGACAAGAAGTGCTTCGTCACGCAGCGGCAGATCGGCCAGGACTGCGCGTCGTTCCGCGAAGGGCTGCGCCGCGCGTTGCGGCAGGATCCGGACGTGATCCTGATCGGCGAGATGCGCGACCTCGAGACGATCTCGATGGCGATCAGCGCCGCCGAGACCGGCCACCTGGTGTTCGGTACGCTGCACACGACCTCGGCGATCTCGACCGTCGATCGCATCATCGACGTGTTCCCGACCGACGCGCAGCAGCAGGTCCGCGTGCAGATGTCGAGCACGCTGCAGGGCGTGATCTCGCAGACGCTGGTGCCGAAGGTCGGCGGCGGTCGCGTCGCCGCGCGCGAGATCCTGGTCGCCACCGACGCGGTGAAGTCGCTGGTCCGCGAAGGCAAGTCGGCGCAGATCCTGAACCTGATGCAGACCGGTCGCCAGTACGGGATGACCACGCTCGAGGACGAGCTGCTGAAGGCCTACGGCGAGGGTCTGATCACCGCCGACGACGCGATCGCCAAGGCGAACCGGCCCGACGACGTGAAGAAGCGCCTGGCGGAAGGTGGCGCGCCGAAGCCGGCCACGAGCGGGCTCGCGACGATGGGCGTGTCCGCCAAGGCGGTCGGCCCGGCACCCGCTGGCGCGCCGACGGCGGCGGCCCCAGGTGCCGCCCGCCCAGCGACCCAGGCGTTCAGTGTGCAGGGTGGACGCCCGCGCACGCCGACGCGCTGAGTTCGTGGGGTGGTGGGCAGCCACCGCCCCGAGTCCGCACGTTCGG
Organism: Planctomycetota bacterium; assembly: GCA_016793305.1. The sequence continues at coordinate 4,762 of JAEUHU010000026.1, forward strand.
GAAGCCCATGCCGCCTCCGCCGGTCTGATGCTCGCTTCGACGGTGTGGGCACGGTCTTCTTCGTGCCGCTCCGTCGCAGCGGGCTGGCGCTCGAGAGAAGTCGATGCGGCTGCGAGCTTTCGTTGCGGGTGGCCTTCTTGCCGTGCTCGGCGTCGCCGTCCTGGTGGCGCTCGCCATCGCACGGGCCGAGTGCTTCTACTCCCTCGACGACTCCGTGCTCGGGCAGACCCTCGCGAGCTTCGAGGCGCGATGGGGGAGGCCCGACCGTGTCAGCGAGGGCGAGATCGACGATCTGCCTCCGTGGCACAAGAGCGTCCTGTTGCGCGGGCTGGAGCGCATCGGCGGTGATCCCGGGGTCGGGCTCTACGCTTGCTGGAACGGCGTGCTGTCGGACACCCAGGTCGGGTTCCTGTTCGTGGGTGGTCGCTGGGTGGCCGCTGGAGGGTGGGTTATGGGGCGGTGGTTGATTCTGTGAGGTTGGCCTGCGTGTTCTCACTCCCGTCGTCTGGCCGAGCGACCAAGGTGTTCCAGGGCCGGGGGCGGTTCTAGGCAGGCCGATCGAGAGCCCGCCATGCCGCCGGCCGGACCCGACCGCCGCGACCCGAGCCGGCGCCGCCCACACGGCCTGTTGCCTGCCATCTCGCCGAGGCTAGGAGTACGAGATCGGGAGCCCGCCCACCGGCAGCCCCCGCTTGCGCTACACTGCATAGCTCCCTGCGCGGTCCGCCCATGAAGAACGCCCTCCTGTTGCTCTCGCTGCTCGTCTCCGGGCTCACCGAGCTTTGCGCCCAGAACATTGCGGTCACCGTGCCGAACGCGCCCGCGGTGAACGTCGACCGCCCGTTCCCCGGTGGCATCGGCCGCTACCAGCAGTGGTTCTCGGCGGCGAGCCTGCAAGCGATGCTGGCCGAGCCGATGCGGTTGATCCAGGTCGACTTCTTCGCCGGCACCTCGTTGACCAGCCAGGCAGCGCAGATCGATTGCGAGTTCCTGATGGGCTACGGCAACTTCGGCGGGCTCACCGGCACCTTCAACAACAACATGGTGCCGGGCACCGTCGTCACGGTGAAGTCGCGGGGCATGGTGCAGCTCAACGCCGGCGGCTCGGGGGCGGTGGTGATGAGCGTGCCGTTCACCACCCAGTTCACCTGGGACCGCTTCCGCCCGGTGGTGCTCGAGGTGCGCATCTACGGCAACAGCCTCGGCAACCAGCCCTTCAACTACAACTTCCGCGGCACCACCGGCAGCCAGAACATCACCTCGCGCGTCTACGCGGGCGGCAGTGCCCTGGCCCCGAGCGGCAGCGTGCAGAACGGCTTCGGGATGATCACCCGCTTCACGGCACGTCCTGGCGTCGTGCTGGACGTCGGCACCGGCTGTGCGGGCGAGGGCGGCTTCGTCCCGGTCGCTTCGGTGAGCGGTCTCGCCTGGCCGGGCATCACCTGGACCCACACCCTGTCCAACGCCGCGTCGGGGCGAGCCTGTGTCTGGGGCTTCGGCCTCGACAACACGAACCTCGGCGGCATCCCGTTGCCGGCCGACCTCACCGAACTGCTCGGCTACGGGCCGTCGGGCTGTCTGCTGCGCACCAGCGCCGACGTCCAGGTGTTCGCGACGACCTCCGGTGGGGGTGCGGGCTCCGGCATGTGCATCATCCCGGTGCCGCTGCCGGCGGTGACCTCCTACGTCGGCAGCTCCGTGTTCACCCAGTGGGCCGTGCTCGACCCGCTCGCGCCGAACGGCGTGCTGTCGACCACCGCCATGACCTGGACCATCGTCGCCGTGGTCGGCGGCTGATCGGGCCGCGGTTGGGGCGAGCTGTGTGCGAAGGCTCGCTCGGGCGATTCTCCCCAATCTGCGAGAATCTCGGAAGGTTCCTCTACTACCGGAGTAGTTGGCGCCGAACTACTGTGGTAGTAGTCGGCCGCCATGAAGGGACCCCGCAATCTCGGTGACCTCCAGCTCGCGATCCTGCGGGCACTGTGGACGCTCGGCGAAGCGCCGGTGGCGGAGGTGCACGCAGCCCTCGCCGACCGTGGCCTCGCGCTGACGACGATCGCCACGATGTTGCGCAAGATGGAGGAGAAAGACCTCGTCGCGCACACCGAACAGGGCCGCCAGTTCCTCTACCGCGCCCGGCTCGCGCCCGAGCAGGTGCAGAAGAACCTGGTCGGCGACCTGGTCTCCCGCCTGTTCGACGGCGATCCGCTGGCGCTGGTCAACCACCTGCTGCGCGCCGGCGAGATCGAACCGGACGAGCTCGACGACCTGCGGCGCCGCGTCGTCGATGTCGAGAGGAAGCAGAAGAAGGAGCGGCCATGAATCCGGTCTTCGCGAACTTCGTGACGTGGCTGCTGACGTTCGCCCTGCACTCGACGTTGGCGCTCGGTGGCGCCCTCGCGGTCGCGGCCCTGTTGCGCAACCGTGCGCTGCTGGTGCAGGAGGCGGCCTTGCGCTGGTCGATGTGGGCGGCGCTGGTCAGTGCGACCCTGCAGACCACGTTGCTCGGCTCGCCGTGGTCGTGGTTCGCGCCTCTCGCGCCGGAACCGGCGCCGGTCGTGCTGCTCGATCCGAGCCTGCCGCAGCTGTCGCTCGCGGCCGCGGCGCCGGCGGCGCCGGCTCCCATCGTCGCGGTCGCGACGGTCGAAGCGGGATGGTCGTGGCAGGAACTGGTCGGTGTCGCCGCTCTGGTCGCCGCCGGCTTCGGCCTCGTCTGGCTGGTGCTCGTGCAGCGTCGCCTGCGCGCCTTGCTGGCGGGCCGGACCCCCGAGACCGAACCGCGTGTGCTGGCGATCGCCGCCCGCGCTGCGCGCAGCCTCGGTCTGCAGCAGTCGCCGCGTCTCAGCCGCAGCCCCGACCTGGCGACGCCGATCGCGTTCGGTTGGGTTCGCCCCGAGATCTGCCTGCCCGAACGCGTCGACGAGCTCGACGACGCGTCGCTGCGCGCGATGCTCGCGCACGAACTGGCGCACCTGCGTCGCGCCGATCCGGCGTGGATGTGGGCCGGGGCCTGCCTGCAGGCGCTGGTGCCGTGGCAGCCGCTGCTGTGGTTCGTGCGCCGCCGGTTCGCGGCGATCGTCGAACTGCAGTGCGACGCCGTGGCGGCGCGGCATGCCGGGCCGACCGCGGTGGCGCGCTGCCTGCTCGACGTCGCCGAATGGCTGCGGCCGCCGCGGCGTGAGCCGCTCGGTGCGCTCGGCATGGCGGCACGGCCGTCGGCGCTGCGGCAGCGCGTCGAGGCGGCGTTGCGCGGAGTGGTGCTCGGCGAGCCGCGGCCGCGCCGCGTGCACCTGCTCGGCGGGTTGCTGGCCGGCCTGCTGACGTTCGCGGCCCCCGGTCTCGCGACCGACGCCTCGGGTGCCTACGACGGCGGTCTGCGCGACGACGCCCCGACGACCCTGCCGGCGACCGCTCCGCCAGCCGATGCCGTGGGCGGGGCGGCGACCGCCGAGTTGCCGCTGCGCCAGCTGCTGGCGCAGCTGACCGCGCAGCAGCGCGAACTGCAGCGCGAGGCCGCCGAACTGCGCGCAGCGTTGCCCGCGTCCAACGATCCCGAAGTACGTGCCCTCGAAACGCTGCTGGCGAGCCGCCTGCAGCGCCTCGAGGACCAGCGGCAGCGCCTGGTCGCGTTGCTCACCGACGAGAGTCCCCGTTAGTCCCGAGGAGATGCCATGACCCCGAAGATGTCGATCCGTGTCGCGACCGCCGCTCTGGTCGGTGCGATGTTCCTGCCGGCGCAGTCGCTAGCCGAAGGCCGGCGTCCGGCTGCGAAGGCCACTGCGAGCGCTGCCGAACGAGCCCAGGTCCGGCTCGCCGAGGTGATGGCGATGCTGCAGGACGACACCCTGTCGCCTGAGCAGCGCGCCGAGGCGACGCGCAAGCTCGAAGAGGTGATGGCGGCACTCGCGGCCGCGAAGGCCGCGCCGGTCGCCGGCCAGCCGGCGCAGTCGACCGACAGCGCGAAGGCGAGCGAGCAGGTCGTGGTGGTTCGTTCGAGCCGCGACAGCAGTTCTGCACAGGACTCGCAGTCGTCGAGCTCGAGCTCCAGTTCGGGCTCCGGCTCGAGCCGTAGCGACACGGCGAAGGCGACCGACGAATCGAGCGGCCGCGCCAAGGGCAAGCGGCGCGCGCGGACCGTGCTGATGGTGCCGGGCGCTGCGGCCGAGACCACGCCGGCGCCGACGCAGCAGCCGGAACCGCCTGCGCCCGACTCGCGCATCCCCACTCCGCCGAAGTCCGCCAAGGCGCCCAAGGCGCCCAAGGCGCCGAAGCCGCCGAAGGCTCCTCGGGCCACGGGTGCTTTGCCTGACGCGGAGCCGCCCCCGCCGCCCGCCGAGGGCTCCGTGTTCGAAGTGTCGTCTCTCGAGCCCGGCACGTTCTTGCTCTCGACGGAGCCGCCGGAAGGCATGACCGCGGGCGTCTCGATCGAGCTCGCCGAGCCGATGGTGGTCTCGGAGGGGATGTTGCCGCTCGTGATCTCGGAGGAGCACTTGGTGGAAAGCTCGCAGCCGGACGACGTGACGGTGCGCGTGCGGGCCCAGGGTGTTCAGCCGCTGGTGCTCGAGAGCCTCGATGCGGACGGAAATCGCGCCCGGCTCCTCGCGCGGGTGCTCGAGATGCGCCGCGCGCAGGTCGACCAGGCAAGGGAGCTCGTGGACGTGGAACTGCATGGAACCATGCAGAGGGCCAAGGCGGACCTGGATCTGGCGAAGCTGGAGATCGAGGTCGCGCAGCGCGCGATGGCCGAGGCGAAGGAACACATGCTCCGCGAGGTTGCCGCGGCGACCGAGGCCCAGCAGGAACTGGACGCTGACCGGGTCGCCATCCAGCGAGCCGTCGAGCGGAAGCGGGCTGCCGACGAACGCGCTGCTGCCGAGCGCGACTTGCCGCCTAGCCACGTGGAGCGGCACACCTTCGAGGTGCAGAAGAAGCAGGCGCGTACGAGTGCCCAGGATGCCGAGATCCGTGCGCTGGTCGAGGAGATGCGCGCCGAGATGCGCGAGATCCGTGCCCTGATGCGCGAGATGCGGGCGCACGCCGGTGCTGCTCCGGCCGCCGGGGACCGGCTGCTCTACGTCGACGAGCGGCGGGTCGAGACCACGGACGCGGCGATCGAGGCCGCGAAGGACGCACAAGGTGCCGGCCGGCCGGTCCGCCTGCGTTGGGCTGGCGAGAAGGCCGAGACGCGCGCGACCGAGGCGGCCCCGGCGCCCCGCGTGCGTTGGCTGCGCGCCGAGCCGGCGCCGAAGTCCAAGGACGCGGCGGGAACGTCGCCGAAGCCCGAGTGCGAAGCGGGAACGGCGCCGAAGCCCGCGTGCGAAGAGGAAGAGGTGAGGGTCTCGACGTCGGTCGGGGTCGCGACGTTCCCGGCTCTCGGCGGTCGCTGATCCGAACGGTCAGCGCCCGTCCGCCGCGGCCGCGATCTCGTCGTCGCCCACGTCGCGGCCGAACGGATCGTCCTCGCCGGCGCGCAGGCGCCGCAGCACGACGGCCGCGAACTGGTTCTGCGGGTTGGCCGCCACCGCGCGTTCGAGCCAGGCGATCGCCTGCTCGCGCTTCTTCTGCAGGTGGCAGGCCATCGCCGCGAACACCGACGGCCGTTCGTCGTCGGCCAGTGCGCCGGCCGCGAACGTGAAGTGCTCGAGGGCCTTCGCCGGATCGTGGCCGAGCAGCCGCGGCGCCAGCAGCTTGCGCAGGCCGACCGCGACGTGCACGCGCGGATCGCCCTCGGCGAGCTCGGCGGCCCGCTGCAGGGCCGTGTGGATGCGCGAATTCCACTGCAGGGCACTGCCGAGTCCGGTGATGCGCTGCCCGAGCAGGGCGGCTTCGAGCCGGCACAGCTCGGCGCCGTCGTCGCCGCGCTCGCGCGCCTGCTGGACCGCGGCGAGGCCCAGCGCGACGTCGGCCTCGATCTCGCGCGGCAGCTCGGCGTAGGTCGGCTCGCCGACCCGCAGGCCGCGGCGGTGCGAACGGGCGAGGGCGCGTTCGAGGTGGGCCTCGGCGAGCAGGCGCCACGGCGAAGGGTCGGCAGCGGCATCGGGTGCCGCCGTGCGGGCGGTCAGCTGCTGCACGACCGCGTCCAGGGGTGCCGGGGAGCAGCTGCGTCGCGCCGCGACGAGCTGGGTGCGCAGGGCGTCGGGTGCCGGGGCCGTGGCCGGCCCGGCCCCGCTCGGGATCGCCACGTCCTCGTGGGCGCGTGCGCCGAGCAGGATCCAGGCGGAGCCGGCGAGGCCGAGGGCGGCAGCGACGCAGAGCACGGGCACGAGTCGGGTCATGGCGGGGGCAGCAGCAGTTCGATCGGGTGGCGGACCTCGGCACGGTGGCCGATCCGGCGCAGATGGCTGTCGATCTGCAGCATGCACCCGGGATTGCCGGTCACCACCAGGTCGACGTCCGCGCGGGCCAGGCTTTCGACCTTGCGGCGACCTATTTCGCCAGCGAGCTCCGGTTGCAGCAGGTTGTAGATGCCCGCCGAGCCGCAGCAGTCCTCCGGGCGTTCGTGCGGGACCAACTCGAGCAAAGGCACCTGGGCGAGCAGCTGCCGCGGCTGCTGGCGCACGCCCTGGCCGTGGCAGAGGTGGCACGGGTCGTCGTAGGCGGCGCGGGCCGGGTGCGCGCGGGGTGTCGCGGTCAGGCCCTCCTTGGCGAGGAACTCGGTGACGTCCCGGCACTTGCCGGCGAACGCGGCCCCTTCGGCCGTGCCGAGCAGGTGGCCGTATTCCTTCATCGCGCAGCCGCAGCCGGCGGAGTTGTTCAACACCACGTCGGCGTGGGCGAACGCGGCGACGTTCGCCCGCGCGAGTTCGCGCGCCGCGTCGGGCAGGCCGGCGTGCACCAGCAGGGCGCCGCAGCAGCGCTGGGCGGCCGGCACGTCGACGTCGAAGCCGTTCTGCAGCAGCACCTGCAAGGTCGCGCGGTTGACGCGGCCGAACACCGGCTCCATCACGCAACCGGTGAACAAGGCCACGCGCACCGAGCGGCGCGCGACCCCGGCCGGCGGCGTGTGCAGGCCGGTCGGCAGCGGGCGCCGTTCGTGCGCGTTCGGGACCTTCGGTGCCAGCGCCGCCAGCTGGCGCGGCAGCAGCCGGAGGCGCGTCGCGAGCCAGCGCAGGCCGAGCCGCTCGGCGAGGCGCAGCAGCGCGAAGGTGAACCGCAGGCGCCGCTGGTGGGCGACCACGTGGCGCAGCAGGAAGCGCACGAGCCACGGCCCGAGGCCACGTTTGGGCCGTTGCCGTTCGAGCTCGGCGCGCGTGCTCTCGAGCACTTCGCCGTAGCGAACGCCGGACGGGCACGCCGTCTCGCAGGCACGGCAGTCGAGGCAGCGATCGAGGAACGGCCGGATCGCCTGCGGATCCTGCAGCCGACCTTCGGCCAGCGCGCGCATCAGGTAGATGCGGCCGCGCGGCGAATCGGCTTCGACGCCTAGCACCTGGTAGGTGGGGCACGCCGGCAGGCACAGGCCGCAGTGCACGCAGTCGAGCGTGCGCGCGTAGGTCGAGACGCGCTGGGGGCCGGCGTTCGCAGCGTGGCAGGGTTCAGGCGAAGCGGCCATGCGGGTCGAAGGTGCGCACGAGGTCGCGCGTGAGACGGTCGAACGTGGGGTCCAGAGGGGTGCTGCGCCCGCGGCGCGCCGGCGGACCACCGACGATGCGGGCGCCGAGCGACAGCCTCGGCAGGACCGCTAGCGTGGCGTCGCTGCTCGCGGCGTCGGCGAGGGCGAGTTCGCAGCGGTTGCCGCCGTGCCACAGCAGGGTGCGGGCGGTCGGAGCAGCGGCGAGCAGGGCGGGCAGCTGGCCAGGCAGCACCTGCATGGCGAGCACTTCGTCGCGCGGATCGACGGTCGCGTGGTCGCGCCACGTGCGGTCGCTCGCGGTGAGGTCGTGCGTCCGCACCAGCTCGCCCACGAACGCACTGCGCCCGCCGATGCGGCCGCGCACCGTGGCACCGCTCTCGTGGTGCCATTCGAGCTGCAACGCGAGCACGCCGGTGGCGAGCTGCCGCAGTCGTTGCACCAGCGCGATCGCCTCGGCCAACGAGAGCCCGCCGTTCTCGAACCACTGTTCGGCGCGTGGTCGAGGCTTGAGCCGCAGGTGCAGGCGCGTGATCACGAACAGTCGCCCAACGCTGCCGACCACGAGCTTGTGCACGTCGAAGCCGGCGACGCTCTTCACGACGCGGGCACCGGAGCGGAAGCGCGTGCCGTCGGCGAGCACCGCTTCGGCGCCGAGCAGCAGCGAGCGCGGGCCCGCACCACCGGGGGCGGCGGCACCGATCGGATCGGCGGCGAACAGGCCACCGAGCGTGCCCTGGCCCGGACACGGCAGTTCGAGGCCGAGCGGCCCGAGCGCTGCGTCGAGTTCGTGGCGCGGTACGCCGCAGTCGACCGAGCAGGTCTGGTCCGGGCCGTCGAGCCGCTCGATCGACGCGATCCCGTCGAGTCGCACGCGCAGCGCGTCGCCGGCCTCGGGCAGGCGGTGCTGGCGGGAACCGCCGCCGACCAGCCGGACCCGGCCCGTGGTCGCGCGCAGCAGCTCCTGCAGTTCGTCGTGCGAACGCGGCGCTGCCGAGCGGAGCTCCGGGGTCGTGCTCATCGGTCCGACTCCGGATCGAGCACCTTGGCGACCATCTGCGGCCACTTCGCCACCTCGGCGCAGGCGCCGCGCGACGGCAGCACCTTGCCCGGGTTGCACAGGCCGCGCGGGTTGAACACCGAGCGCACCCGCTGCATCACCTCGAGGTCGGTGTCGCCGTACATCATGCGCACGTGGTCGAGCTTCTCGGTGCCGATGCCGTGCTCGCCGGAGATGCTGCCGCCGAGGTCGACGCACAGCTGCAGGATCTCGTGGCCCGCGGCGATCGTGCGCGCCGTCTGCTGCGGGTCGCGGCCGTCGTAGCTGATGTTCGGGTGCAGGTTGCCGTCGCCGGCGTGGAACACGTTGGTCATCACGACGCCGTGCTTGCTCCCGATCGCGGCGATGCCGGCGAGTGCTTCCTCGAGACGGGTGCGCGGCACCACGCCGTCGAGCACGTAGAGGTCGGTGTTCAGGCGCCCCATCGCACCGAACGCGCCCTTCCGGCCCTTCCAGAGCCGTTTCCGCTCGTTCGGGTCGCTCGCCTCCTCGACGCGCAGGGCGCCGTGCCGCGCGAAGCACGAACGCACCTCCGCCGCTTCCTCGGCGAGCACGTCGTGCGGCCCGTCGAGCTCGACCAGCAGCACCGCGGCGGCGTCCTCGGGATAGCCGGCGCGGTAGACCGACGCCTCGACCGCGCGGATCGTCGCCTGGTCGAGGATCTCGAGCGCCGCCGGCACGAGGCCCGCCGCGACGAGGTCGCTGACCGCGCGACACGCCGCGGGCATCGACGCGAACGCGCCGAGCAGCGTGCGCACGGACTCCTGGTCGCGGCACAGTCGCACCGTGATCTCGGTGGCGATGCCGAAGGTGCCCTCGCTGCCGCAGAACACGCCGAGCAGGTCGAGTTCGCCGGGGCTGCGTGGACCGGCCGGGCCACCGAGCCGCAGCAGTTCGCCGTCCGGCAACACCACCAGCGCGCCGAGCACGTGGTCGACGGTCATGCCGTACTTGAAGCAGTGCGGGCCGCCGCTGTTCTCGGCCAGGTTGCCGCCGATCGTGCACACCGACTGGCTGCTCGGGTCGGGTGCGTAGTGCAGGCCGTGCCGGTGCACTGCCTGGGTCAGGTCGAGGTTGACGACGCCCGGTTGCACGACCGCGTAGAGGTCGTCGGTCGCGACGTGCAGCACCTTGCGCATGCGCGCGAGGTCGATCACCACCGCGTCGGCACCGGCGGTCGGGCCACCGCTGAGGCACGTCCCCGCACCGCGTGGCACGAACGGCACGCCGGCACCCGCCAGCAGGCGGACCACGGCTTGCACTTCGGCAGTCGTCTCCGGCAACGCCACCGCGCGTGGTCGACTGCGATGCACCGTGAACCCGTCGCACTCCCAGGCCAGCAGGGCATCCGCCGAAGTGAGCACCCGGGCGGTGCCGAGCGCGCCGGCGAGCTGCGATTCGATCGTTGCCATGGACGGGTTGCCCGAGCATAGCCACCTGCTCAGGACGTTCCGCACGGTCAAGGTCCGCGCCCGGAACTGCCGATGGCGAGCTGTCGCATGCCCCAGGTCCAGGTCAAGAAGGTCGTCGCCGTCTGCTTCCTGGAAGCAGTCAAGCTGGCTCTCGACCAACTCGGCGCACACCGGCTCGAGCTGTCGCAGCAGGGCGTGAAGGGGTCGCCGGACCTGGTGCGCATCTACGGGGACGTGCGGCGCCTGCGCGACTACCTGCAGCGTTGCATCGGTGCTTGCAAGGACGTCGTCGACCTCGACATGGCCTCGCCGGATGCCAGTCTGCTGGTCGGCTGTTGTCGCCGATCGGTCGAGGCCATCGAGCTGCGCCTGTCCGAACAGGCCGTGCCGCCCGACGAACGCCAATGGCTGCAGAAGAAGCGCCAGGTGATCGCCGACTGGGCTGTCGAGCTCGCCGAGAAGCCGTTGACCGAGTTGCCGCTGCCGAAGCTGTCGCCGGTCCAATCGGAGACCTCGCGGGCCCTGACCACGCGGCTGCAGAACAAGGTGTTCGGCGACGTGCGCGATCGACCGAAGATCGTGGCGCCGAACAGCCAGGGGCCGAGCATGACCGCGGGCCTGCAGAGCTTCGCCGAGCAGATCGTCGCGATGGACCCGGACGCCACCGAGGACGACGGCTCGGCACCGGTGGCGCCGTTCGTGGCGCCGCACGGCGCGCCCGCCGGCGGCCAATCGTCGTTCGTGCGTGGGGTGCCGACGCACCCCAACGGGCAGCCGGTGCTCGACCACCACAAGCTGCACGACCCCCGCCTGCGTGCGCTCGCCGCGGTCGACTCCCGCGCCTACGAGCGCGCGGTCGAGTCCAACGACCACCGGCTCGCGACCGTGCTGCTGGCGTCCTTGCTGGAGGCCGCCCTCGTCGACTACGCGGTGCCGCGCCGCGGCGAACTGGCCGTGACGGGTTCGCCAGAGACCTGGAACCTGCAGGACCTGCTGCTGAAGGCGCTCGGGGATCGCGCCGCTGCGCCGGATCGAGCGCTCGCATTCCATCTGTTCGCATCGCGCAACCTGCTGCGTCCCGCCCTGCAGCTGGTGACGCCAGCGGTGGTCACCCAGGCGAGCTTCGAACGGATGCGCGAGTTCGTGCAGCGTGCCTTGCACGAACTCGGGTTCGGGTCTTCGACCGGCGTGGCTTCGCCGGCCGCATCGCTCGACCCCTGACGAGCTGCGACCGCGTCAGCGGACCACTGGCAGACGATCCTCGGCGGCGTCTCGCGCGTTCTGCTGGAGAGGCGTGCCGCGCAGTTGCTCGGCGCGCGCCTCGACGGCGCGGAGCACCCGCAGCAGGTTCTCGCCGAGCACCTTGCGCACCGTCGCCTCGCTCTGGCCGGCGGCGAGCAACTCGTAGGTGAGGCGCGGCAGGAAGGTCGCGTCGTCGAGGCCCTCGGGTACGCACGGCACGCCGTCGAAATCGCTGCCGAGCCCGACGTGGTCGGGGCCGGCGATCGCCAGCGCGTGCAGCAGGTGGCCGACCAGCGTGGCGAGCTTCGGGCGCGCGACCGGTGGGAAGCGCTCGTCGAGCCTGGCGAGCGCCTCGGTGAGCTCCGGGCTGCCGGCGGCGAACTTGTCGCGCGCGGCCTTCTCCTGGATCCGCCGTGTCGCCTCGCGCGCCGAGCGGTTCTTCGCGTAGTCGGCGTCGAGGAAGCCGCAGTTGTAGTTCACCATCACCGCCCCGCCGTTCGCCGCGATCGCGCGCAGCATGTCGTCGGTGACGTTGCGCGGGTGCGGGCACAGCGCCCGCATCGAGCTGTGCGAGCAGATCACCGGCGCGGTGGTCAGCTTCAGCACGTCGGCGAACGTGCTGTCGCGCACGTGGCTGACGTCGACGATCATGCCGAGTCGGTTCATCTCGGCCACGACCTTCGCGCCGAGCCGGTTGAGTCCACCCCAACGCGGCTCGGCCGGTGCGCACGAATCGGCGAACTCGTTGTGGTTGGTGTGGGTCAGCGTCATGTAGCGCACGCCGAGCCGGTGGAAGAGGCGCAGCAGCGACAGCTCGCCCTCGATCGCATGGCCACCCTCGATGCCCATCAGGGCTGCGTGTCTGCCGGAGCGCACCGCGGCGAGCAGTTCGTCGGCGGTCGTGCACAGCGCCATCCGCTGCGGGTGGCGATCGACGGTGCGCACGAGGCCGTCGATCATCTCGAGGGCGCGGCGCGCGCTGCCGTTCGGCGTGCCGGCCGGTTCTGGACGCGGCCAGTCGGCGTTGATGTCGACCGACGGGCCGGCGAACAGCGGCGCTTCGTCGCCGGAGAACCGGCTGTCGACGTAGATCGAGTAGAAGACCGCGTCGAGCCCACCGTCGTGCGCGCGCGGCAGGTCGACGTGGCCGTCGGCGGCGCGTTGCCCCATGTCGAAGTCGAAGTCGAGCACCCGCGAGGTCGTGTCGACGTGCGTGTCGATCAGGATCGCGTCGTGGTGCAGGGCCCAGGCCCGTTGCCAGAGGCCCGCTTCGTAGCCGGCGGGTGTCGGCGGGCAGGCCGGAGCCGGGTGTTGCTGGGCCGGCGAGAGCACGCAGCCCATGGCCGCGAGCAGGGGAACGAGAAGGGCGCCACGTCGCATCCCGGCATCTTGGAGGTCCGCACCCGGCCGGCCAAGGCCGGCCTCCGCGTCGCGATCTGCACGGCTTCGCCGGCAAGCCCGAGCGCTTGTTGCAGATTCGCCCCAGGCCCGTATGCAGGCATCCTGGCCAGCACCGAGGAACCCCTTCTTTGCGTCTGTTCGCGATCAGTGACCTGCATCTGAGCTTCGGCGTCGACAAGCCGATGGACATCTTCGGCCCGCAGTGGGTCGGTCACGCCGAGCGCATGCAGCGGGCCTGGGACGCGATGGTGGCTCCCGACGACTGGGTGCTGGTCGGCGGCGACACCTCGTGGGGTCTCGACCTCGCCGAGGCCAAGCCCGACCTCGACTGGCTCGGTGCCCGGCCCGGCACCAAGATCCTGATCAAGGGCAACCACTGCACGTGGTGGCAGTCGCGCAGCAAGGTCGAGAAGGTGCTGCACCCGTCGATCCGGCTGTTGCAGAACGACGCCGTGCTGATGCCCGACGACACGGTCGTGGTCGGCACGAGGCTCTGGGACCCGCCGGATGCGCCGTGGGCCGACGCGCAGTCGGCGACGGTGTTCGCGCGCGAGCTCGAACGCTTCAAGCTGTCGATCCAGGCCGGGCGAAAGCTCGGCGGCTGCGTGCCAGGCGGCAAGCGCACGCTCGCCCTCGTGCACTATCCACCGCGCTACAGCGACGGACGCGAGACCGGCGCCGTGCCGCTGCTGAAGGAGGCCTGCGCGCAGGTCTGCGTCTACGGCCACCTGCACGGCAAGGACCACAAGTACGGCTTCCAGGGCACAGCCGACGGGATCCGCTACTACCTGGCCTCGGTCGACGCGATCGACTTCCAGCCGATCCCGGTCGCGTTCCCGTGATGGCGCGCGGCGGCGCGGCTGGCGTCGTGCTGCGGCGTTCGGCATCCTGACGCGTGATGCTGCGAACGTCCGCCGTCGTCGCCCTGCTCGCCCTCACCGCCTGCCAGTCGCCTCCGTCGCCGCGGCAACTGCCGGAGGGGCACGGCCGCGGCGTGGTCGCCGTCGATGCGACTCCACCGGCCGGGGCGCCGACCTGGGCCGCACCCGCCCTGCGGATCGGCGATCGCTTCACCCTGCAGCGCGGCGATGACGCGCGGGCGTCGTTCGAGATCGTCGGCAGGCTGCCCGATGCCTACCTGATCGACGGCGGAGCCGGTCCCGGTGGCTTCCAGTTGCGGCGCGGACTCGACCTCTCCTACCAGGGCGAGTTCTCCGCGAACGGCGAGCCGCTGCACGTGCTGAGCCCGGCCGACGTGCGCTACCACTGGCCGCTGTGGGTCGGCAAGCGCTGGCGATGCGAGTTCGTCGATCGCACGGTCGGCGGCCCGGCGATGCCGGTCGAGGTCGCCTACCACGTCGAAGCGGTCGAGACGACGACGGTGCCGGCCGGCACGTTCGAGACGCTGCGCATCGTCCGGCACGAGCGCCGTCGCACCAGCCAGGGTCCATCGCGGCTGCGCACGCAGCTCACCTGGTACGCGCCGTCCGTCGGCAGCGAAGTGCGCCAGCTCGTCGACGGCGAACTGTTCGAGCTGGTCGCCGTCGAGCGGCTCTGAGGTCAGCGTTCGATCCGCGTCCAACGGGCGCGGCCGAGCCACAGGCTCTGCATGCGGCCGTCGGTCGTCTCGACCGGCAGGTGCTCGTAGCCGGTGCCGGCGTTGTCCCACACGTCGCCGAACCAGAATGCCCACGGATCGGTGATCAGCGTGTCGACGGCGAACGCGCCGAGCGTCGCCACCGGGATCACCGGCACGAGCCACAGCACCGCGTTCCAGCGCGGGCTGTTCGCGTACATCGCGTGGTCCCAGTCGTCGACCGAACGGCGCAGCTGGTGGGGACCGGCGGTGCAGCCGGCCAGCAGGGCGGCGAGCAGCGAGAACGAAGCGATCGGGCGAAGGCGCATGCCGGCACGTTAGCGCGCCGGTGGGTGTCGCTCATCCGTGGGCCATCTCAGAACGCTCGACTGACGAGCCAGGCGCCGCCGAGCACCAGGGCACCGGCGAGCGCTCCGTACCACGGCTCGATTCGTCCGAACCAGGCGCCGGCGCCGATCGCGGCGATCAGCACCCCGACACGCAGCAGCCACCACAGCGGGTCGTTCAGGCCAGGCACGTCGACGACCCGCTGGCAGTGCGGGCACTTGACGAGCCCGCCGAGCTGGTCGCGGCCCGGTTCGAACGAGTGCTTGCAGTGCGGGCAGGTGATCGGTTCGAGCATGGCTTGGCGATCCGTTCCCGATCCGCGCCGTCAGTTGCTCTGACGACCTTCGATGGCGGCGATCAACACCGCCGACGCGAACACGAGGCGCCGGTCGACTTCGCAGTCGGCCTGGACCGTGACCTCGAGGCTGTAGACGAACGGGTTCCAGCGCTGCTTCAGGGTCGCGCACGAGCGCTTCGCCGTCTGCAGGTGGAACTTCTGCGGCACCAGGTTGCTGAGGAACCGGCGGAACAGCGCCATCGCCGCGCTGTCCTCCTCGACCTTGCCGATCGGCTTGTCGTCGGCGTCGAGCACTTCCCAGCTGTCGCGCAGGATCGACTTGAAGCCGCGCCGCCGCAGCGCGCCGACCTTCTGTTGCGTCTGGCTGTCGACGACGTCGAAGCAGGCGCTGAAGTCGACGATCTGGCGGGCGCGGATCCACAGCAGTTCGCGCGTCTGCGCCTCGTCGGCGAACAGGCGGATGTCCTCGCGCAGCTTGAACGCCTTCTGGTTGCAGTACGCGACGATGCGCTCGCCGTCGTAGACGTGGAAGCTCGCGCCGAACACCTTCAGCACCTTGCGCCGCAGCCGGTAGGTGCCCAGATCCCAGGGTTGGTTGCTCATGTGGTCTCTGCGCGGGGCGTCTCCGTCCCCGAGCGGTCGGCACCGTAGTGCGGCGATGCGGTCGTGTCGATGTAGACGACGCCGCGGATGGGGTGGTTCCGTGGTCGATCAGCCGTCGACGCGCGCGGCCACGCGGCGCGCGGTGCGCAGCAGGCGTCCGTCGAGGCCGATGCGCAGCAGGTGGGCCGCACCGGACCGTTCGCGCACCAGCAGCGACCAGTGCTCCTCTTGGTGCGGGCCCGAGACGATCCAGGCCTCTTCGACGCGCGGCGCCTTGGCCGCGGCGGTGGCCAGCACGTCCTGCGGCACCTCGGTCATCGGCACGGTGTGGGCGCGCTCCAGCACCCCGCCGTCGCCGTCGACCAGCACCGAGCGGCGGTGCAGCGGTTCGGCGTAGACCTTCTCGACCCGGTGGCCACGGCCGCGTGGGCCCCACTCGACCCCGGCGAACGTGATCTCGCCGTCCGGGGCGACGGCCAGCAGGGTGGTGCGCACGTTCGGCGGCAGCAGGTCGGGGGACAGCGGGGCCGCGACGGCGACCAGTTCGCCACCGGCGAATTCGAGCCGGGCCTCGCTGTGCGGCGGTACGTCGGCCAGGGCCGCGACGAAGTCGGGCGCCGGGACCGGGGCCGAGGCGCAGGCTGCGAGCAGCAGCGGGAGGAGGCGGCGGGGTGCTCGGAGCGAGGGCATCGGGGCACTTTCTCCCTGCCGACGTCCCGCGCAAGCGGGCGGAGCCTTGATCCGTCCGGCCCGCCGCCGAGACTCAGCCGTTCCGCATGATCCACCAATCCTTCGCGCAGATCGTCGACTCGCTCGCCGCCAAGACCCCGACCCCCGGGGGCGGTGCCGCCGCGGCGATGTCCGGGTGCATGGGCACGGCCCTGTTCCTGATGGTCGTCCGCTTCTCGCGCGGCAAGAAGGCCAACGTCGATCGCGAGGGCGATCTGCAGCAGGCCGAGACGCTGCTCGAGGACCACCTGAAGCGCTTGCTGCCGATGGCCGAACGCGACTGCCGCTCGTTCGACCTGGTGTCGGCGGCCTACGGCATGCCGAAGGACACCGACGAGCAGAAGAAGCTCCGCGAGAAGGCGATCCAGGAGGCGATGGTCGGCGCGATGGTGGTGCCGGAGGAGACGCTCTGCATGGTGCGCGACGTGTTCGTCGGCATGGAGCGGGTGGTCGGCTGCATCGGCAAGGCGATCGTCAGCGACCTCGCCGCCGGGGGCGCCCTGCTGCTCGCGGCCGCCGAAGGCGCCTACCTGAACGTGCGCATCAACGCGGCCTTCCTCACCAACCGCGAGCTCGCCGACGGCACGATGGCCCGCGCCAACGCCGTGCTCGCCGAAGCCCGGCGCCATCAGACCGCCATCGCCGTGTCCGTCGACAAGATGCTCGCATGAAGCCGCAACGTCCGCCGCTGCTCCTGTGCGTGCTCGACGGCTTCGGCGAAGCCGCGCCCGGCCCGGGCAACGCCATCCACGCCGCCGCGCCGCGCTTCTGGTTCGACCTGAAGCAGAAGGCGGCGACGACCCTGCTCGAGGCCAGCGGCGAGGACGTCGGCCTGCCGTGCGGGCTGATGGGCAACTCCGAGGTCGGGCACCTGAACATCGGGGCCGGCCGGGTCGTCTACCAGGAGATCACCCGCATCGACCGCGAGATCCGCGAGGGTCGCTTCCAGCAGAACGCGGCGCTGCGTTCGGCGATCGACCACGCACTGCGCCGGAAGGGCACGCTGCACCTGTTCGGGCTGTGCAGCGACGGCGGCGTGCACAGCAGCGACCAGCACCTGCACGCCCTGCTGAAGATGGCGAAGGCCGCGGGCCTGTCCGGCGACCGGGTCGTGCTGCACGCGTTCCTCGACGGGCGCGACACGCCGCCGCGCTCGGCACTGCCGTACGTGCAGAAGATCGAGCAGTGGATGGGCGAACTCGGAGTCGGCCGCATCGGCTCGGTGATCGGTCGCTACTACGCGATGGATCGCGACAAGCGCTGGGAGCGTGTGCAGCAGGCCTACGAGACGCTGACGCTCGGCAGCGGCGCCGTGGCGAAGACCGCGAAGGGGGCGATCGAAGCCTCCTACGCGAACAACGTCGGCGACGAGTTCGTGCTGCCGACGGTGATCGGTTCGCCCGACCACGGCCGCGTGCGCAGCGACGACGCGGTGATCTTCTTCAACTTCCGAACGGATCGTGCGCGCCAGCTGACCGACGCGTTCGTCGGCACCGACTTCCAGGGCTTCCCGCGCGCGACGGTGCCGCAGGTGCACTTCGTGACGATGACGCGCTACCGCGAAGGGCTGCCCTGCCCGGTCGCGTTCGCGCCGCAGAGCCTCGACGGCATCTTCCCGCAGGTGATCAGCCAGGCGGGCATGCGCCAGCTGCGCATCGCCGAGACCGAGAAGTACGCGCACGTGACGTTCTTCTTCTCCGGCGGCGACGAGAAGGAGCTGCCCGGCGAACGGCGGGTGCTGATCCCGAGCCCGAAGGTCGCCACCTACGACCTGCAGCCGGAGATGTCGGCCGTGCCGGTGACCGACGCGCTGCTGCAGGAGCTCGCCTCCGGGCAGCGGCCCGACGTCACCGTCCTGAACTTCGCCAATGCCGACATGGTCGGCCACAGCGGCATCCTGCCGGCGGCGGTGCAGGCCGTGCGGACCATCGACCAGTGCCTGTCGCGCATCGTGCCGGCGTACCTCGCCCTCGGCGGGACCGTCGCGATCACCGCCGACCACGGCAACGTCGAGATGATGATCGACCCGGTGACCGGGGAACCGCACACCGCGCACACCACCAACCCGGTGCCGTTCGTGGTCGCCGGCGAGGCGGTGCGCGGCCGCTCGCTGAAGGGCGGCGGGCGGCTGTGCGACATCGCGACGACGCTGCTGCCGTTGCTGGGGCTGCCGAAGACGCCGGGCATGGACGGCGTGGACCTGTTCGCATGAACGGCGGGTGCTGCGCGTTCGTCGTGGCCGTGCTCGGCACGGCCGTGTCCCTCGTGGCCCAGGAGCCGCAGCCGCCGGCCGCGGTCGCCCCACGCGACGTGCGGCTCGGCATCGCCGAAGCACTGGCCGCGGTCGACGCCGCGCGCATCGAAGCCGATGTGCGGGCCCTGGTCGGCTTCGGCACACGGCACGTGCTGTCGCGCACCGACAGCGAGACCGAGGGCACGGGGGCGGCGCGGCGTTGGCTCACGCGACGCTTCGAGGCGATCGCTGCGGCCACCGGTGGCCGGCTCGTCGTCGAGCAGCAGGCCGAGACCGTGCCGTGTGCGCGCTCGGGCATGCCGACGTCGATACCGATCGTCAACGTGCTGGCGACGCTGCGGGGCAGCAGTGACCCGCAGCGGGTCTACGTGGTAGGTGGGCACTACGACTCGCGCAACGGCCGCGGCGAGGACGGCGAACAGGCCGCCCCAGGAGCGGTGGACGACGCGTCGGGCACCGCGGTCGCCCTCGAGGTGTGCCGCGTGCTCGCCGGCAGCTCGTTCCCGGCGACGATCGTGTTCGCCGCCTACGACGGCGAGGAACAGGGCCTGCTCGGTTCGCGCGCGCACGCGCAGCTGCTCGCCGAGCGGCAGGCGCGTGTCGACGGCATGCTCGGTTGCGACGTGGTCGGCAACACGCTCGGCATGGACGGCCAGCGCTTCGACCGCAGCGTGCGCTGCTTCAGCTACGCGCCGAGCGGCAACGACAGCTACGGCCGCAGTCTCGCACGCGCCGTGACGCGGGCCGGCCGCGAACACGTGCCCGGCTTCGACGTGATGCTGGTGCTGCGCGGCGATCGCTACGGGCGCGGCGGCGACCACCGCTCGTTCTTCGACCAGGGCTTCCCGGCGGTGCGGCTCACCGAGCCGCGCGAGGACTTCTCGCGACAGCACGCCGACGTCGGCCAGCGCGATGGCGCCCCCTACGGCGACGTGCCTGAGTTCTGCGACTTCGCCTACACCGCGAACGTGGCCCGCGTGGTCGCGGCGACGCTGTTCGAGCTCGCTTCGGCACCGCCGCCGCCGCGCGTGATCGGCGCGCAGCTGCGCCGCGATCGCTACGACACCGAACTGGTCTACGAGCTGCCCGCTGGTGCTTCCGGCTGTGAGTTCGTCTGGCGCGCCACCACCGAGGCCGACTGGACGCACGTGGTCGCGGCTGCGGACGCGAAGCCGCGGGCCACGCCGACCGGCCGCTGGCTCGCGACCCTGCCGGGCGTCTGCCTCGACGACGTGGTCGTCGGCGTGCGTTCGCTCGGCGCCGACGGCAGCCGCAGCCGGGTCGCGACGCCGCCCGAGCCCGACCGGTTCGAACAACGCCCACGACGCAGCACCGCCGACCCGGCGAGCGAGGAGAACCGATGACCCACCGAGTCCGCCGTCACGCCGTGCGCAGCACCACCATCGGCCTGCTGTTGTCGGCGACCGCCTGCGAATCCGGCACCGGCAGCGACATCGGGCCGCGCTTCGCCCCGTTGCCGGCGGCCAGTTGCCGTGCGGTGGTGCTCGACGACCAGGGGCGCGGCGTGGTCGGTGCCACGGTCGCGTTCGCCAGTGGCCCACGCGGCACGTCCGGTCGGAACGGCCGCACCGATCTGCTGGCGACACCGCGCTCGCGCGAACTCGTCGCCGTCGACGCGGCGAACGGTGCTGCGGTCGCCGGCGACAAGCTCGGCGGATACACCGTGTCGCTCGCGTTCGACGGACCCGACCTGCCACAGGTGCTGTTCGTGCCGGAGCTGCCGGATTCGGCGGCGGCGGTGCTGCCGACCGGCACGCAGACCACGACGACCACGATCACCGGAGTGGGTGGCACGCAGCTCGTCGTGCCGAACGGGGCGAGCCTCGGCACCGCCTCGGCGAGCACCGACGTCACGCTGCGCCTCGGTGAACTGCAGCCAGCCCATCTGCCCGGCGAGCTGCCCGACGAGCCGCCGAGTGCCTTGCTGTTCTCGCGCGGGGTGCTGGTCGCTCCGGCCGACGCGACGTTCGCGCCCGGCGCCGACCTCGACGTGCCCGACGACCTGCAGGCCGGCAGCGGCAGCGTTCGGCTCTTCCGGCTCGATCCGGCCACCGGGACCTGGAGCGAGGTGGCGGTCGCCGCGGTCGGGAGCGGCGGCCGCTTGGTCGCCACCGGCGGCGTCACGGCGGGCGGGCTCTACGCGTTCGCGGTGCCGGTCGCGGCCGGCCAGGTGCGTGGCCGTGTGCTCGCTTCCGACGCGTCGGTGGTGCGCGACGTGCTCGTGCGCGTCGACCAGCGGGTCGTGCGCAGTGGTGCCGACGGGCGCTTCGTGGTCGACCTCGTGCCCCAGGTGCTCGCCGATGCGTCGCCGCGCAGCGCCAGCGTCGAACTGTTCGCCGGGGGCTCGTGGCTGCCGGCGCGCACGGCGCTGACGGTGCCGATGGCCGGCGGGAACGTCGACGCCGGCGACCTGACGCTCGACACGCTGCCGGCCGGCAACATCCGGGTGCAGCAGGTGCTGCGTGGTCGCGCCGACGATCGGCAACCGGTGCGGTTGTCGTCGGATCCCGGCGACGTGGCGCTGTTCGCCACCAGCGACGCGCTCGGCCAGGCGATCTTCGAGGACGTGCCCGCCGGCTTCCTCGGCTTCCAGACCGGTCGGCCGCGCCCGCCGGATCGCGCGTTGTACGGCCAGGCGATCCTGTTCCTCGACGGCGCGCGGCGTTGGTTCGACTTCCCCCAGTTCGTGCAGGAGCGCACCTGGGTGGTCGGCGGGCGACGGTCCCGCGCGCTCGTCTGCGACGAACTCGGCGGTGGTCCGATCCGCGGGGCTGCGGTGGTGCAGGGGCGGGTTGCCGGGGAGGGCTTCATCGCCAACACCGGCGACAGCGGCACCGTGTTCGTGAGCCGCGACTTCGCCCGGCGCGCCACCGCGAGCGCCCGGCAGGTCCGCGCCGGGATCACGCGCATCGCGGCGATCTCGATCGAGGACCCGAACGGCGACCACCTCGAGCTGACGCTGCCGCGGCTCCTGCGCACGCCCGTCGCGGCGTTCGACCGGCACGGGCTGGTCGCCGGCTCGCTGACCTCGGTCGACGGCTCCCGCGAACATGCGCTGCGGGCCACGCGCCTGCTCGACCTGCAGGAATGGTGGGACGACGTCGTCGAGAACCGGCCGGCCCGCGCCGCGCTGCCGCTCGACGTCGATCCGGCGAGCACGCACGGCGCGTTCCAGAGCGGTGTACCGACCGCGGGTGGACACCTCGCCGCGATCGAGTTCACGGTCGCCGGTCCTTCGCGCACGCTGCAGAAGGTCGGGTTGCTGCAGGACCTGGTGCCGCAGGAAGGCGCGACGGTCGCGCGCGACCTGCCGCTCGACCTCGCGGTCGGCACGCCGACGACGCTGGTGGGCGCGCTGGCTGGGCTCGATCAGGCGATCGCGGCTGGCGACCTGCGCTTCGACCTGGCGCTGCGCCAGTCGTCGGGCCGCATCGTCGACGTCGCGCGCGATCTCGCCGGGCTCTCCGCGGCCGGCGACGACCTGCAGGTGGCCCTGCCCGATCCCGCCGCGGCCGGTAGCGGGGCCGCGTGGTCGTGCCTCGTGCGTGGCAGTGGCAGCAGCGGCGGCACGACCTCGTCGCTGGCCAGCCTGTTCGCCGTGCCTGCGACCACCGCCAACGTGGCACTGCCGGCGCTGCCGACCCTGGTGGCGCCTGCACCGGGGGCCACGGTGGCGGCGACCGGCTTCCCGGTGCAGTTCACGCTGCCGCCGGGCACACGCTTCGCGACCGTGCAGTTGTCGGCCGACGCCGGCGGCGAATCGCTGCGCTGGCTCGCCTACGTGCCGCCGACCGCGACCGAGTTCGTGTTCGTGGCCCTGCCCGTCGACGTGCCGACGCCGTTGCTTGCCGGCCGCAGCTACACGCTGACGTTGTCGGCGTACTTCGGCGCCGGCCAGCTGGCGATCTCGGCCCAGCCGTACGTCGACGTCACGACCTACCTGCAGTCGATCGGTCCGGCCGAACTCGGCATCACGCAGGTGTCGCGCCGGTCGATCACCGTGACGGCGAACTGATGGGTGGCAGGCGCGCTCGCTGGCTCGCTGCCGTGCTCGGCGTCGCGGTGTGCACCGGTTGCCGCACGCGGCGCCCACCACCGACGGTCGCGGCCCAGCTCGAGCTGGCAGCGGCCGTGCTGCGCGAAGGGCGCTTCGACGAGGCCGCCGACCGCATCCGCTTGGTGCGTCAGCAGGCGCCGCGCGATCCGGACGCGGCGGCGTGGAGCTCGGTGATCGCCGAGATGTCGTGGCGCGACGACGACGCGGTGCGCGAGATGGGGGCCGCGGTGCGGGCGGCGACCACCGCCGGATGGTCGGCGGACGAAGTCACCGCCCTGCTCGCGCGGCTCGGCGACCTGCTGTTCCAGGCGGGTCGCTGGGAGGAAGCCGCCGAGACCCTACGGCCGGACGGCAACGTGCGGCGGCAGGCGTTCGCGAGCATCGCCCGGCAGCTGCCGCCGCAGCGACGGCCCGACGGCCCGCTGGTCACCGAGCAACCGCTGTTGCCCGGGGCCGTGCCGGAGTTCGTCTGCGGCGCGGGCGGCCGGTTGCGCCCGTTCGCGATCGACACCGGCACGTCGATGACGACGCTGGCGCGCACGTTCGCCGACGAGCTCGCGGTCGAACATCGCTGGAGTGCCGGGCGCGCGCTGGACAGCGGCGGCCGCGAGCTGGCGGTCGACGTCGCGGTGCTGAGGCAGTTCCAGATCGGCGACGTCGAGATGGGCGCCACGCCGGTGCTGGTCGTCGACGACCAGGCACTCGGGCTGCGCGACCTGTTCGGCGGGCCCGAACGGGTGCCGCGCGGCGTGCTGGGGCTCGACCTGCTGGCCGCGGTGCGGCTCACCATCGACCCGGAACGGCGCAGCGTCGCGGTCGAACTGCCGCGTGGCCTGCCGCCCGAACAGTCGGTGCAGTGCGTGCGCGTCGACGGCCGTTGCCTGGCGCCGGTGCACATCGAAGGCGTGCTGCTGTGGTTCGTGCTCGACACCGGAGCCAGCCACTCGAGCCTGAGCGAGACCGGCGTGCTGCGGCTGCCAGGCGGCGAAGGTCGCGCCGTGCCGTCGTTCCGGCGCGTGCGCACGGTCGGCGGTGGCGGGGTCGCGGTGCGCGAAGTGCGCAGCCTGGTGGTGCGCTGCAGCGACGCACGCTTCGAAGGCGTCACGCTGCCGGTGGTCACGCGCGGTTCCGGCGAACTGTTCCCGATCCACGGTGTGCTCGGCATCGACCTGCTGGCCCGTTGCCGCGTCACGCTCGACGGCGGTCGCGCGCGCCTCGTCGCGTTGCCCTGACGCTCCCGCGCGGCGGGACGCCGCGCTACAACCGCGCCATGGACGAGGTCGCCACGGTGCCCTGGGACGCGTTGCACGAGGCGGTCGGGTGCCTTCGAGCCGATCGGCTGTGGCCGCAGAACGCTGCGATGCGGCGGCTGCTCGGCGACGCGGGGCTGGCTCCGGAGCGGGTGCAGGCGGACTCGGTGTCGTTCGCGGCCCTGCCGCTCGGCGACGACGAACGGCGGGCGCTGCTCGCCGGCGAACCGGTCTGGTGGACGCGCGGCGAGCGGCACTGGCAGCTGCGGCGCGTCGAGGTCGCCGCCGGTGTGTTCCTGCTCGCCGAGGACACGAGTGCGCGGCGGGTCGCCGAATCGCAGGCGTTCGCGGCGGCGCGCGCGCGGTCGCTGGCGGCCGTGGCCGGCACGTTCGTGCACGACCTCAACAACCACCTCAACCTCGCCCTGGCGCTGCTGTCGCAGGTGCGCGGCACGGGCGTGTCGGCCGACGACGCGCGGCTGTGCGACGAACTCGCCGCTGGTGCCCAACTGGGGGCGACCCTGTCGCGGGCGTTGGCGCGGCTGCTGTCGCGCGAGTTCGATCGGCGCGAACGGGTCGACGTCCGGGCCGCACTCGGCGAAGCGCTCGCGGCGATCGCGAAGAGCTGTGCGCAGCGCGGCATCCCGGTCGACGCCGACGTCGGTCCGGAAGGCGTCCTCGTGCGAGCGTCGGCCGGCGAGCTCGACGGGTTGCTGGTCCAGATGCTGTTGGCGGCGATCGATGCAGCCCCACAGCGTCTCACCGTGCGGTCGGCACGGGTCGCCGCCGCGCTGGCCGGCGGTCGCGAACGGTCCTGCGTGCAGCTGCACGTCGAGTTGGCGATGTCGTGCCGAGCACCTGCGGCGGCGTTCGCGGCGACGGCGCTCGATCGTCCAGGGTGCCTGCGCGACCTCGCCGCCATCGGGCCGAACGGACAGGCGCTGGCGCAGGTCGGCCTCGTGGTGCGACGTCTCGGCGGCGAGTTCACGGCCGTCGTGAACGGCGCCTGCGTGATCCTGGTGACGACCCTGCCGGTCGCCGAGTCCGACTGACGTTCACGGGTGCCGGGTGGGGTCGGCGTCGTCCGCCCGCGTCCACGCGGCGACGCTGGCCAGTGCCTCGCGCAGCCGCTGCTCGCGCACCGGGTCGAACTCGAGCCCACCGAAGCGCACGTCCTGGTAGGCCACGATCGCCGCGCGCACCGGCGTCAGTTGCACGGGCGGCCGGCCGATCGTGCCGAGGAATTGCTCCAGGGTTGCGCCGCGCCCGCGGCGATGGCCTTGGGCGGCGAGCTCCTTCAGCAGACGGGCGAGCAGGCGGCGCGCGCGACGCATCGGGCTGCTCACCGTTCCCGGACCGGTTGCCGTGTCGCGTGTGTGTCGCGGCCGCAGCGCCAGCGCCACCGCCAGGACCAGCAGCAGCGGCGGCAGCCACGGCTCGCCGAGCAGCGACCGCAGCCACGCGAGGCCTGCTGCCAGCGGCGACGGGGTCGGTGCGTCGTCGAGGCGGTCGTCGACCGGTGCCGGCATCGGGTTGGCCCGTTCGCTCGGCGGCGTCGGATCGAACACCACGTAGCCGATTTCCGCGAACGGCACCTCGACCCAGGCGTGCGCGTGCTTGCCACCGAAGCTGCGCGTGCTGCGGTCGCCTTCGAGCACGTCGCCGCCGTGCAGGCCGACGCCGATGCGCGCCGGCACGCCCCGCAGCCGCAGCAGGATCGCCGCCGCCGAAGCGAAGTGCATGCAGTAGCCACGCTGCTGGCCCTCGGCGAACAGGAAGTTCTCGAGCTCGCTGCCGAACGGGCCGTTCGGGCGGGCCAGGCGGTCGTAGGTGCAGTGGCGCGCGAGACCGGCCGCGATCGCCTCCATCGCCGCGACCGGTTCGTCGCCGACTCCCCATTGTTCCAGCAACGCGGCCCAACGGGCGCGGTCGAGGCGCGGCAGGTCGAGAAGCCACGCGTCCGCGGCCAGCGTGCGCACGAGCGTCGTGCGGTCGGGCAGCTGCGGTTCCTGATGCAGCAGGCGATAGGGCCCGTCGCCGCTCCGCGCACTCGGGCGCACGTGCAGGCGCGCGCGGTCGACGTCGAGATCGACCAGGCCGAGTACGCTGCAGGTGCCCGGCGTCGTGAACACGAAGTTGCGTCCACCGACCCGGCGCTCGACCAGCAGCGACCGGGTGGTGGTCGCCGGGCGCATCGGCTGCAGTTCGACGCCGGCACCGGCGAAGCGCTCGACGTCGACGGGGCCGCGTTCCCAGCGGTCGAGGCCGGCCTGCCCGAAGAACCCCGAACGCAGGTAGAGATCGTTCGGCAGCGGTTCTCCGTCCTCGGCGTAGACCTGGGCGAGCACGGTGGCGCCGAGGCCGGTCAGCAGGCCGCGGCCCGACAGTTCGAACGAGTCGTCGAGCCCGGCGGCACGGGTGCGCGCCTGCGGGGCGTTGGCCGCGGTCCGTTGCGCGAGTCGCCCGGGGCTCGGCAGCCACTCGAGCGTGCGCTGTACGGCGAGGCCGGCGAGCAGCACGCCGAGGCACAGCGTGCCGAACGCGGCGGCAGCACCGTCGTGCAACGGCGTGCGGCTGCGGGCTCGCGGCCGCTCGCCGACGGAAGCGACCGCGACGTGGCTCGCCGTGCGCAGGGCGGCGCAGCCGGCGAGTGCGTAGGCGAGCAGGGTGCCGCGCGCAGGGCTCGCGAGGATCGAACCGACCAGCAGCACGCAGAAACCGAGGAACAGCGCCAGCGCCCGGTCGGCCGGCGTGCCGCGCACGGTCGCGAAGGCGAGCGGCGGCAGGATCGTGCAGGCGAGCGCCGCCGGCTGGACCAGTGGTCCCTGCCACTGCAGAGCGGCGACGAACGCACCAGCCTGCAGCACGATGCCGAGTGCGGCACGACGCACCGGTCGCGAAGCGAGGCCCGGCAGCGCGCCGAGCAGGGCGCCTGGGATCACGAAGGCGAGCAGCCAGCCGATCGGCACCATGGTGCGCGGCAGCGCCGAAATCGCCACCACGCTGCACGCAGCGGTGCTGGCGAGGGCCAGCGCGTTGGCGCGGGTCGACGGCGTCGGAGCAGTTCTCATCGGCGGCGCCCCCGGCACTCGCGAGACCGTGTCGAGTGGCTCATTCGAGGTCGCCTCCGACCAGGGTCACGGAGCCTGGCATCGCGGCGAACTCCGGTGCCGCGAGGTAGGAGCCGGCGGGGATCCAGTAGCAGTGCGGCAGCTTCAGCAGTTCCTGGAACGCCGCGGCGGGCACCGCCCGGTGAGGCGTCGGCTGGGCTTCGGCCAGCAGCGTCAGCAGTTCGACCTCCTGGGCCGGGCCGCGCACCAGCAGGTCGGCGGACTCCTCGGCGATCACCAGCACGCGCGCGGCCGCCCCGTGCTGGCGCAGCAGGTGCAGCAGCGTGGCGCAGGCGCCGAGGCTCCATTCGAAGCGCCGGTTGCCGCCGTGCAGCGGTCGCCGTGGCGGGCGCCGCAGGTCGAGCACGAGGCCGACCGTGTGCGGCAGGCGCCCTTGCACGACGCGGCGCACCAGCGTGCCGAGCGACGCGCTGCGCAGCGCGTGCACGGCCCGCGCGTCCTCGTCGGGGAGGTGTTCGCGCAGCGAGTGGAACTCGGGCCCGGGCAGCATCGAACGGTCCGAGGCGGAGCGTTCGTCGTGGGCGATCGACCGCACCACCTCGGGGTGCAGTTGCACCCGCGCCGGTTCGGTGACGAAGTCGCACGGCACCCGCAGCACGGCGCGCGTGCGCAGCAGCCCGAGCGGCCACATCGACACCAGCGTGAACGCGCGTTCGAGCGCATGGCTGCGGCGCAGGCTGCGCTGGCGCAAGTCGATGTGCACCGGTTGGCCCGGCGGCACCGACGGCAGCAGGGCCGGGGGCTCGTTGCGCATCGTGCGTGGTTCGGTGAGCAGCACTTCCCGCAGTGGTCGGCGGCCGCGGTGCACCAGCGTCAACGTCTCGACGAACGGCACTCCCGCGGTACAGCGCCTGGCCCCGAGGCGCAGTTCGGTGTCCTGCAGGCGGCGCTGGCGCAGCACCAGATCGAGCAGCAGCGGGGCCGTCAGCAGGGCTGCGGCGAGGCGCGCGTTCGGGTCGTCGCCGAGCCAGGCTGCCCCGGCGGCCAGCGCGGCGAGCCACGCGACCACGCGGCCACGGGGGGTCAGCTCGAGCGTGCTCGCGGGTTCGGCCATGAAGCACTGGTCCGGTCAGTCCGGCATCGGGGTCTCGGCTAGGGCCGCGTGCAGCAGCGCCTCCGTGCCAGCACCACTGCGGGTGCCCAGCCGATGCGCCCAGACCGGCAGCAGCAGCGCGCGCACGTCGTCCGGCACCACGTAGGCGCGGCCGTGCACGAACGCACGCGCGCGGCAGGCGCGGTGCAGCGCCTGCGCGCCGCGTGTGCTGACGCCCTGCACGGCATCCGGGCTGCGGCGCGTGTGGCCGGCGAGCGCCACCATGAACGCGGCCAGGTCGCGGTCGCAGCGCACCGCGTCGACCGCCGCGCGCGCGCCCAGCAGGTCGTCGCGGCTCGCCACCGGCCGCAGGCCTTCGGCGAGCCGGTGGCCGTCCTCGCGGGCCACGACCTCGACCTCGTGCTCGGGGTCCAGGTGGCCGATGCGCAGGCACAGCAGGAAGCGGTCGAGCTGGTTCTCCGGCAGCGGGTAGGTGCCGGCGGCGGTCAGCGGATTCTGCGTGGCGATCACGAAGAACGGGTCGGGCAGTTCGTGCGACGTGCGATCGACGGTCACGCGCCGTTCGGCCATGCACTCGAGCAGCGCCGACTGGGTGCGCGGTGGCGTGCGGTTCAGTTCGTCGGCGAGCAGCACCGACGTGAACACGGGGCCCGGCCGGAACGACAGTTCGCCGGTCTTCGGCTGGTAGACCTGCGCGCCGACGATGTCGCTCGGCAGCAGGTCGGCGGTGCACTGCAGCCGCTGGAACGGCAGGTCGAGGGCCTTCGCGAGGCTCTTGCCGAGCAGCGTCTTGCCGACGCCGGGCTGGTCCTCGATCAGCACGTGGCCGCCGGCGAACAGGGCGATCAGCGCCAGCTCGATCGCGTCCTCCTTGCCGCGCAGGCTCTGGCCGATGGCGTCGAGGAGGAGGCGGGCGAGTGGGGTCATCCGATGGGTGGCAGGAGCGGGCGGCATGCTACCGTGCGGGACCGGGTTCGTGAGGGTGCGAGCGGGCGGGTGTGCCAGCCCCGAACGCACCGGACGTCCGACAGGTTCAGTCGGCCAGCTCGCCCTTCCCTGCCGCCCTGGGGCCCGGCTACCCTCGCTCGCGTGAGCAAGCAAGTCACCGCCTCGTTCCAGGCCAAGGGCCATCTGATCGACTCCGGGCTGCTGTCGGACGCGCTGGAGGCCGTGCAGGCGGCGGGGGCGAGCTACCGCGTGGTCCGGCTCGAGATCGGCAAGCAGCGCAACGACGAGAGCCAGCTCGAGCTGGAGGTCCAGGCGCCGAACAAGAAGGTGTTCGACCGCGTGCGCGCCGACCTGATGTCGCTCGGGCTCAGCGAGACGGAGACCCAGGACGCGACCTTCGCCGAGGTCGACATCGACGGCACGGCGCCGGAGGGCTTCTACTCCACGACCAACCTGGCGACCGAGGTGCGGGTCGGGGGGCAGTGGCTGCCGGTCCTGAACCAGCGCATGGACGCGACGGTCGTCGACGACAAGGGCACCTTGCGCTGCGTGAAGCTGCGCGACCTGAAGAAGGGCCAGAAGCTCGTCGTCGGCTTCTCCGGCGTGCGCGTGACGCCGTTCACGACCCGCAAGCTGCAGGAGGGCAAGTTCGGCTTCATGCAGGGCGGCGTCAGCAGCGAACGGCGGCTCGAAGCCCAGGTCGAGGAGGTCGTGCGCGAGTGGAAGCGCGTGCGCGCCGAGGGCCGCAAGGTGATCGTCGTCGCCGGCCCGGTCGTCGTGCACGTCGGTGCTGCCCCGACGCTGGCGGCGATCCTGAAGGCCGGGCTGATCGACGGCCTGCTGAGCGGCAACGCACTCGCGGTGCACGACATCGAAGTGGCGCTGTTCGGCACCAGCCTCGGCGTCGAGCTCGAGCACGGCCGCCCGGCGGTGCACGGCCACATGCACCACATGCGCGCGATCAACACGATCCGCCGCTGCGGCAGCATCCCGAACGCGGTCCAGAAGAAGGTGCTGAAGACCGGCGTGATGCACGCCTGCGTGCAGGCGAAGGTGCCGTTCTGCCTCGCCGGTTCGATCCGCGACGACGGGCCGTTGCCCGACACGCTCATGGACCTGATCGAGGCGCAGGCCGGCTACGCGAAGATCCTCGAGAACGCGGGCCTCGTGGTGATCTTGAGCTCGATGCTGCACGGCATCGGCACCGGCAACATGATCGCCGCCGACGTGCTGACCGTGTGCGTCGACATCCACCCGGCGGTGGTCAGCAAGCTCGCCGATCGCGGCTCGGCGCAGAGCCAGGGCATCGTCACCGACGTCGGCGCGTTCCTCAGCGTGCTGGCGCAGCAGCTCGGCGTCACGGTGAAGGGCTGAGCGGCGGCAGCCGGCCGGTGAACGGGCCGCTCGGCTGCTCGAGCAGCCAGCGCCATGCGGGCCTGGCCGACTCGGAACGCGCGCCGATGTCGACGGGCGCGTCGTGGTAGAGCAGTGCGCCCGTCGCGTTCGGCAGCGAGCGGCGCGCGAACGCGAGGGCTGCGACCTCCCGTTCGAGGGTTGGCTCCTCGACGAGCCGCCAGCAGGAGTTCACGAACCGGGTGCCCTCGGCATTGCACAGGTCGACCTCGCCGTCGCCGGGGACATAGCGCCAGTCCCGACCGCTGCGGCGCGCCTGCAGGAACACGGCCGTCTCCAGCTTGTGGCCGAAGTCGCGCGCGCCGCCGGCCTTGAAGGCCGTGATGAGTCCGGGGTCGCCGACGTGCAGCTTGCGAGGGTTGCGCGCGGCCTTCCTGGCCGAGTCGCCGATCACAGGGAGCAGGTGGATCAGGCCGGCGTCCACGAGGATGTCGACGTAGTCGTGCAAGGTGACCCGGCTCACCGAGACGCCTTGCGAGCCGAGGTCGCGGTGCAGCTTGGCCAGGCTCATCAAGGTCGCAGTGTTGCGGAAGCAGTGGCGTAGCAGGGCCCGCATCAGCGCCTCGTTGCGCAGGCCATGGCGCTCGACCAGGTCGCGCCACAGCATCAGCGACGAGTACTCCTCGAGGATCAGCGGGCGCATCTCCGGCGCGGCCAACACGACCTCGGGGAAGCCTCCCCACTGCAGGTAGTCCGCCAGGGCTGCCTTCACTTCCGACTCGCTGCCGGCGTCGAACGGCACGACTTCGATGGCGAGGAACGCCAGGTACTCGCGGAAGCTCAGGGGGAACACTTCGAGGGTGATGCTGCGCCCGCGCAGCGCCGACGAGAGGTCGCGACCCAGCAGCGCCGACGACGAGCCGGTGACGAACAGCGACACGTCCTCCGTGTCGTGCAGGCGTCGTACCCATCGCTCCCAGCCGGGGGCGCTGTGCACCTCGTCCAGGAACACGTAGAGGCGTCCGGTCCGTGCTTCGGCGAACAGTTCGCGCTGGCAGCGGAGCACGAGGTCGAGTTCCTCGGCCCGCAGCGGGTGCAGTCGATCGTCCTCGAAGTTCAGGTAGAGGATGCGCTCGCGTGGCACGCCGCGAGCGACCAGCGCCTCGATCGCCTGGAAGAACAGGAAGGTCTTGCCGCTGCGCCGAAGGCCTGCCAGGGCGACGACCTTGCCGCTGTCGGTCGGCAGGTCCTGGTCGCGGCGCATCCCTTGGGGGAGGGTGCGGGCACGGAACTCCTGCAGCACGACCTTCAGTCCATCGCTGTTCACTGGACCGATTATCGTCAGTTCATGTCTAGTATACTAGACGTAAGTGAGTGCGTAGTCTTAAAGTATTGTGAGGAAGATGTTTGCGTCGACAGATCGTGGTCGTGTGCAGGGTTGGGTATCGGAGCCGCTTCTGCCGATAGCCCCATGGCATGGGATCCACCGCACTGCCCTTCGTCGTGCTCCTCGGGCTCGCCACGGCTGGCTTCGCCCAGGCGCCGGCGCCGACGCCGGCCGTGCCCGGGCCGAAGGCGATTCTGCCCGAGGTCGTGCTCTGCGGCGCACGCGACGGCGCCCCGGTCGGTGAGTTTGGGCTCGGCGACGGCGGGGTGCTGCGCGAACGCGGCGAGCTGCGCTTCACCGAGCACGGCTGCGTGACGCCCGGCGGCGTCGAGGTCGACGTGAAGTCGGTCGGCGTCAAGCTGACGTTCCCGTCTGGTCGCGAGCTGCTGGTCGCCCCGGACGGCTTCGTGCACCTGCGCAGTGGCGAGCAGGGCGGGCCGTTCGCCGGTGGCGTCGAACTGCGCCTCGCCGACGGCGCCCTGGTGCGCATCGTGCTGGTGCCCGGCGCCGACCTGCGCTTGCGCGACGTCGTCGTCGTGCACGGCGAACGTGCGCTGCAGCCGTGGCGCCGCGGCGCGCCCGCCAGTGAACAGCCGCGGGTCGTCGGTTGGCCCTCGGTGCACGTGTCGTGCTGTGGCGACGGCGGCGACCTCTATCGCACGATCGCGCTCGGCCCGCTCGTCGTGCTCGATCGCGTGTTGGTCGCGGCCGATCGGGCCGAGCTCACGCCCGGCGAACGGCTCGTCGTGCTGACGTCGCCGCTGCTGCGTTCGCTCGCGCTGCTGCCGCGGCAGCATCGCGAGCCGGACCTGCCGGTGCGCCAGGCCGTCGCCACCGTCACGGCGGTCGCCGAGCGCGGCGACGCCTTGTTCCCGGCCGGCGCGTCGTTGCGGCGCGTCGAGCAGGACGAACTGCGCTGGCTGCTCGAGGGTGGCTTCGAGTTGCAGGTGGATCTCGACGGACCGATGGCGCCGAGGCTGTCGTTGTTCGCCGGCCGCAGTGCGGTGCCGATGGTCGAATGGACGCTGCGCGGCGACGGGGCCGCGTTTCTCACCAATCCGCGCGACGACCAGCTCGGCAAGCGCTGGCACGGCAACGGCACGCGGCTCGGCCCGGTGGTCGTCGACCTGCAGGCGAGTGACGAACGGTTCGAGCGGCCGCACGCGCTGCGGGTGATCGAGCGTCTCTGCGGCGAACGGCGGCGTGCCAAGGGCCGACGGCAAGGCCGCTGACCCACCGTCTCCATCGGAGGTCCACCGGCTGCGCTGGGCGCAGCCCGCGGGCCGCTCACTGCGGCTTCTTGGCGGGCGGCTTGCCGCCGAGCGCTTCCTTCGCGCGCGGCGAACGGTGCTCCCGCAGCGCGGCTTCGACCGCCGCGTCCTTCTTGTCCATGCGCAGCAGCGCGTCGAGTGCCGCCTGGGTGTTGGTGGCGCCGAGCGCCAGCAGCAGCGCGCGCCGGTCCTCGGGCTGGCCGGCGGTGCGCAGTCGTTCCCCGAGCTTGTCGGCCGCCGCTTCGCCGTGCAGCGCCTTGCCGATCCGGCCGACGGTGCGCGCGAACTCGACGTCGGTGACCTGGCCGAGCGAGACGATCAACGCGTCGAACACGCCGTCGAGGCGCTGCTCGGCGCACAGTTCGGCGAGGGCGATCTTGTAGGGCACGTCCTCGATCTCGCCGGTGGCGCGCGTCAGCAGCTGGTTCCACTGCAAACCGAGCAGCTTGCTGCGCAGGTCCGGGCGCTCGACCAGGAAGTGCGCGGCCTCGAGCCGTAGCGTGGCGTCACCGCCGAGGGCGACGGTGCACAACGCACTCGCCGTGTCGGCGGGGGCGAGGCCTGTGCCACTCGGGCGCAGCAGCTGGGCGAAGCGCACCGTGGCGTCGTTCGCCGGTTCGGCCCCGATCAGCGGATTGCTCCCCGGCCACGCGACCATGCGGTAGTAGGGGCC
The DNA here is from genome assembly GCA_016793305.1 of Planctomycetota bacterium. The sequence goes on from JAEUHU010000026.1 coordinate 38,400, forward strand.
GTCGCTGGCGGGCAGCCCGAGCCGCGTCGCCGTCGTCGACGCGTCCTGCAGGCAGTAGAGGCGCGCCTGGCGCGGCATCGGCCGCACGTGCAGCGAGAGCTTCGGCCAGTCCAGCACGGTGACCGCGGTGTTGCCGCCGCCGCCGACCACGTCGAACACCACCTGGACACGATGCAGCGTCAGGTCGTCGTCGTGGGCCTTCTTGCCGACCTGGCGACCGACCACGACGACGTCGGCGTCGACGAGACCGCGGCGGAGATCCTGGGCGCAGAGCGGCGTCGCCAGCAGCGACAGCACGAACGTCAGCAGGGGAGTGCGCATGGTTCAGTTGCCGTAGTAGACCTGTTCTCGCAGGTAGGCGAGGTTGAGGCTGTTGAAGCCGGTCCCGGTGCCGAGTGCGACCGTCCAACCGAGCGTCGGGCTCATGATGTTGGTCGAAGTGACTCCGAATGGCGCGGCGTTCTTGATGTGTCCGTCGGACGAGCCGGGGAAGTTGGTCGTGTCGTTGCCGTAGAGGCCGACCGGCATGGCGCCGTTCTGCACGAGGCCCATCGAATGGCCGCACTCGTGCGCCGTGACGACCGCGGTGAAACGGGCGAAGTCGGCGATCGCCTGGTCGATGTCCGCCGACCGCGCGTCGGTGAGCCCGCCGGTCAGGCGCTGGCCGTCGAGGCCGCTGTTGCCGACCGCCAGTCCGCCGAGGGCTGGAGCGAACGTGTTGAAGGTCTGCCGGAACGGCGTGCTCCCGGCCGACTCGAAGCCCGACTTCGCGATCGTGTAGAGGAAGACACCGAGCCGCAGCCCGTTGAAGTCGGTGCGCGTGTCGTCGTTCTGCGTCGTGTTGTTCGGGTCGAAGATCGCGACCCCGAGCTGTCCCGCGGACGTCGGCGCGCCGGCGATGCTGATCTGCGAGTAGCCGAACGAGTTGTAGGCGACGCTCGACGAGCTGCCGAAGGTGCCGCTCGGCTGCGTCGTCGTGAAGGTGATGTTGGCGCCGGCGTAGAACTCGGCCAGGTCGGCGAGCAGTTCGTCGCGGAAGCGTGCGGTGACCACCTGGTTGCTGTTCAGGCCGCCCTGCACGTTGGCGATCGGCGACACGGTGTGGAGGCCGAGCACGCGCAGCAGTTCGTCGAAGTCGGCGGTGCCGCTGGCGCCACCGGTGACCGAGATCGTCGCGCCGCCCGAGATCGCCGACGTCGTGTAGGACTCGACGTCGCGCGTGAAGTCCAGGAACCAGACCTGGCTCGCATTGACGTTCGTCTCGAACGGCCGCAGGTTGTCGGTGAACGGCCGCACCGTGGCGGGGAACGTGGCCGGCGTCGAGCCGAGGCCCGAGACGTCGACGACGAGGCTCGACAACGTGAGCGCACCGGCCGGGAACGTCACCGTCGCCGGCACGCGATAGCTGGCTGCGCTGCTGGTGGCCGAGACCGTGGTCAGGAACGGGCGCAGGTTGGTACCGGCCGGCTGGGCGCCGCTGCTGGTGCCGACGGTGACGTTCGCGGTGATGCTGGTGGCGCTCGGGTCGACGCCGCTGTTGTCGCTGTAGCGCAGGTCGATCGTCCAGCCGTTCGCGGGCACCTGCAGCGTGCCGCCGGCCGGGCCGGTGCCGTTCAGTGGCGAGTCGACGTCGGCGACGGTCAGGCTGGTGATGGTCGGGGCACTGCCGTCGCTGGTGCCGATCACCACCGGGCTGCCGCCGGTGCCGAGCCGGCTCGAGGCGTCGCGCACGCAGTCGTTGTCCGGGCCGAGTGCGACCGTGGTGGTGTTCGGCACGAACGACACGCCGCTGCCGAGTGCCACCGCGACGGTGTTGCTGCTCGACAGGGTCGGGGCCTGCGTGACGCTGCCGAGGCTCGCACCCCCCGACAGCACCAGATCCGCGTCGGTCAGCAAGGTTCCGGCCACCAGGGTCACCGGCTCGGAGAAGGTCAGCAACAGGGTGTCGCCCGCGGTCGGGGAGCCACTGCCGAGGAATGCCGCAGTCACGATCGTCGGGGCCGCGTCGGCTGCACCACCGCCACCTCCGCCGCCTCCGCAGGCGGCGAACAGGGCGAACAGGGCGACCGCAACGGGAAATCGCTGCTGTGGGGTGGGGTTCGTTCCGATCATGACGGCATGTCGAAGTGGGCGTTGTTCGCGGCGCATCGGTACCTGCGTGCCAGCACTGCCGGACCACGCACGATCGGGCCCGACGGCAGACCGCTCGTCCGACCCTGGCGCAGTCCTACGCCCGAAGTCGTGCAAGCGGCTCGCCGGCTTCGCGCCACCCGCCCACAACCTTGGTGGCCTCGCCCGTGCGGCGTGGTCCTGATCGCAGTCGCGGTCGTGGCGGCGCTGCAGCCTGTAGCACCGATGCCGTCGCATGTTGCGGCTTCGTCATCGGCGAAGCCACCCCTCGTACTCGAGCGCCCTGCCGCGGAATTCCCGGTGGCATCGGTCGATTCCGCTCCGGCCTACTGCGCCTGGCGGGCCGGTGCCGCGGCCCCGCCGTTCACCTGGGTGCTGCTCGACGGCGAGTACCGCGAGCTGGCCCGGCTCGACGGGCTCGATGGCACCGAACTGCCCCTCGATCCCGAGCTGCGCGAGCTGTTCGTCCCCGGCCAGAGCTACCACTGGTTCGTGGTCGGGCAGGCCTCTGGGCGACCGCTCGGCAGCTTGCTGGAGACCGTCGAGATCCGCTGATCCGGAAGCCTCGTTGGCATCGCCGTCCCAGGGCCTCGGAGCTCCCTAACTCAACTCTGGAAAAGGGGATACCGAAAAGGCCAGCGCGGGGGGAACACCCCTCCCGCATGCAACCGGGACACACAGCGGATGATGAAGCTCGCGGTCGGGGAAGTCGTACAGGGCTACCGGATCACACGTTTCCTGGGACGCGGGGGCTTCGCCACCGTCTTCCTGGCGCAACACGAACA
>JAEUHU010000121.1 GCA_016793305.1 Planctomycetota bacterium
CCCGAACGGGCCGCAGGTGTCGATCGCGTCGAAGAACGCCCCCGGCCGCCGGTCGGCGAGCACCAGCGTCCAGTTCGCCCCGTCGTCGGTGCTGCGCCACAGCTCGGCCGGTTCGCCCGCCACCATCGCCAGCACCGTGGCCCCGTCGAGCACCGCGAGGTCGCGGAAGTCGCGGCCGGCCGGCCCTGGTGGCGTCACGTCCTGCCAGTGCCGGCCACCGTCGTCGGTCCGGAACACGCCGAGCGCGCCGCCGACGAACGCCCGCTCGCGATCGCGGGCGGCGAGGCCGCGCAGGCTGTTCGAAGAGTTCGGACCGCCTTGGCCGATCCGGTTCGGCGACGCCACGGCGACGAAGCGCCGCGGGGTGCGCAGCGCCTCGGCCGACGCCACGGAGCCGACCGGCACACAGCCGACGAGGCAGATCCACACGCTGCAAAGGGCCAGCAGACGACGGTGGACGAGGGCAGCACGGTGCGGACGAGCGGTTTGGTTCATGGACCCACGCGAGCGCTGGCGACTGTATCCTCCAGCTCCTGGTGCTGCCCCGGCACCTCTCGTCCCATGCCCGATGCCAGCCGACCCGAGGGCCACGACCCTGCGAACACGCCAACGGCCCCGATCGGCCGATCGCAAGCCACGCCCTCGCTCGACAGCCTGATGGAGCAGTGCATCCTGGCCCTCGAAGGTGGCGAGCCAGGCGCGGTCGACGCGCTGCTGCGCGGCCATCCCGAGCAGGAACCGCTGGTGCGCGAGCGCCTCGTGCAGCTGTCGGCGCTCGGCATCCTGCATGCACCGCCGAGCCCGAAGATCCCGGAGCGCCTCGGCGAGTTCCATTTGCTGCGGCAGATCGGCCGCGGCGGCATGGGCGTCGTCTACCTCGCCGAGCAGCCGGCGTTGCAGCGCCAGGTCGCCCTGAAGCTGGTGCACCCCGAACAGCTGTTCTTCGCGGGCGCGCGCGAGCGCTTCCGCCGCGAAGTGCTGGCGATCGCGCGGCTGTCGCATCCGGGCATCGTGCCGATCCTGACCGGCGGCGAAGCCGAGGGCATCCCGTTCTACGCGATGGAGCTGGTGCACGGCTCGAGCCTCGCCGAGGTGCTGCAGGAGCTCGCCGGCACGGCGCCGACGGCGCTCGACGGCCGCACGCTCGGCAAGGCCCTGCAGCGGGTGATGGCGAAGAAGCACGAGCTCGTCGCCGTGCAGCCAGCACCGGTGTTCCAGGGGGCCTGGCCGGTGGTGTGCGCACGCCTCGTGCTGGCCGCGGCACAAGCGCTGCACCACGCGCACGAGCAGGGCGTGCTGCACCGCGACCTGAAGCCCTCGAACCTGTTGTTGACCGCGACCGGCGAGGTGCGGCTGATCGACTTCGGCCTCGCCGCGGCGGAGGGCGAGAGCCGCCTGACCCGCAGTGGCGCCACGTTCGGTTCGCTGCCGTACATGGCGCCCGAGCAGGTGCGCGGCGACACGGCGCGCATCGACCGGCGCACCGACGTCTACCAGCTCGGCGTCACCTTGTACGAGTTGTTGACCCTGACGCTGCCGCACGGCGACGGCAGCGGCGACACCCGCGAACGCATCGCCGCCGGCTCGCCGAGCTCGCCGCAACGGCACAACCCGGAGGTGCACGACGACCTCGCCGCGGTGTGCCTGATGGCGATGGACCTCGACCGCGCGCGGCGCTACCCGGACGCCGGCGCGTTCGCGGCCGATCTGCGGGCGTTCCTCGAGCAGCGCAGCGTGCGCGCCCGCACGCCGTCGCGGCTCCTGCGGCTGCGGCGCTGGGCGAAACGGCACCCGGCGCGCGCGGCGTCGGCGGCGCTGCTGCTGTTCGTGCTCGGCCCGGCCCCGCTCGGCTTCGCCTGGCAGCAGCACGCCGCCAACCTGCGCATCGCCGAGGCCCTGCGCGATGCCGATCTGCAGCGACAGGCTGCCGTGCATCATCTCGGCGAGGCGAACAAGCAGCGGGCGCTGGCCGAGCACAACCTGCTCGAGGCGCTCGATTCCGCCGACCTCATGCTGGCGCGCACCGCGGCGGTCCGCCTGGTGCGCACGCCCGGCACGGCCCGGTTGCGCCGCCAGCTGCTGACCGACGCCCTCGAGTTCTATCGGCGCCTGCAGGCCAACGCCGGCGACGGCTCGGGCGACTCCGATCGGCTGCGCTTCGTGAAGGCCCGTGCCGCGACCCGGCTCGGCTCGATGCACGGCGATCTCGGCGAGCTCGACGCCGCCCGCCCGTTGCTCGAGGATGCGCACGCGAGCCTGCAGCAGCTCTGTGCGGCCCATGCGAACGACACGCCGGTGGTCTACCGCCAGGAGCTCTGCACCTGCGCCGAGCAGCTCGCCCAGGTCTACGCCCGCACGGGCAAGGGCGACGACTACGAGCGCTGCCAGCAGGAGGCGGCCGACGGGCTCGCAGCACTCGCCGCGGCCACCGGGGAGAGCCACCACCTCGAGGCCGCCCTGCGCACGCAGCTCGGCCTCGCCCGCGCGAAGGCGCGGCGGCGCAAGCTCCCGGAGGCGTTCGCCGCGCTCGACGCGCTCGACCAGAGACTCGCGACCGAAGACCCGGCGGTGCAGGCGATCCCCACGACGACGCGGACGGTGCTGTGGGCCGAGGTCGCCGAAGGGCGCGGCGTGCTGCTCGCCGGCAGCGGCGACGTGGCGGCGGCGACCGAAGCCTTCGAAGCCGCCGCCACCCGCCTCGCCACCCTGCCCGGGTCGGCCCGCGACGACGACGAGGTGGCCACCACCTGGGCGACCGTGCACGAACGCCTCGGCATGATCCTGCTGCAGCGGCGCGATTTCGAACGCGCCGCGGCCCCGCTCGATCGCGCCTGCCAGGCCTTGGAACGGCTCGCCACCGTCGAGCCCGAGTATCCGACCTGGCGGCTGCGCCTCGCCAAGGCGCTCGGCGCGCGCGCCAGCAACCACCGAGCCCTCGGCGACCGGCGCTCTGCTCGCAGCGACCACGACCGCGCGGTCGACGCCCTCGCCGCCCTCGTCGCGGCCAGCAGGGACGACCTCGAACTCCACCGCGCGTTCGCGATCGCCCTCGCCGAACGCGGCGATGCCGCCGCGGCCGACGGCGACCTCACGACCGCGTCGGCCGACCACACCCGCGCGATCGCCGAACTCGAGCGCCTGTTGGTCGTCGAACCCGACCATCCGCAGACCCGCGCCAACCTGGTCGCCGTGCTGGCGAACCACGGCGAACGGCTCGCCGCCGGCGGCGACCTCGCCGGAGCCATGGCCGCCGTGGAACGTTCCCTGGCGCTGGCCGACCCGGGTGAGGCACCGCAGGCGGTCGCCTCCCGCTGCGAGATCCTGACCCAGGCCAGCGACCTGGCGATGCGCCGGGGAGAACCGGCGCAGGCGCGCACCTACGTCGAGCGAGCCGCCACCGACGGCCGTGCCCTGCTGGCGCGCCGCGACGACGCCACCGCGCGCGAAGTGCTCCTGCAGGTCGAGCTGCAGCGTGGCCAGGTGCTGTCGGCCGTCGACGGCGTCACGAGCGCCATCCGCATCTGGCGCGACGTACTGCCACTCGCCGAACCGCTGCAATCGACGCACGGTCGCCGACTGCACGCACTGCTGCGGCTGCGCCTCGCGGCAGTCCTCCCGAGCGACCAGCGGGACGAAGCCCGCGCCCACTTCGCCGCGGCGATGGCGCTCGGCGCGCGCAAGGAGCAGTTCGTCACCATCCCCACGGTGCACGCCTTGTTCACGGCCGAGGCCTTCGCCGATCTGCTCCCGCAGACCACCGGTGACCGCTGAACCACGACGCCCGCCCATCGCGAAGCGGCGGGCGGGCGCCCGGCCCGACCGACGCGATCCGCCCCGAGTCCATTCCCGTTACCTCGGCCCCGGCCCGACTACCTGCAGTCCCATCGGTGCGCCCGTTGCAGTCGGCCCACCGCCCCCGCGATCCAGCATGCACCTGAACGACCCACAACGCACCCAGCCCGACTGGGGCAAGTCCTCGCGCGATTCCGGCGAACGCCAGTTCCTCGCCGGCCCGCGGAGCCGCCTGCGCGAACTCGGCCGCGCCTTCCGCATCTTCGGCGAGTGCATCAAGGGCTTCCGCGCCCTGCACTTCCTGCCACCGTGCGTCACCGTGTTCGGCAGCGCGCGCTTTCCCGAGGACAACCGCTGGTACAAGCTCGCGCGCGAGGTCAGCGCCGGCATCGGCCGCGAAGGGTTCACGATCATGACCGGCGGCGGGCCAGGCATCATGGAAGCGGCGAACCGCGGCGCGCGCGACGTCGGCGCGCTCAGCGTCGGCTGCAACATCACGCTGCCGCACGAACAGCGCCCCAACCCGTACCTCGATCGCTTCGTCGAGTTCCGCTACTTCTTCGTCCGCAAGGTGATGCTGGTGAAGTACAGCTACGCCTTCGTCGTGCTGCCCGGCGGGTTCGGCACGATGGACGAGCTGTTCGAGGCGGTGACGCTGATCCAGACCGGCAAGATCCAGGACTTCCCGGTCGTGCTGATGGGCACCGACTACTGGCGGCCGCTGCTCGAGTTCCTGCGCACCTCGATGGTCGCCGAGCGCACCATCGATGCGAAGGATCTCGAGCGCATCCTGGTCACCGACGACGTCGCCACCGCCGTGGCGCACGTGAAGCAGGGTGCTCTGGCCCACCTGGGTGGTCGCCTGCCCCCGCCGCGGCGCGCGAACGTGCTGCTCGGCGAGCGCTCGCCGAAACACGGCTAGCCGCGGAAGTCGGCGCTGCGGATGCCGTACTTCTGCATCAGCTTCTGGAAGGCGCTGCGGGCCATGCCGGCCTCCTCGCTGCAATGCGTGACGTTGCCCTTGTGCTTCTTCAGCAGGGCTTCGACGTAGCCGCTCTCCAGCTCGGCGATGCGGCGCGCCTTCATCTCCTGGAAGGTGCCCGCCGCCAGCTCGCCGGGCACGGCAGGCCCGTCCTCGCCGCGCAGTTCCGGAGGCAGGTCGCGAACCTGCAGCTCCGGGCCGTGACCGAGCGCACAGGCCCGCTCCAACGCGTTGCGCACCTGCCGCACGTTGCCGGGCCAGCTGTGCCCACGCAGCAGCGCCATCGCGTCGGTGTGCACGCCCCGGATGCCTGCGGCCGAGCCGAAGCGTTCCAGGAAGTGCCGCACCAGCGCCTCGACGTCCTCGCGCCGCTCGCGCAGCGGTGGCACGGCGATGCGCACCACGTCCAGGCGGTAGAACAGGTCGGCGCGGAAGCGTCCTTCCTCGACCTCCTTCTGCAGGCTGCGGTTGGTCGCGGCGACGATCCGGACGTCGACCAGACGCTGCTCGTTGCCGCCGACCGGACGCACCGAACGTTCCTGGATGGCGCGCAGCAGCTTCGGCTGGAACGCCAGCGGCAGCTCGCCGAGTTCGTCGAAGAACAGCGTGCCCCCGTCGGCGACCTGGAACAGGCCGAGCTTCTGGCCGGTGGCGCCGGTGAAGGCACCCTTCTGGTGGCCGAACAACTCGCTCTCGAACAGGTCGGTCGGGATCGACGCGCAGTCGACCGGCACGAACGGCTTGTCGGCGCGCGCGCTGCTGGCGTGCAGGTGGTGCGCCAGCAGTTCCTTGCCGGTGCCGCTCTCGCCGAGCAGCAGCACCGAGGCGTCGGTGCGCGCCGCCCGTTCGAGCGTGGCCACCACCTCGGCGAACGCCGCCGAACGGTAGACCAGCTGGTTCTGCACGGCCCCGACGCGCAGCCGTTCGCGCAGCCCTTCGTTGTTGTCCCGCACCTGCCGGTGCGCGAGCGCCTTGGCGACCCGCTCGACCAGGTCCTTCTCGACGTACGGCTTCGCCAGGTAGTCGAAGGCGCCGAGCTTGATCGCGCTGACCGCCGCCTGCAGGTCCGGGTAGCCGGTCAGCAGCAGCACCTCGACGTCGGGGTCCTTGCGGCGGATCGCCTGCAGCAGCTCGAGTCCGTTCATGCGCGGCATGCGCACGTCGCTGACCACCACCTCGAAGCGCTCGTGCTGCAGCAGCTGCAGGGCCTCCTCGGCGGACGCGGCGCAGCGGGCCTTGAAGCCGGCCCGCTCGAGGAAGAACGCTGCCAGCTCCGCCAGGTCGCGCTCGTCGTCGACCACCAGCACCCGGTCCCGGACGGTCATGCGCGGCCCTTGCCCTCGCTCCTCGGCTTCTTCTGGCAGCTGCGGCACACCCCGTGGATACGCAGGCTGTGGTGCTCGATGCGGAAGCCGATCCGCCGCGCCGCCGCTTCCTGCAGGCGCTCGAGCTCGTCGTCGCGGAACTCGAAGATCGCGCCGCAGCTGCCGCAGACCATGTGGTCGTGGTGTTCGTGTCCGAGCACGTGCTCGAACCGCCGCCCGCCGTCGCCGGTGTCCAGCCCTTCGACGAAGCGAGCCTCTTCGAGCACCGCCAGCGTGCGGTAGACGGTCGCCCGCGACACCCCAGGATCGGTGCGGCGGCACAGGGCCAGCAGTTCCTCGGCGGTGAAGTGCTCGTGGCTCGACAACGCCGTGCGCACGATCGCGGCCCGCTGGTTGGTCCAGCGGAAGCCCCGCTTGCGCAGCGCCTTCTCGACCACGGCGAGTTCTTCGTCGGGTTTCACGGGAGGGCGACCATAGCCGACCGGTGGTCCCCGCTCACGCGCGGGCGCCGATGTCGCGGCGATAGTGCATGCCGGCGAACTCGATCTGCTGCAGGGCGGCGTAGGCGCGTTCGCGCGCAGCCGTCGCGTCCTTGCCGAGCGCCGTGACCGCCAGCACACGCCCACCCGCGGTCACCAGGTCGCTGCCGAGCTTCTGCGTGGTGCCGGCGTGGAACACCTGCAGGTCCGGGCCCTGCGCCACGCGGTCGATGCCGAAGATCGGCGTGCCCTTCTTGGTGTCGCCGGGGTAGCCGGCGGCGCACGCCACGACGCACACCGCGACGCGATCGTCCCAGACCGGCGCCTCCATCTGCTCGAGCTTGCCCTCGGCGGTGGCGAGCAGCAGCGGCAGCAGGTCGCTCTGGAGCCGCATCAGCAGCGGCTGGGTCTCCGGGTCGCCGAGCCGGCAGTTGAACTCGAGGACCCGCGGGCCCTGCGCGGTCAGCATCAGCCCCGCGTAGAGGAAGCCCTGGAACCGGCGGTTCTCGCGGTTCATCGCGTGCACGGTCGGGAACACGATCTGGCTCTCGATCTGGGTCCGGATGCGCGGCAACACGCCGACCGGCGTGATCACGCCCATGCCGCCCGTGTTCGGCCCCTTGTCGCCGTCGCCGACCGCCTTGTGGTCGCGGGCCGGCTCGAGCGGCACGATCGTGCGGCCGTCGGTCAGCGTGATCAGCGACACCTCGTGGCCCTCGAGGAACTCCTCGAACACCACCCGGCCGCCCGCCTCGCCGAAGCGCCGCTTCTCCATGCAGTCGGCGATCGCGGCCTTGGCCTCCTCGTTGTTCTTGCAGACGGTGACGCCCTTGCCGGCGGCGAGCCCCGAGGCCTTGACGACGATCGGCCCGTCCGGACGGTTGTCCAGGAACGAACGCGCCATCGCCAGCTCCTCGTAGACCCAGAACGACGGGCCCGGCACGCGGTGCCGGCGGCACAGCTCGCGCGCGAAGGCCTTGTTGCCCTCGATCTCGGCGGCGGCCTTGTTCGGCCCGAAGCAGAGCTTCTTCTGCGCGGCGAACGCGTCGACGATGCCGTCGCAGAGCGGCCCTTCCGGGCCGACCACGGTCAGGTCGATCTTCTCGTCGACCGCGAAGCGCAACAGCCTGCCGATGTCCTCGGCCGGGATCTCGACGTTGTCGGCGACCAGCTTGGTGCCCGGGTTGCCAGGCGCACAGAACAGGCGCTTGAGCAGCGGCGATTGCCGGAGTTTCCAGCAGAGAGCGTGTTCACGGCCGCCCGAGCCGACGACGAGTACGTTCATGCGCGAAGGAAACGGGACAGGCTACGGACCGCGGGCGCCGATCGGTAGCACTTCGTCGGCGACACGCTGGCCCGGGGCGTCGGTCGCCGCTTGCATGGCGCCATGGACACGATCGTGGTGTTGAACCAGGACCAGATGGGCCACGGCGACCGGGCGCTGGGCCAGAAGGTGCTCGGCACCTTCCTGAGGAAGTCGATCGCGCTGCCGGAGTTCCGCGCCCTGCTGTTCTACAACTCCGGCGTGCGGCTGGTCGCCGCCGACTCGCCGGTGCTGACCGAACTGCGCCTGCTCGAGGAACGCGGCGTCGACCTGGTGCCGTGCGGCACGTGCCTCGGCCACTACGGCGTCACGCCGGCCGTCGGCAAGGTCGCCGACATGGACTCGATCGTGCGCGAGATGGGCCGGGCGGCGAAGGTGATCACGCTCTGATCCGGATCGCCCACAGGGCGATCCGGATCAGGCCATCCAGGACGCCGCAACGCGGGATCCGTCCGCCGCGAAATCGGCACACTCGGCCCCGCTGCGCCGTCGCCTTGGAAGTCGGCCCGGCAACGGCCCATCACTCCGCCAGCAGCTGCATCCCGCCCTGAGCGACGCCAACTTGTCCGAGCGCCCCGGTGCGCTGCGCCAGCGTCGGGCCGTCGATCGTGCCGGCGAGCCGGTCGCGCCACGCCGCCAGTACGCGGGTCGTCTCGGCCGCGGTCTCGCGCACGAACTCGACGCGGAAGCGAGCGACGCCAGCGGCGAGCAGCCGTTCGGTCCACAGCGCACTCTGCTGGGGCGCATGGTGGAACACCGTGTTCCGGCAGCCGACGTCGACGATCACCGGATGTTCGCGGCCCTGATGGTCGCGCAGCGCCACCTGGTGCCGTTCGCACGGCCGGCCGCAGGCGCGGAAGTCGCGGCCGTTGCTCAGCAGGTGGCTGTAGACGCAGTGCTCGGTGTGGAACGTCGGGATGCGATGGTACGCCACCACCGCGACGCGGTGCTGCGGCACGTTCGCCAGCATCGCGAACAGCTGCGCTTCGTCGAGGTCGAACGACGCGGTCACCGAGTCGAGCCCGCAGGCCAGCAGGTGGCGCACGGTCAGCGAGTTGGCGGCGTTCAGCGAGAAGTCGCCGTGCAGCAGCGCGCGGTCGCCTTCGCCACGCCACTGCAGGCAGCGCATCATCGCCCCGAAGTTGCGCACCAGGATGCCGTCGGGGGCGAGCCGCCGGATGCGTTCGAGCAGCGCTTCCTCGCCGGGCTTGCCGATGCGCGTCGTCGCGACGGTGACCTGCACGCCGGCCGCGCGCGCCCGCGCGAACGCGTTGCCGAGCCCGACGAACTCCATCCAGTCGAGCTCGACCTCGCGACAGCCGAAGGCCAGCGCCGCGTCGAGCTGCGCGTCGCTGCGCAGCAGCGGCACCAGCTGCGTGGCCTTGGCCGGTCCGGGGACGAGGTTCGCGAACGTCCCTGCCACGCGCGGCTCCGCAGGCCGCGGATCGACGGTGCGGACCGGACCACGTTCGAGCTGTGGCAGCAGTGCAGCGACCAGCGCGCGGCGCACCTCCTTCAGCTCGCTGGCCGGCACGTGCAGACCCGCTGCCAGGCCGACCGTGTCGACCGCACCGCACACGAACGGCGTGCCGCCGAACGCCGCCAGCTTGTCGGCGAGGATCGCCGCGTCGAGGCCCGCCCCACGCGCCGGCTGCAGCGACGACGCGGTCTGTGCCTCTGCCCGATGCCCACGACAGCTCGCGACCACCTGCAGCGGCGCCCCGGCCTCACCACGCACGACCAGGTCGATGCGATTGCGACCCTCCGGCTCCGGTGCGTCCTCGCGCACCTCGCGCGCCGTCGCGCTGGCCAGCGCGGGATCGCTGGTCGCGAACACCCGGTCGCCGACGCGCACCCGCGCCAGGTCGGGCCCCGGCTGGCCGAACGACAACCGCGTCTCGTCGCCGTGCCGGGCGACGGCGAACAGCGGGCCGCCCGGCTCGTGCTTGTCCTCGGGATCGCCCTGGTCGAACACGATGCCCATGCCGGCGCGCAGGACCAACGGTGCGGCGCCGGTGCTCGTCGACAGCGGCGAACTGCGTTCCCCGGCCGGTTCGTGCGGCCGATTCGGCAGCGCCACCGCCCCGGTCCACGGCCGCCCGTCGGCGGCGTCGCGCACGAACACGTCCTTGCCGACGATCCGCGCGACCTTGCCGACGAACACACCGCGGTGCTTCGGGAAGCGTCCTTCGACCAGCGTCTGGTGGTCGCTGCCGGCGAAGAAGCCGTCGCCGAAGCCGCGCGAGTAGGACAGCGTCATCGCCAACAGGTCGTTCGCGAGCTGGCGCTCGGCGGCCTTGCGATCGCCACCCTGCGCCAGCGCGTCGACCCAGCGTCGGTAGCCGCCGGTCGCGGTGGCCACGTACTGCGGGCCCTTCTGCCGACCTTCGATCTTCAGGCCGTGCACGCCGATCTGCAGCAGCTCCGGCACCGCACCGGCACCGGCGAGATCCTTCGGGCTCAGCAGGTACTGCACGTCGCCGAGCGGCCGCAGCTGGCCGTCGACCACCAGTTCGTAAGGCATGCGGCAGCTCTGCGCACACTGGCCGCGGTTGGCCGAGCGCCCGCCCCACGCTTCGCTGGTCAGGCACTGCCCGCTCCACGACACGCACAGGGCCCCGTGCACGAACACTTCGAGCTCGGCGTCGGTGCCGGCCGCGAACTGGCGGATCTCGGCGACCGACAGTTCGCGCGGGACCACGATCCGGGTCACACCGAGTGCCTGCGCGAACGGCGCCGCCGCCGGCTCGGCGATCGTCATCTGCGTGCTGGCGTGCAGCTCGAGCTCGGGGCAGACCGCGCGCGCCAGCAGGCACACGGCCGGATCCTGCACGATCAGCGCGTCGACCGACGAGGCGGCGATGCCGCGCAGCACGCGTTCCAGGGCCGGCAGCTCCGGTTCGAACACCAGCGTGTTCAGCGTCACGTAGGCGCGCGCACCGGCGCGGTGGATGCGCGCGACCAATTCGGGCAGCGCGTCGAGCGCGAAGTTGGCGGCGCGGGCGCGCGCGTTGAAGCCTTCCTGCAGCCCGAAGTAGACGGCGTCCGCACCGTTCTGCAGGGCGGCCAGCAACGACGGCAGACTGCCGGCGGGAGCGAGCACCTCGGGCTTCGGACGGACGGCCATGCGGGGCGAAGGTCGTACCCGTCCATCCGAGCCCTCGCAATGCCGTCGCCGGCTCGCCACGCATCGACGGAGATGCGACTCCCCCACTTCGAGCGAGCTGAACCGCCTGGCCACAGCCATGCAGGTCGAGTCCCGCAGCGCGCGCTAGCATCCCGGCATGCCATGGTCCGAACTCGACTCGCTGCGCGCGGCGATGGACGTGCTGAACCGCCGGCTGGTCGACGTCCTGCACGAACGCGCCCGGCTGTGCCGACGGATCGCCCACTGCAAGCTGGCGAGCGGCCGGCCTGCCGCCGATCCGGCGCGGGAGCAGGCGATGCTGCAGGCCCTGCTGTCCGTGCCAGCCGGCGAGGGGTTCCCGCCGGAGTCGTTGGCGCTCATCCTGCGCACGGTGTTCGCGGAATCGCGCCAACTCGTGGAACGCAGCACCGGATGCTGAGGGACGGCGGCCCTGCCGGCCGCCGACTCCGGCTCGATCAGCCCTCGCCGATGGCGGCGGCGACCAGGCAGCCCTTCGCGACCGCGGTCAGGGCCTCTTCGCTGCGGAAGATGCGCCCCACCGGGATCGGGAAGTCGATCTTCGCGAACTCGTCGCGGAACACCTCGATGAAGCCACCGACCATCGACGTGCCACCGGCGCAGGCGATGTCGACGGGGTTCTGGAAGCTCGGCATGTTCTGGCCGGACTCGAAGCGCTGCTTGATGTTCTGCAGCACGTAGTTGATCAGGCTGCGGTAGTAGATCGACACCGCCTCCTCCTCGCGGCTCTTCGGGTCGCGGATGTCGATGCCGCGCTCCTTGATGTGCGTCGCCTTGCTGCGCGGGCAGCCGAGCACGTTGGCGACGTTCTTGTCGATCCAGTCGCCGCCGCGGGCCACCGAGAACGACAGGCACGGGATCGACTTGTAGGCGATGCAGGCGTTGGCCATGCCACCGCCGAACGACAGGCCGATGCCGGTGAAGTCGCTCTCCGCCAGCTCGGCGAAGATCACCGCGTGCGCCTCGTTGATGGCG
>JAEUHU010000126.1 GCA_016793305.1 Planctomycetota bacterium
GCATCGGCGTCAACGCGGTGCCGGGGCACCTGTTCTTCGCGCGGCCCGACGGCGTGCGCAGCATGCGGTTCCAGTTCGCCGTCGACTGGCCGGTGCTCGAAGAAGCGATGCAGCGGCTGCGGAGTCTGCGCGCATGAAGTCTCTCCCGATCGTCGGCATCTTCGCACTCGCCGTTCTCGCCCCGAGCCTGCGCGCACAGCAGGCCGAGCCCGAAGCCGGCCTCGTTGCCCTGCACCAGGCGCTGCTCGACGCGCGCACCGACGCGGTGGTGCTCAACGTCGCCGCCCACCCGGACGACGAAGCGTCGCGCACGAACACGATCCTGCGCCGCAAGTACGGCATGCGCGTCGTCACCGCCTACACGACCTACGGCGATGGCGGCCAGAACGCGATCGGCCGCGAGATCGGGCCGGAGCTCGCCTACCTGCGCGTGCGCGAGACGCTGCGGGCCGCGGCGATGGGCGACGTCGAGGTGCGCTGGCTCGGCATGGAGGACTTCGGGTTCAGCAAGACGCTCGAGGAGACGCGGGCCAAGTGGGGCGACGAGAAGTTGCTGGCGGCGATGCGCAAGCTGGTCGACGAGGTCGATCCTGACTTCGTGATCACCAACCACACGATTGCGCAGGGGCACGGCCACCATCGCGCGACGTTCTGGGCGATCGACACGGTGCTGCGCGAACGGGCGGCGCAGAAGCGCTACGTGCCGGCGTTGCTGACGCGCGCCAAGGTCGAAGAGGCGCAGTGGATCCTCGACCCGGCCGAGCTCGAGCCGGCCCGCGGTGAGACCTACGCGCGGCTCGCGCACCGGGCGTGGGTGCAGCACGAGACGCAGGGGCCGTGGGGGCCGCACAATCCGCTGCAGGTCGGCCGCGACTGGTGGCGGGTCGTGAACGACGACGTACGCACGATCGGCAACGTCGACGGAGTACCGAAGGCGATGCCGTGGCTGTGGGTGCGCCCGCTGGTGATCGAGCGGCTGCCGGAGGGAGCGTTGGAGATGGCCCCTGCCGAGCTGATGCAAGAGCTCGCCAAGCTCGGAGAAGGCGAACGTTTTGACCTGTACGACCCAGAGCCGCGCCGCCCAGGCGCCATCTACCGGCAGTTCTTGCTGCGGAACCAGTTGCGACGCCTGCTCGCCGGCGTTCGCGTCGAAGCCTGGCTCGACCGCGACGATGTCGCGACCGGCGGCGACGGCAAAGCCAACGTCGTCGTGCACGGTGCCGATCGCCTGCGGAACCTCGAGGTCACCTGCGGCGACCGGAAGGGCACACCGGTCACAGCACCCGTGCGCGCGCTCGTGTTCGATGGCCTGCCGGTGTCGCCGTCGATGACGCTGCCGCAGACCGAAGCGGTGGTGACCGGTGCCACCACGGCGAACGCGCCGAGTTCGCCGGGTCCGACCGGTCGCTTCCAGGTGGCGTTTCCGTGCGAGCCGCCGACCGGTGGGCCGGAGCCGCGCTTCGTCGGGCTGAGCATCACGTTCGAGCTGGACGGCGAACACCACACCGTTGTGCGCCGCCTGCCTTACACGCCGGTGCCGCCGCTCGAGCTCGCGTGGGATCGCGAGGTCGTGCTGGTGCCGAAGGGCCGCACCGTCGAACGGCTGTTCAGCGTCGCGGTGACCTCGAACACCGACGGCGAGAGTTCGGCGCCGATCCGCCTCGGGCTGCCACCCGGTGTGCAGGCGGTGCCGCTGCCGTCGCGGCTGACGCTGTCCCGCGAACATCCGCAGGCGCGCGTGCTGGTCAAGGCGACGATCGTCGCCGACGAGCTCCCCGAGACCGCGAGCATCGAGATCGGCTTCGGTGAGGTGCGCACGCGGTTGCCGCTGCGCACGATCGACGTGTCGGTGCCGCCCGGCCTCAAGGTCGCGCTGGTGCGTGGCCCCGACGACACCACCGAACGCACACTCGGCGACCTCGGGGTCGCGTTCACGGCGCTCGATCGCGACGCGCTGGCGATGGCGCGGCTCGACGAGTTCTCGACGGTGCTGCTCGACATCCGCGCTTACCACCACCGGCCCGAGCTCGCCGAGGTGCGCGACCGCCTGCTGCAGTTCTGCCGCGGCGGTGGTCGTGTGGTGGCGATGTACCACAAGCCCGGCGAATGGAACGAACGCGCCGGCCATCCGCTGCTGGCGCCGTTCCCGCTGGTCGTCGGCGACGGGCGCGTCACCGAAGAGGACAGTGCCGTGACGCTGCTGCAGCCCGGCCATCGCTTGTTGCAGTATCCGCACACGATCGGCGCCGCCGACTTCGAGGGCTGGGTGCAGGAGCGTGGGCTCAACTTCGCGAAGACCTGGGACGCTGCGTGGACGCCGCTGCTGGCGATGCGCGACCAGGGCGAAGAGAAGCCGCTCGAAGGGGCGCTGCTGCACACGCAGTACGGCCGCGGCGACTTCGTGTTCTGCTCGCTGGCGCTCTATCGCCAGCTGCGCGTCGGCAACGCCGGAGCGGCGCGGCTGCTGGTGAACCTGCTGGCGCGCTGACCAGGGGAGACTCGTGTTGCCACCTGCACACGAGAGCAAGGAACCGTCGCCGCACTGACCTTGTCGCGACGCTCTGTGAGAGCGGCAGAGAACTGCTACTCCTCGCCGAGGTGGTATCTGTACCTCCAGGCACGCCACTCCTCGAGTCTGGCTGGCTGGTCATCCATGAGTCCGAGGTACTTCAGGAGATCCGCTGCCCTTGGCTCACCAGCGGCGGCGAGCTTCGCGACATGCTCCTTGGTCGCGCGCAGCCCGGCACCAATCAGGAACTCTCCGTCCATTCCGAGCCCAGTGTCGAAGTCGGTCAACTTGGCGCGATACAGAGGCATCACGTCGACCAACTGCCCGACGTCGAACAGGACGAGAGCACATTGATAGATGTTCTCGAAACCGTTGCCGTCCGTGTCGTCCGGGTCGCGGTCGTCCGTCGACCGAAACCGCACTTCGTGGGGCAACAGGGCGCGTGCCAGCGGCGCAAAGGCCTGGGCAGCCGACCGGTCATCCCGGGTCTGGGTGAGTATCGCCTTGTAGAGGTCGCGGCGTACCGGGAGTCGCCGCAACAGTCGCTGAGCCGCGGGGGTCGCCAACCAGGCCGCAGTGGGATTGTGGCCATCGAGAAGTTCTCGCACCTTCATCGTGGGGAGCATAGAACTTGGAACGGGAAGCGCTTCTTTGCGCGTCGAGTCGTCCGACGGCTGGTTGCAGGTTCGCACGCCTCCGAAAAGTCCGTGTGCGAACGACGCAGGAGCCTGGGCTGCGCATCGCGCGAATGTTGGCGCGCTGACCGCTACTTCGCCGCCTGCCGCGTGACGATCGGTACGTAGCCGACCTCGAAGCCCTTCGGCGGCGTCACCAGCAGGCCCGGATCGAGCGACGCCAGCTTGCCGAGCGTCGCCGGCGGCAGGTAGCTGCGCTCCTTCGTCCAGTGACGGTGCAGCAGCTCGACGCGGCGCTGGAGCTGTTCGCGGTCGGCGTCGCTCAGGTCGGCGTGCTGCAGCGCTGGCTGGTCGCAGAAGCGATACCAGCTGTAGGTGACGACGCTGCCGTCGCCGAGCTCGACCGTGAACGGTCCCGCGACCGGACCGGGCTTCGCCCACGCCCCGTTGCTCGGCGTCACGTAGGGCTCGGGCGTGTGCTTCGTCGGCGGCGTGAACACGACGTCGCGCAGCGCTGCGGGCAGGGGTGCGTCGGCAGGGGCCGCGCGCCAGCGCGCCTTCTTGCTGCCGGCGTCGGCGACGACGAAGTGTTCGGGCAGCGTCGCCAGGCCGTCGCTGCCGATCCGCACGAGGGCCTTGT
>JAEUHU010000180.1 GCA_016793305.1 Planctomycetota bacterium
GTACCACGGCCAGGCTTCGCGGCGGTCGAGGCGCAGCAGCAGGAACGCCTTGTCGTCCTTCAGCTTGATGTTGTAGCGCGGCTGCTTCTTCTTGATCACCGTGTTCTCGAGCAGCAGCGCCTCCTGCTCGGTCGCGGTCGCCACGAACTCGACGTCGAACGCTTCCTGCTCGAGCCAGCGCAGCTGGTAGCGCCCGTCGCCGCCCGGCTTCAGGTAGCTGCGCACGCGCGCCCGCAGGTCGGTCGCCTTGCCGACGTAGAGCGTTTCGCCCGCGGGCCCGGTGAACACGTAGACCCCGGGCCCGGTCGGGAAGCGGGCGACCTTGTCGACGATGTGCGGGTCCATGCGCGGCGCGTCTACGATCGCGGTCGCGAACGGGCGCGCAAGGGCGCAGCGGCGATCACTGCGGCCCGCGCCAGTCGAGCCGCACGGCCGCCGTGCCGGGCCAGGTGACGCCGAGCGGCGTGTCGGGCACGAACGCATCCGGCCGGGTCACCGTGAGGCCCGCGGCGTCGGCTTCGACCGTGCCGAGCACCACCAGCTGGCCGGTGACGTCGACGCCCTTCAAGGTCGCCGCCTGCTGCACCAGCACGACGCCACCCAGCGTGCTGCCGGTCGACGACGGTGCGTCGAGCGTGCAGTCCGGCGCCAGCACCGCGAGGTTGCCGGTCCACGCCGTGCCACCACCGACCCGCGAAGCACCCTGCAGGCGTACGACAGCCGGCAGCAGGCCGGTGCCGAGCAGGCCACCGCCGCCGAGCAGGCCGCCGCCCACGCCGAGCAGGCCGGCGGAGAAACTGCGCACCACGAGGGTGCCGTCGATCGTGGTGTTGCTCAGCAACAACGTCTGCCCGACCTCGAGGTCGACCACGACGATGCCGACCAACGTCTGCCCCGTCAGGGTCGTCGGCCCCGAGTAGCGCAGCACCGGCACCGCACCACTGGTCATCGAACCGAACGGCGTCAGGTCGACCACCGGCTTCGCCAGCGCCGCCACCGAGAAGCTCGTGTCGCCCGCGGTCTGGCGCACCCGGCTGCCGTCGATCGCCCCGGCGGTGAGCAGCAGGTCGCCCGCGATGGCGAGCTTGCCGGTCGCCCCGCTGGCGACCGGTGGATCGCCGGTGAGGTAGGCCGAGCCGCGAACCGCGACGTCCTGGTGCAACCCGAGACTGCCGCCGAACACCGCGAGCCCGTACGGCAGCGGCGCACCGGCCACGGCGCGCAGGTCGGCACCGACCGTCACCTCGGCGCCCTGGCAGCGCGCCTGCACTTGCACCTGCGGCGAGCCGGCGCGGGTGAACTGGACCTGGAGTTCGCTGCCGTCCTCGAGCACGAGGCTCGTCCGGCCGTCCCGGAGATCGTCGACGAGCAGCCTGGCCGCCGCCCACTCGACGCCCGACGCCGCGGCGCGTTCGGCCTGTTGCCGCGCCAGCGAAGCACCACGCGCGCGCCCGGCGAGGTCGGTGCTGGCGAGCAGGCTCCACGCCAGCAACCCGAACGTCGCGACCAGCACGAGGGCCAGCACCAGCACGGCGCCACGCTCGGTGGAGTTCGTTCGTCGCGACCGGGCCTGCGCCATGCCCCTGCATCGGCTGCCGGTGCCGTTCGGGGCAAGCCGGACGACGTGGGTGGTCGATAGCAAGGACGATGGCGCCGCATCGCCCCGACCCGATCGCCGACCCGATCGCCGAGCCGCCGCACCACGCGCGCGGCATGGCCCTGCTCGACCTGCTGCTGGTCGTGGCGATCCTCGGCATCGTCACCGCGGTGGCGATGCGCACCCAGGACGACGAAGACCTGCCGCTGCAGGCCGCCGCGCGCGGCGTCGCCGCCGACCTGTTGCAGGCCCAGGCGCTGGCGATCGAGACCCGCACGGCCGTCGGGCTGTGGTTCGACCGCGACACCCACGCCACCTGGTTCGTGGTGCGGAGCGCCAAGCGCCCCACCGAGGTGCGCGACGCTCTGCGCGCCAGCGGCGACCTGACCGAGCCCGAGGTGCAGCGCCTGTGTGCCGCGACCAGCCGAGGCGACCCGGGTCTCGGCCCGGTGACGATCGCCCACGCCGACTTCGGCGGGCTCGCGCAGGCGACCTTCCTCGCCGACGGCAGCGCCCGCGACGACGGGTACGCCGAGCTGCGCCTCGGCACGGCCTCGTTGCGGGTGCACCTGCAGGCTGCGACCGGACGCGTGACCGTCACGGCGCCCTGACAACGTTCCCGACAGCGGGGTTCAAGGTCCACCAGGGATTCCGCCGATCCCCGGAATCGTCCCGGAACAGGAATCCATGCGCACGCACCCACAAGCCGCCTTCACCCTGGTCGAACTGTTGCTGGTCGTCGTGATCCTCGGCATCCTCGCCGCGGTCGCGATCCCGCAGTTCTCCGACAGCAGCAGCGAAGCCCGCGCCAGCAGCCTGCAGAGCA
>JAEUHU010000242.1 GCA_016793305.1 Planctomycetota bacterium
GCTGATCTGGAACGTGCCCAAGCGCGAGGACATGGTGCGCACCATCCGGCACGAGGGGTTCCACCAGTTCCTCGACCGCGTGATGATCGACCCGCCGGTCTGGCTCAACGAGGGCATGGCCGAGTTCTGGGAGACCGCCAAAAAGGACGGTGCCAAGTTCACCGGCGGCCAGCCGCGGCCCGAGCACGTGGCGACGCTGCTGCGCAGCAAGAAGGCGATCCCGAAGCTGAAGGACTTCGTCTACGGGCCGCGCTCGGACTTCTACCGGTTCGCCCAACAGCGCTACGCGCAGGGCTGGGCGCTGGTGCACTTCCTGCGCAAGACCACGCCGGCGAACCTGAAGATCTTCCAGACGCTGTTCGACGCGCTGCGCTCCGGCGAAGGCACCAGCAAGGCGGCGCTCGACAAGGCGTTCGCCGGTGTCGACTGGGACAAGCTCGACACCGAGTGGTGGGCCTACATCGACAAGATGGCGAAGGCGAAGTGACGGCGAGCGGCCGCGGTGGCCGACCCGCCGCGGCCCCTTCGCCTACAGCACCTTGACGGTGAGCGGCTCCACCACCAGCGGCTTGCCCGACGGATCGCGCAGACCCGGCATGGTCACCTCGATGTCGCCCTTGCGGCACTCGGCCGGTAGCGGCCCGAGGCGCAGCTTGCCAGGCCCCGTCCAGAGCACTTCGACGACTTCCGGCTCGACCAACTGGCCGACCGGCTTCACGCGCGCGAGGTCCTGACCGGGAGCACTCGTCCAGTGCGTGGTCGCGGTCAAGGTCGCCTCGAGGAAGACGCCTTCCTTGAGTCGCACCGACCTGCCCTTCAGGACCGGTGGGCTCGCCGCTTCGGCGACCGGCGCCTGTGGAGTCGGCGTCCAGTCGCCGCCGAGCGCCACCCCGAAGAACGGGTCCGGGCCCCAGGCGACCGCGTGCACGAGCAGCACGTTGGTGCCGGCCCGCACCTTCACCTGCACCGGGCCGCTGATGCCGCCGAAGCGCTGCCGGTTCGCGGCAGTGACCACCGGGGTCCCGTTCACGGTGATCTCGAGCTTCATCGCGTCGGCCGAGAACTCGAGTGGCAACTGGCCCGCGGCCGCACAGTCGAACTCGAAGGCCAGCAGCCCGACCGTCTTGCCGAAGCCGAACACCCGCCGCAACCCGACCAGGCCGTCCGGCCCCTGGTCGGCGGCGACCCACCACGACTTGCCGACCGCCCCACCGAGCTCGGGCTTGGCGATCTTCTGCCAGCCACCGGGTGGTTCGCAGGACGCCGCGCGGAACCCCTTCAGCACCTTGCCGGTCCACGGCAGCTTCGGGCCCGAACGTTGCCGCTGGCCGACGATCGGGCCGAGGTCGCTGCCGTCCTGGGCGGCGCCGATCGCGGCCGAGCCTTCGGCCAGTTCGAGGCACGGTGGCAGCGGCGGCCATGCCTTGCTCAGGTCTTCGAGCGGACCACGCAGCATCGGGTCGCCACGCAGCACGTCGCGCGCCACGGCCGTGTCGCCGAGGATCTCGTCCTGGCAGCCGCTGACGAGGCAGGTCTCGGAGACCAGGTGCTCGATCGTGGTGCCGTGCTGCTCGTGGTTGCGCGACAACGCCAAGGCCGCAGCACAGCCGAGGAACACCGAGTCGCGCACCAGCGCGCAACCCCGCACGCCGTTGTGCGACTCACTGAACAGGCAGTGGTGCACCGTCGAGCCTGGTTCGTCGAGATCGATGCCGAGGCCACGCCGCAGGTTCGAGACCCCCTGTTGCACCTTGTGGAACACACAGCGCTCGACCACCGGCACCCCCTGACCTCCGACGCAAACACCCGTGTAGCAGCCGGTGAATCGGCAACGTCGGATCTCGGGACCAGCTGGCCCACATCCGTCGAAGAGCACGAGAACCTGCTCGATCCACACGGTGCCGACCTCGACACCGATCGAGCAATTCCGGAACACGCAGTCCTCGATCAGCGGATCCGCATCCGGCACTCGGATGCCCGACAGTGCGTGCTCGAGCTGAAGGCCTCGCACATGGTCGCGGTTCTGCGCCGAGTCGCTGCTGGCGTGCAGCGTGATGCCGTGCCACCTGCGCTCGTGGTCGTAGCCATCGGTGGTCTCCTTCGCCGTGTCGGATGCTGCAGACTCGAGCGTGAACACCACCGGCTGGTCGAGGCTGCCGTTCACGATCAGCTGTCCACGAACGTGGAATTCGACGGACAGTTTGTCCCAGCCGGCCTTGGCGACATCCTGTTCTGCGACGAGCACCTTGGTGCCGGCCACGATCTCCAGTCGGCCGCCTGCCGGCACGGTGAGGTCGCCCACGACTCGGACGACACCCTGCCAGCGCGAGTCCTTCGGCAACTCCCCTTGCACGACCAACGGCTCCTGGTTCTGCGCAGCGGCGATGCCGCACGAGCACGCCAGAGCCGTCACGAACGCAGCCCTGGACCAGATCGAGAACGAGTGCATCACTTGGCCTCCGCGTCGAGACGCATGGACGGTCCGAACTCGTCCTCGAGCTCTACGTCGCTGCGCACCAGCACGCGATAGCGACCCTGTCCGGTCTTGCGGGCGAACGAGACCTCGATGGTCTTCTCGCCGACCGCTGCGTGGAACGGTGAGGTCGCCGTGCCGTTGGACGCCGATCCGCCGCGCACCTCGCGCTCGACCGGCTCCTGGTAGCGAGGGAACATCGGCTCGAGGTAGAAGCTGACCACCGGCATGCCCTGCACGTCGCCGTCCTGCCGCCACGTCGTGAGCCCCGATTCGGCGAGCGACACCGTCGCGAACACACGTTCAGCCGAGTGGTCGACGCGCAGCCCGGTCAGGTCGATGCAGCGCACGTGCGGATGCAGCTCGTCGCCGCGATCGCCAGTCACGCGCCCCGACCACTCGTCGGCCTTGCCGTCGACGACGATCGGCAGACCTTCGTCGGCGCAGGAGTGCAGCCGTTCGAGCGGTTGGTCCGAACAGGACGTGTAGACCCGCACGCGGAACGAGAACGAACTCTTGTAACGGTCGCCGTATTCTCGCACCCGCGCGACCACGAACGAGAACCGCATCGTGTCGCCCTCGATCACCGGCGGCGTGCCCTCGATGTCGCGATTGATCCAGTACCACTGGCCACGAACGTTCTTCTCGCGGTTCGACTGAGACACCCGCACGTGATCGATCGCCTTCATGGTGCCGTTGGTCGGTTCGGCAGAGTTCGGCTGGAAGCGCGAGCCGACCAAGCCCCGCACCCGCATCTCGATGCCCGCCTCGCCGGTCTTCGGATTGTCGTCGCAGTCGATCAGGAGTTCACAGCAGGTGAACATGCCCTCGATCAGCGGCTTCGCCATCTTCAGCTTGCAGTGCACGAAGCCGTCCTTGATCTCGGCCTCGAACTCGCGCGCGTCGCCGTGCACACGCAGCGGGTTGGTGGTGGCGCCGTCGGTCAGCTTGCCTTGCCGCGCGCCCGGTGCCGGCGTCTGGGCAACACCGTCACAGGGGCCGCCGAGCAGCACGGCGGCGAGCAACCAGGGGGCGATCGAGCTCTCGTTCATGGCACACCATCTCGGACCTCGAGGTCCGGCTTCCCCGCGCGCCGCGGGCTGGTCCACCATGCAAGCGGACCGCAACCCCGCTTGCCACCGGTTGCTCGCCGAACCCGGGGGACGAACGGAGAGCACGCGCGCCCGCCCGGGCAGTCGTCCCAGCCGGTCGGGGCCACTCTCGGCAACGACAACCGAAGGCCCGAATGCTAGGGTGCCGCGATGCGTCGTGCCCTCGTCCTGGTCTCGTTGCTCGCGGCCACCTCGCTCCGCGCCCAGGAAGTGCCCACGCGCCGCCTGCTCGCCGAGCGGGCCGCGACCATCACCGGATCGCAGGCGTGGTTCGAGCTCGGTTGCGAACTGGTCGAGACCCAGCTGTCGTTCGACGTGGCCGCCGCCCTGCAGACCGCGAACGAACTCGCCGCCGCCGCCGACACCAACGACCGTCGCCGGGTCGCCACGGCGATGGTCGGGCTCGCGACGACTCTGCACGAAGGTCCGCTGGCCGCCGCCGCCCGGCGCACGGCGGACAACCCGACGCCGACCCACCCCGAACCGATCGTCGGCCACGAACTGTCGGACGACGCCTCGCCGCGGCTCGCCGCGTTCCACCACAACGCCCTGGCGCTGCAGGCCTACTACGCCGACGTGCCGAGCGAGTTCTTGCCCAGCATGTTCGCGGCGCTGAGCGCGGCGCGACGCAGCGGTGACCCTGCCTCATTGGCGCGCGCCGCCTGGACGCTGCACCTGATCACCGAGCAGTACGCCAACCCCTACGACGTCGAACTGCTGCGCGAACTGGCGACGCACGACGGCGACCCGCGCGTCGAACGGTTCCGCGCCTGGGCGGAACTGAACCG
>JAEUHU010000359.1 GCA_016793305.1 Planctomycetota bacterium
CATGCGCACGCACCCACAAGCCGCCTTCACCCTGGTCGAACTGTTGCTGGTCGTCGTGATCCTCGGCATCCTCGCCGCGGTCGCGATCCCGCAGTTCTCCGACAGCAGCAGCGAAGCCCGCGCCAGCAGCCTGCAGAGCAATCTCGCAGTGATGCGCCAAGCGGTCGAGTACTACCGCACGAACCACAACGGCAAGTATCCGGGCTATCCGGCCGGCGGCGGAGCCCCGACCGCCGCCGACGCGACGAAGCAGCTGACGCTCGCCAGCAAGGCCGACGGTACGACCGCGGAGCCCGGCACCGCCGGCTTCGGCTTCGGGCCGTACCTGCGCGAGTCGATCCCGGCGAACCCGATCAACGGACTGTCGACGATCCTGATCGTGCTCGACGCCGACACCTTCAAGGCCGCCGACGACTCGACCGGCTGGATCTACCAGCCGCTGACGGGCCGTCTGCGCGCCAACTCGACGGGCAACGCTCCGTCGGGCAAGGCCTACTACGACTTCTGACCGGCTCGGCCGGCGAGACGCCAGGCGCCCCCGCGCGTGGCGTGTCCGACGATCCCCCATGCGTCGCGCCCGTTCCCCGATCGCGCTCGACTTCGGCGAGCACCGCGTGAAGGTCGTGCAGCTGGAGCTGCGCGCCGGGGTCGTACACGTGCGCGCCGCCGCGGCGGAGCCCGTGGCACCGGGAGAGGCCGGGGACCTCGCGGCGCGCCAGCTCGACGCCGCCACGCGAGCGCTGCGGCGCGGCCGTTTCGCGGGACGAGTGGCCCGCATCGGACTGCCGCTCGACCAGGTCGGCACGCGCCACGTGCGCCTGCCTAGCGAACAATGGGACGACGCCGGTGAGCGCATCGCCGCCCGGATCGCCGCCGAGCCGCAGGCCGAAGCCGGCCTCAGCATCTGCCCGCTGCCGGTCGCGGAGTTGCTCGAGCAGGGCGAACGCAAACGCGAGTACTTGTGCTGCACCGCCGGCCAACCGGCGATCGCCGCCGCCATCGCCCGCTGCGAACAACTCGGCCTGGCACCGGACGCCCTCGAGCTGCTGCCGCTCGCGCAATGCCGGCCGGTGCTGCGGGGCGCAGCCCAGGACTCGTTCGCGTTGCTCGACCTCGGCCACACCCACAGCCGCATCGCCATCGTGCGTGCCGGAGCCCCGGTGCTGCTGCGCAGCGTGCCGGTGGGCGCCCACCAGCTGCAGCAGCGCCTGCACGACCGGCTGCAGCTCGATGCCGAGGCACTCGCCGACCTGGCTGCCGACCCCGCCGAAGCCGAGCTGCTGCAGCACGCGGTCGCCGACGCGCTGGCGTCGCTGTGCCAGCCGCTGCTGGTGCGTCTGGCCGAGGGCATCCGCTACTGCGGTTCGTTGTTCCACGGCCGCACGGTGACCCACCTGCGCCTCTGTGGCGGTGGAGCTGCGCTGCCGGGCCTCGTGCCGTTCCTATCGCGCCAGCTCGGCCTGTCGACCGACACCGTCGATCCGCTGCCGGAGGCGCCAGGCCTGCCGCACGGTCCCACCCGCGCCGCCTGGACGGCCGCGATCGGCCTCGCCCTCGGAGGCCTGCCGTGAACGCGCCGATGGTCGACTTCCTGCCCGCGGAGTACCGCCGTCGCCGCGCCGAGCTGCGCACGCGCCGCGAACGACTGCTGCTGCTGGTGCCGATCGCCTTGGCGGTGATGGCGACCGACCACGTGTTGCGCCAGCGCGTGCGCATCGTCCAGCAGATGGTGCAACAGGCCAACGACCACGCCGAACAGGGCGAGTGCCGCCGCGACCAGGTGCGCCAGCTGGCGCAGCGCGTCGCCACGGCCCAAGCCGAGCTCGGCGCCTGGCTCGAACCCCTGCGCGCACCGCGCATGACGCAGGTGCTCGACGCGCTGCTCGCCGAGCGGCCCGACGGCATCACGCTGCACGAGCTGACCTGCCGGCACGCGCCGTGGAGCAGCAACCCGGCGCCGGTGATGCGCGTGCACGCCAGCGCCTCGTCGGCGGGTGCCTTCACGGCGTTCCTCGAGCACCTGCAGCAGGAACCGGCGCTGCCACCACTCAGCTGCCAGCGCACGTTCCACGGCGATCGCGAAGGCACCATCGCGTTCCACCTGGAGTCGTCGACCCCCGCGGGAGCAGCACGATGAACCGCACCGCGACCACGTTCGCCAGCTTCGCCGCGATGCTCGCCACCTGGTACGGACTGGTCGGGCGCCACCACCTGCTCGAGATCGCCGCCGGCAACGCCGACATCGCCGCGGCCTACGAACGGCACGCCGCCGCCGAGCGCGAGGTCGAGCACGAACTCGCTCTGCACAGCGACGCCGAGCGCCTGCTGCAACTGCGGGAGCAGCTGCAGCCGCAGCTGTCGGAGGCCAGCGACGGCACGCAGGCGATGGTCGCCACCAGCGAGACCTTGGCCACCGCCGGCCTGCGCGTCGACAGCACGCAGGCGATGCCGCCGGACACAGCCCTCGGCCGCCCCAACGCGCGCATGCGCCTGTCGGTGGTCGGTTCGTTCGCGTCGTTCTTCCAGGGCCTGCTGGCGCTCGAGAACACGCTGCCGCCGACCCGGGTCACCGAGCTGGTGCTGGTCGCCGGCAGCAAGCCCGGCGAAGTGCGCGGCGAACTGCTGGTCGTACGGACCTGGAGCGAAGCCCCGTGACCATCGAGCCGCGCACCACGACCGGGCCCGGCGAGGGCCGGGCGAACCCTGCTTCGCGCGCGGTCGCGTGGCTGCGTCGGCAGCAGAAGCGCAACCTGCTGCTGCTCGGCCTGGTGCCGTTGCTGGTGTGGCTGTGGCTGCCGCTGCTGTCCGGCGATCGGCGGCGCCCGACCCCAGCCCCCGCCACGGTCGCGAACACGAGCCCGACCGTGGCACCCGTCCCCGGCACCGCGTTCGCGGCCCCACTCGCCGAGGGTGCGGGGCCGCAAGTGGTCGCGAGGCAACTCGCGGCGCTGACGGCGCCCTACCAGCCACGCTGGCACGAACACGACGATCCGGCCCCGTTCCGCAGTACGGCTCCGGGGTCCGCTGCCACCACGACCGAGGCCGGCCCGACCAACTGGACCCCCACCACGGTCGTGCTCAGCGACGGCATGCCGCCTCTCGCGGTCGTGCAGGGTCGCCCCCGCCGGATCGGCGACCGCCTCGGTCCGCGCGAACTGGTCGCGATCGAAGAGCACCGGATCGTCTGGCGCGAAGGCGCGGTGCTGATCCCCGTGGCCCTGCCGGGCCCCACTGGAGACCCTCGATGAACTCGCCTCGCCCCGTCGCCACCTCGCTGCTCGCCGCCGCGGCGGCACTGCTGGCGCCGACCGCTCGCGCGGCGGCCCAGGACAACCCGCCGCTGGTGACGCTCAGCGTGCGCGACGAGAGCCTCGCCACCGTGCTGCAGGCGCTCGCGGTGCAGCACCGGCTGAGCCTGGTCACCGGCGGCGACGTCGAAGGCAAGATCACCATCAGCCTGTTCGACGTGCCGCTGCCCGACGCACTGCGGCAGATCCTCGCCACGCACGGGCTGACCTACGTGCAGGAAGGTCCGTTCGTGCGCGTGTTGACCCTCGAACAGGACCGCACCCGCCGGCTCGAGGCCGATGCGCTCGACACGCGCGTGTTCCCCCTGAACCACCTGACCACCACCGAGGCGCAACGACTGCTGCAGCCGCTGCTGTCGAGCGACGGCAAGCTGTCGGCCACCAGCGACGCGGCTTCGGCCGGCGCCACGACCAGCACCGGCGGCGGCACGCCGGCAGGCGGCAGCGGTCTGCGCCAGGCGATCGTCGTGCGCGACCGCCGCTCGGTGCTGCAGAACCTCGAACGCACGCTCGCCCAGCTCGACCGTCCGCCGGCGCAGGTGCTGCTCGAAGCGACCATCCTCAGCATCGACCTCGGCGAGGACAACCGGCTCGGCGTCGACCTGAACGTGCTCGGCGGCATCGACTTCAACGGCGTCGGCGCCAGCAGCGACCTGACCGGCGTCGGCGGCTACGAC
>JAEUHU010000390.1 GCA_016793305.1 Planctomycetota bacterium
TCCTGCCGGGCGAAGCGCAGCAGGCGCACGGTGATGTCGCGCGCGCGCATCGCCTCCTTGCGCAGCAGCTGCAGGTAGTCGCGGGTCGGCGGGTCGTCGCGGCCGCTGTGGTCGAGTTCGCGCAGCAGGCCGTCGGTGCCGGCGACGATGCTCGCCAGCGGGTTGTTGATCTCGTGCGCGATGCCGGCCGCCAGCGTGCCGAGCTGCGCCAGGTGGGCCGTGCGCAGCACTTCGCGGGAACGTTCCTCGACGCGCCGCTCGAGCTCGTCGTGGCTGCTGCGCACCTTCTGCGCCATCGCCCGGAACGTCAGTGCCAGGTCGCCGAGTTCGTCGGCGTGGTGCACCGGCACGTGCGTGCCGAGGTCGCCGCGGCCGAGCCGGATCGCCGCTTCGCGCAGTTCGCGCACCGGCCGCAGCACGCGACGCAGCAGCAGCCAGGCCATGCCGGCCAGCGTGGCGACGCTGACGAGGCCGAGCAGCACCACGAACTGCGCGACGTCGGCGCTGCGGCGTTCCAGGTGGTCGCCGATCTCGCGGGTCTCGTCCTCGATGGCGCGGATCAGCACCGTGGCGTGGTGCAGCGCTTCGTCGATCGGTCGAGCGAGTTCGCCGAGCGGGGCGCCGGCGGCGAGCGGTGCGGCCGCGGCCTCGAGGGCGAGGTGCACGCGTTCGACCAGCCGGTCCTCGTTGTCTTCGTGGCCCTTGCGCGACGGGTCGCCGTGGCTCTGGAAGCGCCGCAGGGTGGCCAGCGCGGCAGCGTGGTGGCGCCGGGCGTCGGCGAGGGCCAGCGGTGCTTCACTGGCGTTCGCCTGCGGTGCTGTGACGACCCACTGCTGTGCGCCGCGCAGTTCGTCGAGCAGGGTGCGGGCCAGGTCCACTTCGCGCAGCTCCTCGAACAGGCGCTGCACGTCGGCGTGCACGGAGTTGGCGAGCACGAACTGGCCGACGCCGGCCGCCAGCAGCAGCACCGCCAGCGGAGCGGTGACGAGCCACATCACGCGCCGCAGCGGCCGCCGCGGCGTCCTGGTCTCCTCACTCTGCACGGCGCCTCCAGGCGAGGTCGAGTCCGAGCGTCACGGCGTGGGCCTCGGGGAACAGCGCCAGCCAGTGCCGCGTCGGCAGCCCGTAGCGATCGCCGGCGACGGTGCCATGGCCCTGCAGTCGCAGCGGCTTGCCCGGCAGCGAGCACTGCCAGAGCTGCATCGGCTGCAGCAGCACCTGCGCGCCGAAGCGCAGTTGGCCGAGCCAGGTCCGCTGCTGCACGCCGGGCAGGTCGGAGCTGGTCGAAGCGACGAGCTCGCCGCGGTAGGTGATCGTCGCCCCGCGGTGCACGCCCAGCACGTGTGCCAGGTCGAGGCCGCGTTCGGCCCCTTGCAGCGGTTCGAGCGACGCGAGGTCGAGCTGTAGCTCGAGCACCCCGCGGGTGCCGGCGTCGGCCAGTTGCAGTCGGCCGGTGACCGACGGGCAGCCGACCAGCAGATCCTCGTCGAGGCCGGTCACGAGGAAGCGGACCGACGAATGCTCGGTGTCGAGTTCCAGGTCCAGGTTCTTCCTGCCGGGGGGCAGGTTCGGCAGGGTCGGCAGATCCGTCGCCGTGACGGCCGGCAAGGGCGGGGACGGCTTCGGCGGCAGCGCTCGCCAGGCGAAGCCGAGCGACGCGAGCAGCACCGGCGCGATGGCGCTCGGATACAACGCGGCGCGACTCATGCGGATCGCACCGTCGCGGAGCGGTTCCAGGTGCGCCAGAAGCCGGGACGCCACAGTTCGCGCGGGTGCACGGTGTCGCCGGTCATGGTCACCAGCAGGTCGGCAAGGCCCGGCCAACGGCCGAGCATGCCGAGGAACGGCCCGACCAGCCATGGGTGGCGGATCGCCCGTTGCAGCAGCTTGGAAGCCGCCATGCGCGGCGCGAGTTCGCGCTTTCGCGCGGCCCGGTAGGCCGCCATGGCCTTGGCTTCGCTCGCGGGCTCGTGCAGGGAGGCAGCGAGCTGGGTGCCCAGCGCTCGGGCGCCGAACAGCGCGAAGTAGATGCCCTCGCCGGTCAGCGGGTCGACGTAGCCCGCGGCGTCGCCGCAGAGCCACGCCCCGGGCAGAGTCGGCGTCGTGGTGCGGAAGCCGAACGGGCCACAGCCGCGCCACGGGGCGAGGCGCGTGCCGCCTTGCAGCCGTTCGGCCAGGGCTGGGGCCTGTGCGGCGTACCCTTCGACGAAGGCGTCCCAGTCGGCGGCGGTGCGCTTGCCGAACGCCTGCTGCGGCAGCACGAGGTTCAAGCTGTAGAGGCCCTCGTCGACGGTGGTGGCGGCGAAGAAGCCACCCGGCAGCAGGTGCACGTCGGCGCGTGGCCGGCTCGGCACGCCGGCGAAGTGGGCGACGAGCGCGAACTGCGACAGCCAGCCGATCTTTCGCTGCACGCCGAGGGCCTTCGCGACCCGCGAGTGCACGCCGTCGGCGCCGACCACGTGCTTCGCCGTGACCGCGACGGGGGCCCCGTCGACCGCCTTCAGCATGGCGCCGGTCACCCGGCCGCCGGCGTCGCGCTGCAGCGACACGAACTCGTGGCGCGGCAGGAAGTGCGCCCCGCTGGCTTCGGCGGCGCGCAGCAGGTGGTGGTCGAAGCGTTCGCGGCGGATGCCGTAGCCGCTGCGGCCGTGGCCCGGGCGATCGTCGAGCTGACGGAACGAACCGTCGGCGGCGCGGCCGTAGCCGGACAGACGCATGCCCAGCACCCGTTGCGCGCCGAGTTCCTCGAGCATGCCGCCGAGGCCGAGTTCGGCGAGGTACGGCAGGCACTCGGGACTGAGGAACTCGCCGCATGGCTTCTGCCGCGGGAAGGCCTTCTTGTCGGCGATCACCACCGAGAAGCCCTCGCCGGCCAGTCGTCGGGCCAGCGCCGAACCGGCGGGGCCGGCTCCCAGGATCAACACGTCAGCTTGCATGGGGTGTTCCTCGCGGGGCGGCGCGACGGGTGGCGACGGTCATCAGCAGCGGCAGCACCACAGCGGTCGCGAACCAAGCCGCGGCGATGGTCGCGCTCGCCAGCATGGCGAACTCGACGGTGGTGGCGAGCCGGCTGGTCGCCGCGGTCGCGAAGCCGAGCATCAGCACGACGCTCGACAGCGTCATCGCCCTGCCACAGCGTTCGAGTGCCGAACGCAGCGCCGCGCGCGGCCCCAGGCACCGGCGATGTTCGCGGTAGTGGTGCAGCAGATGCAGGGTGTTGTCGACGATCAGGCCGAGCATCGTGCAACCGATCATCGCGGTCGCCACGGACACCGGCCGGTCGCACAGACCGAGCGTGCCGTAGAGCCAGGTCGACGGCAGCAGGTTCGGCAGCAGCGCCAGCAGGCCGAGGCGAAGCGAGCCGAGCCCGATCACCATGCAGACGGCGAGCAGCACGAACGACAGCCCCATGCTGCCGCCGAGGCTCTGCATCAGCCGGTCGGAGTCACGCGCGATCTGCACCGACGGTCCGGCGACGAACACGTCGTCGAAGCCGAGTACGGCGGCGCTGCGTTCGGCGCCGTCGAACAGCGGCGTGCGCATGCCGCTGCCGCCGGGCTGCAGCACGAACGGCACCACCAGTCCGCCTTCGGCGCCGACCTGTGGCGGTCCGCCGAGCCCGGCGATGCCGGGCGCCTGGCGCAACATCGCGACGAACGGCAACAGCCGGCTCGGGTCGGCGGCGGCGCTGCGTTCGGGCACCACGAGGTGGCACAGCTCGACGCCGCCGAGCCGCGCGGCCAGGTGGTCGTGGTCGATGCGCACCGGATCGTCGACCGGCAGCAGCCGCAGCGGGTCGTTGTCGGCGGCCAGGCGCGGCAGGCCGGTGGCGGCGACGGTGGTCAACACGACGGTCGCCGTCAGCAGCAGGCTGCGGCGACGCTGCAGCCGGTCGAACCAGCGGGCATGGGTCGCCGCCCCCGAGCGGCCCGGCGCACCGCGGACCACGAACGGCAGCCAGTTCGGCAGCAGCAGGAACATGAACCAGTGCGCCAGGCCGACCCCGAACGCGCTGCGCATGCCGAAGTCGGTGACCGCGGGCACCACGCTGATGCCGAGCGACCACAGCCCGACCATCGTCGTCGCGGTCGCCAGCAGGGCGGGGCGCCGCATGCTGTGCGCCGCGGCGGCGGCCGCGGCCGCGGCGTCGAGTCCTTCGGCCCGGTGGCTCTGGAACGCCTCGACGAAGTGCACGCTCGCCGCGACGCCGATCGTCAGCAGCACCGGGTCCAGCAACGCCGCCACCGGATCGAGTTCGTGGCCGAGCAGCGCGATCAGGCCGCCGGTCCAGGCGATCGCACAGACGGCCGGCAACAGCACGGCCAACGCGAGGCCGAGCCGCCGGTAGAACGCGTAGGCAGCGGCCAGCAGCACGCCGAGCAGCACCGGCACGATCGTCGTGCGCTCGCCAGCGACCAGGCGCGCGATGGTGCCTTCGACCAACGGCAAGCCGGCGGCACGGACGGTGAGGGCGGCAGGGGCCTTCGCGCGGGCCATCGCGACCACCGCCTCGGCGGTGGCGAGTGGGTCGCCGCCGTCGAGCGTCACCGGCACCAGGAACAGTCCGGGATCGGGGACCTTGGCCACCTGGGTGCGGGCGACGCCGGGCAGCCCTTCGAGCTGCTGGCACAGCGTCGCCAGGGTGGCGCGGTCGCTCTCGAGCATCGGCAGGTCGCCCCGCACGACGAAGGCGAGCAGCACGACCGGAGCGGCGCCGATCGCTTCTTCGAGGGCGCGCAGTTGCCGCGCGTCCTGGCTGTCCGGCGACTTCAGCGCACGATTGGTGGGGTCGACCGGCTGCTCCGACAGCCCGTGCAGCAGGAACGCCGTGGCCGCGGCGAACACGAGCCAGCAAAGGCGGCGAAGGAGGCGGAGCATCGGCAGGGGAGGGCGAACGGCGTCGCCGGAAAGCACAGGACGTGCCGAGGTTGGGTGGGGCAGCGTGCCGGACGCGACGGCCCGGCAGCGTGTCGTTCCTACCGATGCCGTGCAAGTCTTGCTTGGTCGCCGGGGCGGGGATGCGCTCGCATGGGCACGACCACGTCGGGCACGGCGATTGCCCAGGGTGAAACCATGACCGGCAAGTTGCTGCAGATCCTCGGTGTCCTGTTCGTGCTCGGTCTGGTCGGGGGAGCGGTAGCCGGCTTCGGCATCCTGAAGGATCGGGTCAAGGTCGTGATCGCCGCCGACGAAGCGGCGAGCGGGCCCGAGCCGGTGGCCCTGCTGCGCGACGACGTCAAGGTGCTGGCCGAGGACCTCGGCAACCTGCAGCAGGCCCTCGGCCCGAACTTCGAGCAGCTCGCCAACGGCATCGAGGAGCGCGCCGCGGTGCGGCACGGCGAAGTCGCGGCGCTGCGTCGCGAGGTGGCGCTGCTGCAGCAGCAGCTCGCCGAGCTCGCGCGCGCGCAGGCGGCGGCCCGCACGGAAGTGGGGCAGTTGGTCGCCCGCCTCGAAGCACAGCCAGCGGCCAGGCAGGCGGCGTCCGGCGCTGACGGTGCCGCCCCGGTGGAACCCGCCCCGCGGCCGACCGAGACCGGTGCGACCGGACCGGCGCCGGTGGCGAACGAGCCGGCGGTCGTGGTGGCTCCGCCGGCCGAGCCGACGACCGCGGACGCGGCTCCTGCACCGAGCAAACCCAAGGGCGCGTTCCTGTTCGGGGGCAGCAAGTTCCGCTGCGACGAGCCCAACGACTACGAGATCGTGCCGGAGCTGTCGCGCGTCGGCTTCGACGCGAAGAGCACGCTGCACGACTTCACCGGCGTGACCCAGGACGTGTCGGGCCGGATGACGCTCGACTTCGACGATCCGGCCGGTGCCTGGACGGGCTCGGTGCGCTGCATGGCCGCGACCTTGAAGACGGGCGTCGACGGCCGCGACAGCAACATGTGGGAGTACCTCGACAGCAAGAACCACCCGGCGATCGAGTTCACGCTCGAGAAGTTCGTGCCGGCGGCCGCGGGCGTCGACGTCGCCAAGCAGACGGCGCGCGGCGAGGTGACCGGCACCATGACGATCCGCGGCAAGGCCCGCTCGGTGCGCATGCCGGTCGAGCTGTCGATCGACCCGCAGCGGCGCCTCGTGCTGAACGGCGAGATGCCGCTGCGCCTGCCCGACTACGAAGTGCCGGTGCCGAGCCAGCTCGGCGTCATCAACATGCAGGAAGAGGTGCGCGTGTGGATCGCGCTGCGCGCCCGGGTGAAGGCCGCCGGCAAGGCCGACCCGAAGGCCGGGGCTGGGGGTGTTGGCGCCGACGGAGGTCGCAAGTGATCCCGGCCCTGCGCCCGTTCGTACTGGTAGGCGTCTCGCTGCCCCTCGCTGGGTGCTTCGGCGGCGGGCTGCTCGACCAGAAGGACCGCGCCGTGGCCGCGTCGCCGCTCGCCGAGCTGGTGTTCGCGCCGGCCGGGCCG
>JAEUHU010000440.1 GCA_016793305.1 Planctomycetota bacterium
CATCTCGACGCCGAACGTGTCCTCGGCGATCGGCAGGCCGGTGAGGTGGAACTTCGTCGTGCCACCGTAGGTCGCGATGCGTTCCTTCAGCTGCTCGCCGATCCGGTAGCTCAACGTCTTGCTGGTCAGCGGCACGTAGAGCGCGATCGCCTTGCCGTCCTCCGACACCAGCGTGCCGTCGAGGAACGGGATGCGCTTGGCCCGGTCGCGCACCGCGCGCGCTTCTTCGGCGGTCTTCGGCGGCGTCGGCATCAGCCACTCGAAGCGCACCGAACCGAGCCCGCCCTGCGAGATGTCGTCGACCGTCGAAGGCGCCAGCAGGTCGACACCGATCACGCCGGCCGGTTCGCCTGCGGGAGTCTTCCAGTGCAGCGTCTTCGCATAGCTCGCGAGGTCGTGGATCTGCGCCAGCGCCTCGGGGTGGAACACGCCGTCCGGGTTCGTGTCGTCGACGACGCCGACGACGATCATGTCGTGCAGGGCGAAGCGCTGCTTGTTGACGTCGTGGAAGACGCGCGCCGGCTCGTCGTGCGACAGCATGTTCTCGGGGTCGGTGTCGACCACGACGCCGTGCAGCCACGGGAACGACTGCGGCCAGATCGACGGCAAGGCGGCGCCGAGGCCGGCCAGCAGGGTCAGCAGCAGCGTCAGCGCGACCACGAGGCCGCGGCGACGCATCGAGAACTCGGCGAGGGAAGCGGCGAAGTGCATGGTCGAGGCTCCAGGGCGGTCGGGGCGGTCGAGGCGGGGAGCGCGATCAGGCGCAGCTGCGGCGCACGCCGAGCTTGCCGAGGATCCACATCATGGGGCACCAGTCGGTGAAGGCGGACTGCAGCAGGTTCAATCCGACGAAGGCGGTCAACCACGCCCAGGTCGGGCGCAGCACGTCGACTTCCCCGGTCTGCCAGAGGAGGAGGACGGAGAGCAGGACGACGGTGCCGGCGATGCCGCGAAGGATGCGTTCCATGGCTTGATTCGGGTGGGTCTCAGGTTGGACACCCTGAAGAGTCACGGTCGGGAGGCCCGGTTCCCGGAATCGACGACGAAGGCGGACCAGGGCTCGGCGGCGCGCACCGTGTCGCCATGCCAGCGCGGGGTCCGATGTGCCGAGAGCCTTCGGTCGAACAGATCAGAGAACCCGGCGCGCCCCGATCCATACGCCTTCGAGCCGACCACCGCCGCCGAACACGAGCCGCCACACCCCGCCGGGCTCGCGTGGCCAACCGGGCTCCTCCCAGAACACCTCGACCGGGAGGCCCGCGAAGGCCCGCCAGTCCTCGCGGCCGAACAGGTGCCGGGCGAGCCCGGCGCCGTTGCCGGCGACCCACGGGATCATGTCCTCCGGCACCACGAACTGCAGCGCCGTCGGCCTTTCTCCGGGCAGCACCGCGGCGAGGCGCGACCGGGCGTCGCGCAGTCCCAGCGAGAAGCCACGCGACTGCTGCGCCCGTTCGTTCGCCTGGACCGCGGTCGCACCGAACACCAAGAACCACGCGAAGACCGCGAGCCACCGCCACCGACCCGCGACCAGGGCTCCGACCACCGTGCAGGCCAGCAGGTCGAAGAACACCGCCGGCAGGAACATGTAGTACGGCGACGCCAGCCGCGCCGGCACGGCCAGCACGAAACCGCCCACGAACGCCACCACCCCGAGCCCAAGGAGTGGCCGCAGATCCCGCACCCGGGCCGCCAAGCCGCCGGCGCCGAGCACGACGAGCAGCACCACCGGCCAGCCGACCCGCAGAGGGCTGGTCAACAGGCGGGTGTGCCGCCGCAGGTTCCTGCCCAAGTCGCCCGACAGCACGTGCTCGGCGTCGACCGCGTCGACCAGGAACCACGTGCCGAAGTACCAGAGCGACCACGCCAGCGGCAGGACCAGCAACGCGGCCCGACCTTGCCACGATCGTTCCCCGCGGCCGACGCCGATCGCCGTCAACGCGGCGAGCGCCGGCCAGAGGCACCAGGTGGCTTCCTTGCTGTGGAACGCCAGCACCAGCGGGATCGTGACGGAGACGTTCGCGAGCAGCAGGCCTGCCGGCCCGAGACGGTCGCGCCGCGCGAAGCCGACGAACGCGAGCAGCGTCAGCAACACGAACACGAGCCCCAGGCGGTCGTGCACGGTCGCCTGCCAGCGGATGCAGTCGATGGTCGCCGGATGGACCGCCCACAAGCCGATCGCCGCGAAGGCGACCCGTTCGCTGCCGCCGAGCCACAGCACCAGCCGATGCAACAGGAACGCCGCGATCGGCACGAGCGTCAGCAGCAGCGTGTTGGCGAGCCTCCAGTCGTCGCCGAGAACGGTGCCGAGCGAGCGTGCCAGCAACAGGCCCACGGACCGCGGGAACAGGCCCGCGCAGGTGAGCCAGCCCCATGCCGTGGTCCCGATCTCCGCGAACCCGACGGGCCACAGCACCCAATCGCGAAACTCGGTCAGGTACCAGCTGTCGGCGAACCACCACCCGTGCACAGCGAACAGCGCCATGGCGAGCGCGAGGCCGCGCACCACAGGACCCGTCCGGACCGTTCGCATCGGCCCGCACCGTAGCCGCCTCGCCGAGCACCCGGAAGTTGGCGATGGTTCGGGCGGCGACGAACCGGTGCCTGCGCCGCCACCTGCTCCCGCACGGCAGCAGGCCACGGACGCTGCGAACTCGGCGCCGCTGGGGCTCGCCGGGCGCAGCGAGTCGGATTCCAGGGTCATCCTGCGGTCCGGGCCGCATCGATGCGCTGGTCTGCTGCGCCGATCGGCGCTTCCCCAGCAGCCGCCTTGTCGGCTCGTGGTTGGAAGCCGCCCCGGCGGCCCCACCGACCACCGACCGCCCGTCATGAACACCTCCCCCTTCCTCCGTCTCGGCATCGGCACCCTGCTCTGCGCCCTGCTCGGCGCGTGCGCCACCCACGCCAAGAGCCCGACGGCGCTCGACCACATCCAGAACCTGCGCGATCGGATCGCCGCCGAACAGGAAGTGATCGCGGCGCTGCTGGAGCAGGCGAAGG
Organism: Planctomycetota bacterium; assembly: GCA_016793305.1. The sequence continues at coordinate 2,998 of JAEUHU010000440.1, forward strand.
CGACCGACGCCGCCCTGCAGCAACTCGTCGCCCAGGCCTACGAAGGCAGTTCGGTGGACGCGCTGCGCGGCGTCTCGGCCCAGCTGGCCGCGGTCGACGAGCAGCACGCCGAGGTCGAGGCGAGCCAGCGCGAGCTGCAGCAGTTGATCGACGAACTGGCCCGCAGCAGCGACACGACCCTGGCGAAGCTACGCGAGGACAAGAGCCCACTCGCCGATCTGCTGACCGAGGAGCAACAGAGGAAGCAGGCGGCGGCCGCCGCCTGGCGCGCCGACATCGACACGCTGCTGCAGCGCAGCACGGACTACCGCGAACGACTGCGTCAGTCGATCGACGTGCTGTCCCACTCGCTGTCGGCGGAGATGCTGCAGCAGATGGCCAAGGAGAAGGCGCCGAAGGAGGCCTCGGCGGCCCTGAACCAGGCTGCGACCGTGCTCGACGGCAGCCTGAAGCGCTTCGACACGCTGCTGCGTCCCGACGAGAAGTCCTGACACGACCACGGCCGGCGCGCGGGGAGGCAGGGCGCAGGGCCACGGACGCCACCCGTGTCGCCGCAGGACGGCACGGCCACGGAGCATCGACGCTCCGCGCGAAACCCAAGGTCACCGCAGGGCCGCCGGCCGTCGCCAATGGCCCGGCCCGACCGCACCCGCCGTTCCGGCATCCCAGGCTGCCGGCCCGAGCTCGACAGGTCTCGCCGATGGTCGTGTCGATGCAGACGGGTCACCACGGGGGAGCCCCACCCGCCCCCGCCTTGCCCGCCCGGCTCCCGGCCCTACCATGCTTCCCCCTCGTGGGCAGGCCCGGACCTGCCACGCCCGACCCGACCGCCAGAGCCACGCGCAGGCACCGAACGCCAGTGACCGAAACCGCCCTGATCCGCAACTTCAGCATCATCGCCCACGTCGACCACGGCAAGTCGACGCTGGCCGACCGCCTGGTCGAGCTGACCGGCACCGTCGAGAAGCGGCAGATGAAGGAGCAGCTGCTCGACG
>JAEUHU010000444.1 GCA_016793305.1 Planctomycetota bacterium
CGACCCGACGACGTGCCCGTGCTGAAGCCGGTCAAGCCGGATCCGACGCCCGCGGCGACCGGGCCGGGCGGGCTGCCGGCGGGAGCCGGCCCGGGCTTGCTGCAGTTGCTCGAGGCGCTGCAGAAGACGCAAGCGCAGCGCGCGGCGAATCCGGGCGCAGCGCCAGCACCGGCGACGCCGCCCGCGGGGCAACCGGGCGGCCAGCCCGCCGGGCAGACCCCTGGGCAGACCCCCGGGCAATCCACGACGACGCCACCGCAGCAGCCGCGCTGACGCGCACGGCTCACGCGCGCACGATCACTCGCGCACGGTCACTCGCGCACGATGCCGGCCAGCGCCAGCACCTGGTCGACGACGCGGTGCAACACGAACAGCACCAGCTGGTCGTGCGCGTGCAGTTCGTCGTCGCCGCGCGGGATCACCACCTGCCCGTCTTCGCGCGTCAGCGCCGCGACCACACAGCCGCGCGGGAAGCCGGCTTCCTTCAGCTTCTTGCCGACGAGGCCGCTGCCGGCCGGCAGCTCGATCTCGAGCACTTCGGCCTTGCCTTCCTCGATGGTCGCGATCGTCGAGATGCTGCGGCTGCGCACGAACGCCAGGATGCGGTTCGCGCACAAGAGACGCGGCGACACGGCGAGGTCGATGCCGAGGCGCTGGTAGAGCGACACGTAGTCGGGCTTCTGCACCAGCGCCACCGTGCGGCCGACGCCGAGGCTCTTGCTCAGCTGGCACGACATCAGGTTGCGCTCGTCCTCTTCGCTGATGCCGAGGAACGCGTCGGCGTCGGCGACGTGCTCCTCCTGCAGGAAGTTGAGGTCGGTCGCGTCGGCGTGCAGCACGACCACGCCCTTCAACACTTCGCTGAGGTGCTCGGCCTCGCTGCGGTCTTCGACGATCACGCGCACGTCGACGTGCTCGCGCTGCAGCTGCTGGCAGACCTGTTGCGCGATGCCCGAGCCGCCGAACACCACCACCGCGCGCGGCTTGCCCTGCTTCTGGCCGAGCTTCTTCTCGAACGCGGCGATCGCCTTCGGCTCGCCGAGCACGAACACCTCGTCGCCGATGCGCAGGTCGTCGCCGCCGCCCGGCACCAGCACGTCGTGCGCGCGGTCGATGGCGGTGATCAGCATGCCCGGCGGCAGCTTCAGGTCCTTCAGCTGCTGGCCGGTGAACACCCCGCCTTCCTGCATGACGAAGCGCCGCAGCTGCACGCGCCCTTCGGCGAAGTTGTCGACGCCGAGCGCCTGGTTGAGCCGCACCGTCTTCACCACCTCCTCGGCGGCGAGGTCGTCGAGCGACAGCAGCAGGTCGTAGTGGAGGTTCTTGCGAAAGAACGTCTTCGACCGCCGCACCGCCGACGTGTCGCGCAGGCGCAGCACGGTCTGCTTGGCGCCCATGCGCTTGCCGAACAGACAGGTCAGCATGTTGACCTTGTCGTCGTTCGACACTGCCAGCAGCAGGTCGGCCTGGTGCGCGTCGGCGCGGTCGAGCACGTCGGGGCGCGAACCGTCGCCGTGCACGGCCTGCACGTCGAGCAGGTCGGCGACGCGGCGCATGCGCTGCAGGTCCGGGTCGATGACCGTGATGGAGTGCCCCTCGGTCGACAGCACCTTGGCCAGGTACGAACCGACCTCACCGAGCCCGACGATCAGGATGTTCATCGCGAAGGGTGGGACGATACTCTCCCCCGCTCCCCGTTTGATCCTCCTGCTGGACAACAAGGACTCGTTCGTCTGGAACCTCGCCCAGGCGCTGGCGGCACTGGGTGCTCCCGTGCAGGTCGTGCGCAGCGACGCGGTCGACGTGGCGGGGCTCGGCAAGGCGCGCGCCCTGGTGCTGTCGCCGGGGCCCGGCCGCCCGGAGGACGCCGGCTGTTCGATCGCCGCGGTGCAGCGCTGGAGCGGGCTCCTGCCGATCCTCGGCGTGTGCCTCGGCCATCAGGCGATCGGCGCCGCGTTCGGGGCCGCGGTGGTGCGCGGCGAACCGGTGCACGGGCGCGCCACGCCGGTCGTGCACGACGGCCGGGCCCTGTTCGCCGGCCTGCCGCAGCCGTTGCCGGTGTGCCGCTACCACTCGCTCTACGTGGCGGAGCCGCTCGGCCCGCACCTGCGTGCAACCGCCCACGCGTCGGCCGGCGAAGTGATGGCCGTGCAGCACCAGAGCCACCCGACGTTCGGCGTGCAGTTCCATCCGGAGTCGTTCCGCACGCCGCACGGCACCCGGCTGCTGGCCAACTTCCTGGGCTTCGTCCCGTGAGCGCTGCCGTGCTCGTCGAGGGCCTCTCGGTCGGGTTCGGCCCGCGCGAGGTGCTGCAGCGGGTCGACCTGCAGGTCGGCACCGGCGAACTGCTCGGCCTGATCGGCCCGAACGGGGCCGGCAAGTCGACCTTGCTGCGCACGCTGGTCGGCCTCGTGCCGCGTAAGGCCGGTGCGGTGCACGTCGTGGGCCGCGACCCCGCGCGCGAACCACTCGCCGTGCGGCGCACCACCAGCTACCTGCCCGGCGAGGCCGGGGTCTACCTGCAGCTGACCGGGGCCCAGTTCCTCGACTTCGCGCTCGGCTTCCACCGGCAGCTCGACCACGCGCGCCGGGAACGCCTGCAGGAACGCTTCGCCCTGCCGCTGCAGCAGAAGGTCCGCAGCTACAGCGCCGGCATGAAGCAGAAGCTGATGCTGCTGGCGACGCTGGTGCCCGACGTCGAGCTCTACCTGCTCGACGAGCCCGACCGGGCACTCGACGCCAGCGTGCGCTTCCAGCTGCGCGACGAACTGCTGGCGATGCAGCGCGCCGGCAAGACGATCGTGCTGAGCAGCCACCACCTCGGCGAGGTCGAGGCGCTGGCCGACCGGCTGGTGTTCCTGCTCGACGGCGCGTTCGTGCCGGACGCGCGGCTCGCGGCGGCGCGCGCCACGCTGCGGCGGCGGCCACGCGTGCGCCTGTGCCCCGGCCACGACGTGCCGCCCGGTGCTTCGCTCGTACAGCGCGAGGCCGACGACACGTTGGTGGTCGCCACCGACGGCGACCCGATGGACTGGCTGCGAGGTCTCCCGCCCGGCGTGGTCGACAGTGCCGAGATCGGCATCCCGCGGCTCGAGGACCTCTACCAGCTGCTGCTGCAGCAGCGCGAGGAACGCCCGTGATCGCCGGCAAGACGTTCCGCGAGCTGCGCTGGATGGCGCTCGCCTACCTGCTGATCCTCGAGGGGCTGTGCGTGCCGGTGCTGCTGTGGTGGCCCGACATCTACGCCGAACTGCAGCGCAGCAGCCTCGGCGACAA
>JAEUHU010000448.1 GCA_016793305.1 Planctomycetota bacterium
CAGGGCATCCTGCACGCGCGGCCCTACGCGTTCCTCGACGACGCGCCGCTCGAGGAACGGCGCACGCAGGCGGTGGTCACGGCCCAGCGCGGCGGCAGCCGCCGTTCGGCCGACGCCGACGCGGAGCTCGATCCGGCGGCGGTGCAGCAGGTGCAGCAGGAGTGCTGGCCCGAACCGCGCGACGCAGCCGAGCTGCACGAGGCGCTCGGTTGGATGGGCTGGCTCGACGACGCCGAGGTGGCACCGAGCTGGCGCCCGTGGCTCGCCGAGCTCGCGGCCGACGGGCGAGCCGTCGCCGATGCCACCCGCTGGTTCGCCGCCGAAGCGGCCCGCGCCCCGATCGACGCCTGGCGCGGGCGGCTCGAAGCGGTGATCCCCGTCTGGTGCGACGCGGTCGACGACGCGGGCGACGAGGCGCTGCGCGCCCTCGAGGCCGAAGGCACGGCGATGCGCGCCCGCTGCGGCGGACGGGCGCTGTGGGCGCACCGGCGGTTGCTCGCGCGCGTGCGCCGCGCGATGGTCGAACGGCTGCGCAGAGCGGTGCAACCGGTCAGCAAGGCCGACTACGAGCAGTTCCTGCCGGCGTGGCAACACGCGACGCCGGCTCTGGCACGAAGTGGCCCACGCGGCCTCGCCGAGACGCTGCAGCAACTCGCCAGTGCGTCGTTCGCCGCCCCGACGTGGGAGCAGGAGGTGTTGCCACGGCACCTGCAGAGCTACCACCGCGAATGGCTCGACCAGGCGACGCTGTCCGGCGAGTTCGTCTGGCTGCGCATGTGGGGTCCGTGGCGCGGTCCACTGAGCAAGTGCGCGATCAGCATCGTGCCGCGCCACGAGCTGCCGCTGTGGCTCGAGCTGCCGCTCGAACGCGCGCAACCGGACGAGCTCTCCGCTGCCGCTCGCACGCTGCACGAGGTGCTGCAGCAGCGCGGCGCGGTGTTCCCGACCGACCTGCAGACGCACAGCCGCCTGCTGCCGAGCCAGCTCGAGGACGGCCTCGCCGAACTGGTCGGCTGCGGGCTCGCCACCTGCGACTCGTTCGCCGCCGTGCGCCAGCTGGCGATCCCGCCGAGCAAGCGCGCCTTCCCGCTCTACGCGGTCGGCCGCTGGAGCCTGCTGCCGCTGCCGCCAGCCGGCACACGCGCCAGCGAAGCGGCGATCGAGCTGGCGGCGAAGTCGCTGCTGGCACGGCTCGGGGTGCTGAGCCACGGCATCCTGCTCGACGATCGTTGTGCGCTGCCGTGGCGGTTGCTGCTGCGCGCGCTGCGTGGGCTCGAGCTCGCGGGGCACGCGCGCGGTGGCCGGTTCGTGAACGGCTACCTCGGCGAACAGTTCGCGCTGCCGGAGGCGGTGGCGGAGTTGCGGCGGATGCGGACCTCCGTGCAGATGGTTGACGCCTCGAGTCCACGATGATCCAACGTCTCGTCACCCTCCTTCTCCTGGTCGCCGGCTTCCTGCTGCTGTGGACGGCCACCAGGACGTCCCTCGACACCAGCACTCGCACTCTCGTCGCAGGAGTCGGGCTGTTGTCGCTGCTGCTCGGCTTGCTGCGCGTGTGGTGGATCCTGCGGGATCCACCGCGGCGACCGCGCCGCTTCTCCCGACAGGACCAGCAGGGGCAACCGGTCCTCGGCATCGCCAGGTCCGCCGGCTCCACCTATGTGCCGTTCGTCCAGCCGGACGGCCACCACCAGCTGCAGCGAGTGTGGCAGCACGACAGCAGCCTGCGGATCACCCCCGTGGCGAGCACCGCCCTGGACGTGCCCATCGAACACGTCGCAGTTGCCTCGACCGAGCACGGCGACCGTGTGTTCGTCGCCGGGGGCAACCGGGTGTTCCTCGCCCCAGCTGCACCGAGCGAACCGTTCGTCGAACTCCCGTTCGCCACGGCGCAGCCGGGGGAAGCCATCGAGCAGGTGGTGGCGATGGCCGCCATCGAGAACGTGCTGTTCCTGCTCGGCAGACGCGGGGCCACGCACGACCTCCATGCGTGGAACGGTTCGGGAGAGCTCGTGCGAATCGCAGTCGATCTCGGGTCGTCCGTCGAGCCGGTCCGCATCCACGCTACACGGCGCGCTGGTGTTCCCATCGTGCTCACCCTGCTGGCGAAGGAGGGGACCTGCCATCTCCGCGGCTTCTCTGTCTCGGGCTCGCCGATGCTACGCCACGACGCGACCAGGATCCGCGACGTCATGACCACGGCATCCGGACTGGTGGTGTTCCGCACCAGTGCCGACGTCGGCGCACTGCGCGCCTGCGCGATCCCAGTCCATGCCGACGCCGTCGTCGAACTCGGTCGCGACATCCTGCCGGTCGTCGTGGCTCCGTACGACATTCTGGTCACCAAGGAAGCTGGCGACGGTGTCGTGGTCGGCCGTGTCGACGCAACCGGCACCCTGCACCCGATCGCGTTCCACCAGGCAACGCCGGCGAGCGGCGTCTACGGGATCGCCGTGAGCGGCAGCGCCGTCCACGTGCTCTCCAACCACGGCAGTGTCGAAGCGTGGATCCGCGACGGCGAGCTGTTGCGAGCCAATGGGACGATGCCACGACCCAACACCGACATCGCGACCCTCGCGGCGACCCCGACCGTGCTCTGCTTCGCCACGACCTCGTTCCTGCACGTCGCCGCCGGCGGCCGCCTCACAGCCGTCACGGACCGCGGCGAGCTCGAGAAGGGCTCGACGATCCGACAACTGCTGGCGGTCGGCGACTTCTTCGTGTTCGAGGCCGGCCGCGAAGGCCAACCTTCCGATCTCTACTTGCTCGAGGCAGGCGTCGGCAACACGAAGACCGGGCGCAGCCCGAAGTAGTCGTGCACGTTGCCCACGACCATCTGGTTCCCGAGCAGCCAGGCATCGCGATCCCATGCCTCGAGGAAGCTGCCGCCCATCACCCAGGCCCGCATGGCCTCAGCGGCGTCGCCACAGCCCTGTGCCGGCCCGTCTGCACGAGGCGCCACCGGCTCGGCATAGGCGTCGAGAGTGAGCTCGCTGCAGTTGCCCAGCACGTGGTGCAGACCGAACGGATTGGGCGGTAGGGCATCGACCGGTGCCGTGTGCACAAACCCGTCCGATCCATCGCGATCCCCCGGCTTCGCGCCCGCCTGCAGGCCATCCCGCGCTCCGTCCCGCCAGTTGACGAACGCACCACGGGGCTCCGCCTCGACCCAGGCGAACGCCAGTCGTTCCTCGACGTGCCCGTTCGCCGCCCACCACCACTGTGTCTGGGTCGGCAGGGTCATTTCCCAACGCGGTAGCAGCTCCATCGCTCGCAACCACGACACCTGCTGCGCCGGATGCACCCAGAGCACGGCCGCGAACGTCACCGCATCGGCCGATGGACCAGGCTCGCCGCTTCCCCAAGCGCTGCGCTGCAGGCCATCGGGGTCGTTGCCCTGGACGAACCGGTAGAGATCCGGCGCATCCGACCACTGCTCTGCGACGAGCCGGGCCACCTGCGCTTGGGTCAACTCGTGGCGAGCGATAAGGAACGGAGCGAGCTCACGCCGCACGGCCATGCCACTCACCCTGATCTCGAACCGCCCGCCAGGAACGAGAACCAGGATCACGCCGGTGTGTGGGCCGACTTCGAACCCACCGTCTTCTCGGCGGATCGGCAAGGGTCCGGGACCTGCACTCTCGAGCAGATAGAACTCGTGCAGACCTGTGATGGGATTGCGCCCGAGCGGTCGCAGACCGGCAACCGGGCCATCGAGCGCCCCGGCCGTGCCGGGGTCGTTCGTGAGGTCGGCCAGCAAGGCGGCCCATTCGTCGCGACACCGGGTCACGGTCTCGTGCTCGATCTCCTGCACACGCTCCCGGCGCCTCTCGATGCGGGGCACCCACGACGTGAGCTTGCCGATCGCCTCGATGCCACGTTCCAGCTCCAGACGCTGCGCCTCGGCAACGGCCTCCGCACGCCCACGCAATGTGTCGCGCAACTGGGTGAGTGTCCCGGCATCGAGGAGCAGTTCCTTCGTCTCTTCGAGCCAGGCATCCATCGCCGGCAGGGTTCGCGCCCGCACCGGCCAGAGCTCGTGCTCGGCACGCTCGACCAACCGCACGGCCCGCAACGCCTGCCCGAGCCCAGTGCGGGCCCGGTCGGCGGCCCGCACCTGTTCGGAGGAATGCAGCACGAACAGGCCGAAGGCGCCGAGGAACGCCGACAGCGCGCAGCCCGCCGCCACCGCCCGCGCATGCCGCTGCAGCCACTTCTTCGCGCGATACCACGCCCCCGGCGGCCCGGCTTCGACCGGTTCGTTCTGCAGGAAGCGCTCGAGATCGCGCGCGAAGTCCCGCACCGACGGGTAGCGCTGCTGGCGATCGCGCGCCAGCGCCTTGGTCGTCACCCAGTCGAGCTCGCCGCGCACGAACGCCTGCAGCCGCTGCGGCGTCACCCCGCGCTCCGCGGCCGTCGTCGACAGCCGTTCGCCGAGCTGCGACAGCTTGGTGCTCGGCTTCGGCGCGTCGTGCCCCTGCAGGAACGAACCGAACCACGCCGGCCCGAGCCGCTGCACCTCGTCGAGGTCGATCGGCAGATCGCCGACCAGCAGTTCGAACAGCACCACGCCGAGCGAGTAGACGTCGGTGCGCGTGTCGAGGTCGCCTTCGGTGCGCTGCGCCTGCTCGGGGCTCATGTAGGCGAACGTGCCGACGATCTGGCGCACGCCTTCGTGCAGCGTCGCGCGGATCTGCAGCGGATCGACCGGCTGGGCCAGGCCGAAGTCGATGATCTTCGCGACCGGCCGCCCGTCGATCTCGCGCACCAGGATGTTCGCCGGCTTCAGGTCGCGGTGCAGGATGCCCTTCATGTGCGCGTGCGCGACGCCGTCGCACAGCTGCAGGAACAGGCGCAACCGGTCCTCGAGCGACAGCCGGTGCTTCTGGCAGTAGTCGCCGAGCGGCAGCCCCGGCACGTACTCCATCGCGAACCAGGCCTGCACGCCGTCCTGCCCCGCGTCGAACAACCGCGCGATGTTCGGATGGTCCATGCGCGCCAGCGCCGCCTGCTCCATCTCGAAGCGCGCGCGGTAGGTCCGGTCCAGGCGATCGGCGCGGATCACCTTCAACGCCACGCGCTGGACCACCGGCTCGCGGCGCTCGGCGAGGAACACCTCGCCCATGCCGCCCGCCCCGAGACGCTCGAGGATCCGGAACGGCCCGAGCCGCCACGACCGTTCGTCGCCATCGTCGCGCGCCCGCGTGCCCGATCCGGACGTCGGCTCCACCATGGTGGTGGACGATAGCGTCGCGACCCGCCGCGGTCAGGCGGCAGCCGGCGTCAGCCGTGCGCCGTGACCTTGCGCACCGCAGCGAGCACCGCGCCGAGGTCGAGCGGATCACCGCCGGCGCGGTCGATCTGGCGGTGCACGATCGCACCGCGCTGGTCGAGCACCAGCACCCCACCCTGCTGCCACGGATCACCCTGCACCTTGCCCTGCCGGAAGCCGCTGCGGAACGCGCGCCAGGCGTTGGCGAACAGGCGCCAGTGCAGCGTCGCGAACAGGCTGCGTCGCATGCCGGCCGCGGCGAACACGGCCCGGCTCGGGTCGCTCAGCACCGGATGCGGGCCGGCCCACTCGGCGGCGAACGCCGCGGCCATCGCCGGCTGACCGGTGCCGACGAAGCGCACGGCGGCGCCGGCAGACGCCAGTTCGGGGTCGGCGCGGCGCAACTGCGCCGCGCGTTCGCGGCACAGCAGTCAACCGTAGTGCCGCACGAACACGACCACCGTCGCGGCTCGCCCGAGTTCCTCCCGCAAGGTCGTCTTGCTGCCGTCGGTCCGGCACAGCGGGGCGGTCAGCACGGAAGTCGCGTCCATCGCACCCATCATGCCGACACAGTTCGCGGAGCGCTCGGTTCCAGATGCGCCGCCTGCCGCGCCGGTCCGATCACTCGGCGATCGTGAACTTCAGGCAGTTCGAGACGCCGTAGCCCGCGAACGCCGGGCAGCCCGACGGGCGGACCTGCACCCATTGCACGAACAACTCGGCGCGGATCAGGTCGGGGTTGCACGGAATCGGGATCGTCGCCGACACGAGGCCGGGCACGATCACGTCCTGGCTCGGGATCAGCGTGCACGGCCCACAGGCGAACGGGTTCTCCGAGAAGCCGATCACCATGGCCAGCACCGGGCTCGTCGGATTGAGCAGCAGCACCTCGAAGTCGTCGGCGCCGAGCACCGGCTGGTTGTCGTAGGTCGCGAAGTCGCTCAGGCCCGGGATGCCGCAGCCCCCGCCGAGATTCTCGATGCCCGGTGTGGCGTGCTCCACCCAGTGGCGCGCCGAGATCGCCGGGAGCCCGGCCCAGACGGCCATGGCCCCTTCCGTGGTCGTGTCGCCGCCGTCCCAGCGCGAGGCCAGGGCCGGCTGCGCATCGAGGACGAGGTTGGCATCGACCCGCGACTCCAGGCCACAGGACGCACACGTCGCCGGCTCGAGCGCCTTCACGAAGACCCGTGCGTTCTGCTGCCAAGCCAGCAGGTAGCGGTCGCGGGCGAACACGATCGCCGGCGACTTCGCGGCCCCCGCCTGCACGATCGGCACCAGGATGCCGTCCCAGGCCCAGTTCGTGCTGCCGCACGCCCCGCCCACCACGCCGCGGCGCAGCTTGACGGTGCTGGCCGCCGCATCCTCCCAGGCGACCACGAACTCGCTGCCGTCGCGGGTGGCGACCGACGGCGACCGCACGTCGCCGGAGCCGGTGTTCACGACCGTCTCCGGCGTGCCACACAACACACCGGAGTCGTCGACGACCTGCGCGAACAGGCGCGTCATCGTCGGGCTGCCCGTGACGACGCTCTGCCCCACGACGACGAGCCAGCGGCCGGCGGTGCCGCAGTGCGGCGACACCGCGACGTCGTCGAGCAGGCTGGTGGTCGAGGCGACGGACACCGGCGCCTCGACGACGGGATCTCCGGTCGACGGCACGAGCACGCGGCGCACCTGGATCGTGTTGCTCGTGGTCGTGAAGCTGCTGACGCTGCGATAGGCCAGCAGCGCCCGTTGGCCGGCCGCCAGACCCGTGCGCAGGTCGCCACCGACCGCCACGGTCTCGTCGTGGCTGACCAGCAGGCTCGACGCGGACGCGACCACGAAGTTCGACATCGCCGCGTTCGACGCCGACACCGACCGGACGATCACGCCACCGCTCGACGACACCGGGTCGGTGCCCTTCCAGGCGACCAGGAAACGGTTGGTGGCGTTGACGTTCGCCAGCGCCGGCCGCGCGTTGTCGGCGGCGTTGACGGTCAGCAGCAGTTGCTGGCCCTGCACGCCGCCGCCGACGGCCACGAACTGCCCGCGGATCTGGCGGTGCGCCGGGCTGGACGACGTGGCCGGTACGCTCACGGCCCAGACCACGAGATAGCGCGCGTTGGACTCGTCGTAGGCGACCGCAGGCTCGACGTCGGCGTACAACGGGTCGTCGCCGACCGCGAACGCGGTGCCGACCAGCGGATCGAGCACCAGCGGGTAGCTGGCCGATTGCACGAAGGCCGCCGGCAGCGACAGTTCGAGCTGGTCCCCGAAGCAGCGCATCGAGCCACGCATCGTCCTGCCATCCCGGTCGACCCCGAGCACGGCGCCGAACGACACGCCGGCCCCACACGGCAGGGCGAAGCGCACTTCCTCGTCGCTGGCGACGACCAACGGCAGCGCCGTCCCGATCCGGCCGCGCACCACCAGGTCGCCGGCGGCGGCGGGCCGTTCGGCCAACACGAAGCTCTGCTTCACCCCGTCGTGCCGCACTTCGTAGGTCTCGACCACCGCGCCGTGCGCGTAGGACACGAGCGAGCCCTCGACCTGCGGTGCCACGGCGCCACCCCGAGCGAGGACCTGCCCGCCGACCTGCGCCTCGACGAACGAGAACTGCAGATCGACCGGGCCCGGCTCCACAGCCTGGGCCTCCCGGCCCAGCAGCGGCGCGTAGACCGGGCCGGACGGCAGGAACGAGACGCTGTAGCGCGGCCCGCCGGCGATCGGCACGCCATCGTGCCACGCGACCCCGAAGGACACCCCGATGGCGTCGCCGGCCGACGACGGGGACTGGGCCTGGGCCGACACCGGCAGCAGGCAGAGGAGAGCGAACGAGCGGAAGGGCGACATGGAACCTCGGCGCATGGGAAGACTGGGCGGACTGCCACCAAGAGCAGCGGTCCGCCGAGCCATGGCGTTCGCGAGTCGTCGATTTCCCGTCGCGTCAGGATCGCCGTTGCGGGTCGCCCCCATCGCGCCAGCTGGCCTGCCGCAAGAGCGACCCGAGCTCCGACCTCGATGCGCGGTTCGCATGGGTCGGCCCACGTCCGTAGACGCGCGCATGCTGCGTGTTGCCCCGTCCTCGCTGCGGCTCGTGCCGTGGCTCCTGCTCACGCCAGCCCTGCTGGCCCAGCCACCGGAGCTCGCGACGCTGCGGGGCTGGCTCGATCCCGCTGCCGGCACCCCGCCTGCCGCCGAGTTGCCGGCTCTGCTGCAGGCGGTCGACCGCTTGCTGGGCGCCACCGACCCGACGCTGCGCGACGACCTGGGCTTCACGCTGCTGGCCCGCTGGCTCTACCACGAACGCTGCGTCGCGGTCCCCGAGCGCCGGTGGCTGCTGGCGCGCTGGCTGCCGCGCTTGCGCGAGGGCATCGACACGCCGGGCACCGACGCCGTCGCCGCGCGCTCGTTCGCCGCGTTGTCGCTGTCGCTGCTGGTGGCGCTCGACAACGACGACCCGTTCCTGGCCGCCGACGAGTTCCAGGACGTCTTCGCCGCCGCACTCGCCTACCTGCGCGACGAACGTGACGTGCGCGGCCACGACCGCGAGCGCGGCTGGCTGCACTCCGTGGCCCACACCGCCGACCTGTTGAAGTTCGCCCTGCGGAGCCGCCACCTCACGCCCGCGCAGCAGGGCGAAGCGCTGGCGGCGATCGCCGCCAAGCTCGAACAGACCGAGGTGGCACTGACGCACGGCGAAGACGCCCGGCTCGCGCGAGCCGTGCTGTCGCTGCTGCAGCGCGCCGACCTCGATCGCCAGGCCGCACGGCGCTGGCTGCGCTCGCTGGGCACCGAACGCGCCGTCGAGCCGAACGCCGAAGCCCTGGCCCGGGCGCACAACCGCAGCGCGCTGCTGGCCCAGTTGCACCTGCTCGCCGCGGCTGCGGACATGGGGCCGAGGCAGGAGGCCGCACGAACCCTGGTGCTCGAGGCTCTGCGGGGCGAGCCAGAGGCGACCACCAAGACGCCGCCCACCGGCCCCTCGCCGGAAGCCGCCGATCCGGTCGACGTCGCGTCGGTCGACGCGATCGTGCGCGCGCTCTACGCCTCGATCTCCGGCCCGGCCGGGCAGCGCCGCGACTGGGCGCGCGTGCGCTCGTTGTTCCACCGCCACCACCGGATGCTGCCGCTGGTGCGCGGCCAGGGCGGCATGCAGGCGGTCCCGCTCACGGTCGACGACTACGTGCAGCGAGCCGGTGCGATGCTGGAACGCGACGGCTTCTTCGAGCAGGAGATCGCCCGCCAGGTGCTGCAGTTCGGCGACCTCGTGCACGTCTGGTCGACCTACGAAGCGCGCCGGTCGCTCGCCGACGAGCAGCCGTTCCTGCGCGGCATCAACTCCATCCAGCTGGTCCGCGAGGGCGGACGCTGGTGGGTGCTCAGCATCGGCTGGGAGCAGGAGGCGGACGCCGGACCGATCCCGCCGGCGTTCCTCGGCGGCCGCTGACGAGCGCATCAGCGGCTCCGTCGAGTCGTCGAAATCCTGTCGCACCGCCGAGCGAGCGTTGCCTACGGCCCGGTCGACCGGGCTAGACTCCCGCCACTCGTTCCCACCCCGAGGCCCATGACCGTTCCACCCGATCGCGGCGTCAGCCGCCGTTCGTTCCTGAAGGGCTCTGCCGTCGTCGGCATCGCCACCACCGGTCTCAGCGCCGCCGCCGACGCGGTGCGCCCCCGCCGCCCCGACGGCTTCGGGCCCGGCGAGCACGAGATCACGCTGCTGGTGAACGGCAGCGAACGCACGGTGAAGGTCGAGACGCGCACCACGCTGCTCGACGCGCTGCGCGACGGGCTCGACCTGACCGGCGCCAAGAAGATCTGCGACCGCGGTTCGTGCGGTGGCTGCACGGTGCTGCTGGATGGCCAGCCGGTGAACGGGTGCCTGGTGCTGGCGATGGACGCGATCGGCCACCAGGTGACCACCGTCGAGTCGCTGTCGCAGGGCGACCAGGTGCATCCGCTGGTGCAGAACTTCGTGCAGTGCGACGCCATGCAGTGCGGCTTCTGCACGCCGGGCATGGTGATGAGCTCGCTCGCCTGCTTGCAGAAGCGCGGCACGCCGAGCGACGCGCAGATGCGCCACGACCTGTCGGGCAACCTGTGCCGTTGCGGCACCTACGGCCGGGTGATGGAAGCGATCGAGCGCACGGCCAAGGGAGGTGGCAAGTGAGCACTTCCCGCCAGGAACCGAAGGACGGCGTCGAGATCACGGTCGGCTACAAGGCCCTGCCCGGCCTGCAGGACCGGCTGGAGACGCGCACCGTCGAACCCGCCGCCGGCGACCCGCTGCCGTGGGACGCGAACACGCAGTTCACCACGGTCGGCACCGACCAGGCGCGCGTCGACGGCCTCGCCAAGGCGACCGGCCGCGCGAAGTACTCGTACGACATCACGTTCCCCGGCCTGCTGCACGGCGCGATCCTGCGCTCGCCGGTGGCGCGCGGCAAGCTGACGGCGCTGGCGCTCGACGAAGCGCGCGCGATGACCGGCATCGCCGCCGTGGTGCCGCTGAAGGAGATCGGCCACAAGGTGCGCTTCGTCGGCGACGCGATCGCCGCGGTCGCCGGCACGTCGCTGCACGCAGTGCGCGACGCCCTCGAACGCATCCACGCCGACTACGAACGCGAGGAGCACAACGTCGACTACGTGGTCGCCGACGGCGCCCCGCTGCTCGGCAACGACGGCCAGATCGCCGACGAATGGCCGGCCGACGCCGACCTCGACGCAGCGCTGGGCAAAGCCGCGGTCACGCACACCGGCACCTACCGCACCGAGGTGCAGACGCACAGCTCGCTCGAGCCGCACGGCGGCGTCGCCAAGTGGAACGGCGACGACCTCGAGTTCTGGATGAGCACGCAGGCGACGTTCGGCGTGCGCAGCGAACTGGCGCGCGCGCTGCAGGGCCGCGGCGTCAAGGTCGACTCGGTGACGATCCACGCCGAGTTCGTCGGCGGCGGCTTCGGCAGCAAGTTCGGAGCCGGCATCGAAGGCCTCGCCTGTGCTTTGCTGGCGCACGCCGCGCAGAAGCCCGTCAAGCTGATGCTCGACCGCTTCGAGGAGCACACCACGACCGGCAACCGGCCGGGGGCGCTGATGCAGGTGCGCGCCGGCCTCGACGCCGAGGGCAAGCTGCTGGCGTGGGACTGGCGCAGCTTCGGCCACGCCGGCTTCAGCGGCCAGGGCGGCAGCGTCGCGGTGCCCAACTACTACGCGATCGCCACGAAGCCCCGGCGCGACCACAAGGACCTGGCGATCGACGCCGATCCGCCGCGGCCGATGCGCGCTCCGGGCCACCCGCAAGGCTGGTTCGGGGTCGAACTGTTCCTCGACGAGCTCGCCAGCAAGGCCGGCATCGATCCGCTCGAGTTCCGGCTGCGCAACGACAAGGAGGCGATCCGCCAGGACCAGTGGCGCTTCGGCGCCGCCGAGTTCGGCTGGGAGAAGGTCCGCGCCCGCAAGAACGAACCCGGCAGCCGCTGGGTGCGCGGCGCAGGCCTCGCCAGCGCGCGCTGGGGCCAGCTCGGCAACCAGGGCCGCCCTGCCCACGGCGTCACCTGCCGCATCCACCAGGACGGCACCGTCGAGACGCGCAGCGGCTCTCAGGACATCGGCGTCGGCCTGAAGACCGTGATGGCGATGCTGACCGCCGAGGAACTCGGCGCGCCGCTCGCGAAGGTGCACGCCACCACCGGCCACACCACCGACCCGTCGGGTCCGGCCGCGGGCGGCAGCATGGTGACGCCGAGCCTCGCCCCCGCGGTGCGACAGGCCGCCTACCGCGCCAAGATCCAGCTGCGCGAACTGGTCGCGCAACACCTCGGCGTGCCGGTCGGCGACGTCGTCTGCGCCGCCGGCAAGGTCGGGGCGGGCACCGCGCAACTGGCGTGGGCCGAGGCCTGCAAGCTGATCGGGCCGAACCCGATCGAAGTGCGCGGCGAGCGCAGCGCCAACTTCGCCAGCAAGCCGTTCCACGCCACGCAGTGTGGCGCCCAGTTCGCCGAGGTCGAGGTCGACACGTGGACCGGCATCGTGCACGTGACGCGCATGTTCGGCATCCAGGACTGCGGGCTCGTGATCGCGAAGAAGCAGGCCGAGAGCCAGGTGCTCGGTGCGATGATCCAGGGTGTGGGCTACGCGCTGCACGAGCAGCGCATCCTCGACAAGCGCACCGGCCGCATGCTGAACGGCGACTTCCTGCGCTACAAGATCCCGGGCCCGAAGGACCTGCCGGCGCTGCGCTGCCACATGCACAGCATCGCCAACGGCCACGACAGCGTCGGGGCCGCGGGCCTCGGCGAACCGCCCTCGGTCGCCTCCGCCGCCGCGATCGCCAACGCGGTGTTCCACGCGCTGCAAGCGCCGGTGCGCCATCTCCCGATCACCCCCGACAAGGTGCTGGCGGCCCTCGCCGGCAAGAAGGCCTGACATGAAGCCGTTCACCTACGTGCTGCCGAAGACGCTCGCCGAAGTCAGCGAGGCCGGCAAGCATCCCGACACCGTGCTGAAGGGTGCGGGCATCGACCTGATCGACCGGATGAAGGAGCGGCTGCAGACGCCGACCCACGTCGTCAACCTGCTGCCGCTGCACAAGGAACTCGGGGCCATCACCGCCGCGGCCGACGGCAGCGTGCGCCTCGGAGCCGGGGCGACGCTGACGCAGCTCGCCGAGCACCAGGCCCTCGCCAATCCGGCGCTCGCCGGCCTGCTCGCCGCCGCCCTCACCACGGCGTCGCCGCAGGTCCGCAACCGCGCCACGATCGCCGGCAACCTGCTGCAGTTCACGCGCTGCTGGTACGTGCGCAGCGAAGCGTTCCACTGCCTGCACGGCGGCCGCGGCCCGACCTGCCTCGCGATGACCGGCGAGAACCGCTACCACGCGGTGCTCGGCTGGCAGGACTGCGTGCGCGTGCACCCGAGCAACCTGGCGCCGGCCCTGCTGGCGCTCGACGCCGACTACACGACGGTGCTCGGCGACAAGACCACGACCCGCAAGCTCTCGGCCCTGTTCCCTGCCGAACCGCGCGCGCAGAACCCCGAGCACACGCTGCAGCAAGGCGAGATCGTCACGGCGATCACGGTGCCCGCACAGCCCGCCGGCACGCGCACGGCCTACTGCGAGAGCCGCGAGAAGGAGACGTTCGACTGGGCGACCACCGCGTGTGCGGTGCGGGTCGTGCTCGACGGCTCCACCATCACCGCCGCCGACCTGGTGCTCGGTGCGGTGTCGCCGGTGCCGCTGCCACGCCCGCAGGCCGCCAAGCTGCTGCTCGGCAAGACACCGTCGAAGGACCTGTTCCTGAAGGTCGCGGAAGCGGCCTTCGCCGGGGCAGCCCCACTGGCCCACAACGCCTACAAGCTGACGGTCGGCAAGGCGATCGTGTGCTCTGCACTCGAACAGGCGACGAGGTGATGCGATGACCACCCACGAGATGAGCGGCGGCGAACCGGGCAAGATCGTCACCCACGGCGACCTGATGCCGAAGCACCTGTGCCCGTCGCTGCTGATGAAGCACATGCTGACGCACTCGCTCGGCGACCGCGTCTACGACGGCAGGAAGTGGCCCGGCGACGGGTACTACTGGTGCTCGCGCACCTGCACCTGTGTGGGCCCCGACGACGAGATCGTGCACCCGAAGGACTGCCAGCCCGGTCGCGCCTGCTACGACGGCCCGCAGGCATGAACGCGTTCAGCGCGGCGGCACCGGCCGCCGCGGCGCCTGCGCCGCCTTGTGCAGCGCCACGAGCCACGCGCGCACCTCGGGCTCGGTGAGCCCGGCCCGGTAGAGCGGCTGAACCAGTTCGGCCACCGCGTGCTTGCCGCGGTCGGCGTCGCCGAACGCACTCTGCGCCAGCAGTTCGCCGAGCAGCCGTTCGAGGTGCTGCAGCATCGCCACGGGGGCACTCGCGACCGGCGGTGCGGGCACAGCCGGCACGCCGTGCCGCGCGAACAGCGCGGCCCCGAAGACGCACACCGCCTGCGCCAGGTTCAGCGACGTCTGGCCGCGGTCGACCGGGATCACCCCTGCCGCGTGGCACCGCAGCAGTTCGGCCGGGAACAGGCCGTTCTGCTCGCCGCCGAACAGCAGGGTCGGAGCCCCGCGCTCGAGCGCTGCGTCGGCGAGCTGTTGCGGCGTCAGCACGCGCATGCCCGGCGGCGGGTCGTCCGTGGTGGCGACCAGCCAGCGCGCATCGGCCAGCGCGTCGTCGAGCCGTTCGAACTGCCGCGCTCCCGCGAGCACGTCCTCGGCCTTCACCGCCATGCGGTGCGCGTCGGTCCAAGCGCCGATCCGCGAGTCGACGAGCGAGAGCCGCGACAGGCCGAAGTTCTTCATCGCCCGCGCGACCGCGCCGAGGTTCGCGGCCCACCGCGGACGCAGCAACACGACGTGCACGGCCTCGAGCAGTGTCGTCACGCGCTCACCGCTTCTTCGCCGTCCAGATGGTGCGCCGCGGTCCCTTGCGCCCGCGCGCACGCGTGTGGTGCGTGGTGACGTCCATCGCGACACCCTTCAGGCGCCCGCCGAATGCCGGGCTGTCGGCCGACGACCAGACGCCGAGCACGCCGCCCGGCCGCAGCGCCTCGCGCGCAGCGACGAGACCACGCGGCGCGTAGAGCCGCGCGTTGTCGGGATGGACCAGCGCTTCGGGACCGTTGTCGACGTCGAGCAGGATGCCGTCGAAGCGCTCGCCGCCGGCCGCGAGCACGTCGAACACGTCGCCGACCTCGGCGGTGACGCGCGGGTCCTGCAGCGGATGGCCCGCCAGATGGCCGAACAGCTCGCGGTTCCACGCCAGCACTTCGGGGACCAGCTCGACGACGTGGAAGCGCGCCTCGGGCGGCGCCTTCGCCAGCAGCTGGGCGAGCGTGAAGCCCATGCCGAGCCCACCGACCAGGAACGTCGGCGAAGGCCGACCGGCGAGCGCCTCGACCACGACGTCGGCGAGCATCTGCTCGGACTCGTGCACGCGGCTGGTCATCAGCTCGGTGCGGTCGATCCACAGCTGGAAGGCACCGTCGTGGCGGTAGCAACGCAGTTCGCCGGCATGGCCGGGCACCTTCGCGGTGGCGACGAGTTCGCGGGGGATCACGAACGGCACACTACTGCAGCAGCGACGGCGGCTGCCAACCTCATCCGCGGAACGGCTTCTCGGCGCGCAGCACGACCTCGACTTCCTGCACCACGTTGTTGTTGTTGCGCGCCACCTGGTCGATCTCGCGCTGCCGCGCCGGATCGGCGGCGAGCCACGCGCGCCAGTGCGGATCGAGACGCTGGTCGACCGACACGATCGAGAAGTCGATCCCGAGATAGCGCGCGAGCGGCGTGCCCGGCAGGCCCTGCTTCGCCCACTGTTCGTTGACGGTGAGGCTCGTGTGCAGGAACAGCTCCGGCACGATCGGCCGCACGTGCGTCGGGTCCTGCAGGAAGTCCTGGTGGCGCGGATGCGGCACCGTGATGCGCACCTGGCCACCCGGCGCACAGACGCGGTAGAGCTCGCGCAGGATGCCGAGGAACGTGTCGCTGCTCTGGCCCAAGTGCTCGAGCACGTGGTGCAGCACGATCTCGTCGGCGCTGTCGTCGGCGAACGGCCACGGCAGCCGCTCGAGGTCGACGACCTCGTCGGGCCGCGCCGCGGCGTACTTGTCGACGTTCCAGAAGCCGGGGCGGCGGTCGTTGCCGCAGCCGAGGTTGAGTCTGCGCGGTCGCACCGCGGGAGCCGAAGTCATGGTTCTGCCGTGTTGCTGGTAGAGAACGAGCAGGCGGTCGACGTAGGCCGCGAACGACGGCGGCGCCTGCAGCCGCTGCTGCCAGCCGACGACGCGCGCAGGGTCCTGGATGCAGCGCTGCAGCGCGACCGCGAGGGCGGCCGGATCGCCAGCGGCGAACAGTTCGCCGGCACCTTGCTGCACGTACTCCGGGATGCCGCCGATGCGCGCGCCGACGACGGGCACGCGCGCCGCCTGCAGTTCGTCGACGACCTGCGGACTGTGGTCGAGGCAGATCGACGGCACGACGCCGAGGTCGAGGCCACGCACGATCGCCGGCAGCTGCTCCTCTCGGTAGGCGCCGTGCCAATGCACGACCGATCGGCGATCGAGCTTCCGCAGCGCCGTCGCGTAGTCGGGCGGCGCCTCACCGTGCACGTGCACTTCGAACGCGCCCCGCAGCCCTTGCCCCGCCGCGACCAGCAGGTGCACGCCCTTGATCGGCAGCACCGAACCGAGGAAGCCGATGCGCAGCGGCCCGGCGAGGCCGGGAACGCGCCGTTCGCCGACCTCGCGCCACAGCGACTCGGCGCGTGGACTGCCCGAACGCAGCACGGTGAGCCAGCCTTCGGGGTAGCCGTTCTGCACGAACACCGAGCGAGCGCTCTGCGAGGTCGGCAGGCAGTGCCCGACTCCGCTCGTCAACGCCGAGCGCAGGCCGTCCCGGCGGGCGACGTAGGCGGCCCCCGGCTGGTCGCTGCGCGTGCAGGCGAGGCAGTTGGCGCCGTCGGCCGCGACGCCGCTGCAGACGGCGAGGTCCGGCAGCGTCAGGTAGAGCGTCGGACAGACGGCCCAGAAGTTGTACGGCGTGAACAGGCTCGGCACCCCGAGTGCCGCCACCTCGCCGGCGATCGCCGCCGACAAGCCGAGGAAGTTGTGGAAGTGCACCAGGTCGGGCCGCACCTCGTCGAGCAGCGCTCGGACCAGACGGGCCACCTGCGGGTCGTGCACCTCGCGGGCCGGCGCCCGGTCGTCGACGAACGGCACCGGCCGGTTGTGCAGCGCGACCAGCTGCACCCCGTCGTCCCGGTGCCGGCGCAGCGTGTAGGGCCCGGCCCCCGGCAAGGGCTCGAGGGCCGCGTAGAACACCGTCACCTGGTGGCCGCGCCGCACGAGCTCGCGGGCGATCTGCCGCGGGAAGATCGTGCCGCCGCCGGCGTCGGCCCAGCCGAACATCGTCATCAGCAGGCGCACGCGCACGCTCCTTCGCTGGCGATGACGACCGTGGCGCACGGCGCGCTGCAGGGAGCGTTCGGATGCAGGAGCATCGAGGTCGCTGAGCGTAGCCAGCCGGCCCGTCCGACACAGCAGCTGAGCGTGCGCCGAGCCCGCACGACATCAGTCGCCGAGCAGCAGACACGCCGCATTGTGTAGCGCGTGCGCCAGGATCGCCGGCCCGAGCCGACCGCCCCACCAACGCAGGGTCCCGAACGCGAGGCCGACGACGAACCGGTGCGGCAGCTCGAAGAGGTAGCCACCACCGAGGCCGTGCAGGAACGCGAACAGCACGGCGGCCACGAGGATCGCCGTGCCAGGCCCCGACAGCCGCAGGCCCGCTCGCCACACGATGCCGCGGCACAACAGTTCTTCGCCGATCGGCGCGACCAGCACGACGGCGACCCACAGCGGCACCGCCGCGGTCTCGGCGGCCGGGAGTTCGATCGGATCCGCGGGTGCATCGGCCAGCAGGCCGCCGAGCGCGGCCACATAGACCAACGACACCAGCAAGGTCGCGGCGGCCACCGGCAACGCCACGAGCCAGGCACCGAGCCACCTTCGTGGCGGCACCGGCGGCGGCTCGTCGCCACGCCCGAGGACGGCACTCCCCAGCACCGCGGCCACGCCCAACACGGCCACCTGCTCGAGCACGGCAGTCCAGGTGCCTTCGTCGGCCGAGCTGACACAGAGCCCGACGAACACCGCGACCACCACGGCGCCGAGTGCCAGCGCCGCGCGGAACACCCGCCGCTGCGCGTCCCGCTGCCGCCCGACGACGGCTCGATGGTGGGCGCGAGTGGGCCGTCCGCACGCGCCACAGAAGCGCGCCTCAGGATCCAACGGCGCCCGGCAGACGAAGCAGCGGACCTCGGCGGCATCGGTCACGGCAGCGACACTCCCACCACGTACCACTGTGGATGCCAGAACTCGAAGGTCACGTCGACCTGTTCGCCGTCGATGCCGAAGCCGATCCGTTGGCGGCCGCCGCCGTCGCGGCCGGGATGGGTCTCGGTGATCGGCGGACGCCGCTCGTGCCATTCCCGCTTGGTCAGCATGCGGACCAACGTCGGGCCGAGCCGCTCGCGGGATCCGATCCGGAACTGCTGCACGAGCGCTTCGGTCCCCGCGGCCCGCCACGCCTCGCGGAAGGCGTGCACGGCCGGGTCGATCGACGTCGGCTGGAGGGCTGGCAGCAGGATCTCGCGAGCCTGCCAGCGTCCTTCGACCAGCTGCCAACGCACCCGCACGACCGTGTCCTCGATGGGGAACTTCGCCTCCGCGTGGGTCTCGGTGGCCTGGAGCTGCAAGGCGCCGAGGGCTGGGCGCGACGTCGTCCAACCACGCCGTTCGAGGTCCTCGGTCAGTCGCGCGCTGGTCGCGGGGAACAGCGCGCGCACCGCCTCCGCGCCCGACTGCCGCCAAGCCGTCTGGAACCGCTCGACCGAGGCGTCGACGGTCGGCGGCGCCGACAACCAGGACACCGCGAAGCCGACCAGCACCAGCCCCACCACGACGGCACCGACCAGCTGCAGCCGCCGGACGAGGGCGGCTCGACCTTCGCGCTGGCGCCGCGCGTTGGCCTGGTCGACCACGCCGCCGTGCACCTGGCGTTCCGGCGCGACCTTCTGGATCCGCAGCGTCAACGACGGATCCGCCGCCATCAGCTGCTGCAGCCGCGACGCCTGGGCCACGCCGCACCACATGCAGACGACCCCGAACGAGCGCAAGGCCATGCGCAGGTTCACCTCGAAGTCGGTGAGCACCCACTCGAGGCTCGTGTTCAGGGTGTAGTAGCTCGCCGCGACGACGGTCCACACCAACGGAGCCCGGACCACGAACAGGCCGCCAGCGATCGACAGCAGCAGTTCGACGCCGACGAGCAGCAGGAACAGGTCGACGATCCAGCGTTCGTCGCGCGGTGCTCCCGAGCGGGCCAGCAGTCCGAGCAGCAGGAAGACCACGGCCAGGAACGCGCAGGCGAAGAACAACGCCCGCATGCTGAAGGCGATCGTCTTGACGCGGGCGAACTCGCGGCGGCCCTTGGCGCGTTCCAGCTGGTCCAAGGCGGGTGGCGCAGCACCGCGCCGCCCCTTGCCGGTCGGCCGAGGCCGCTCGGCCGCCACCAAGGCACCGCAGGCGGTGCAGAACCTCGTGCCCACCGGCTGCCCGGCGCCACAACTCGGACAGGCTCGGGGCGCAGCAGGCTTCGTCGCATCGGTCTCACCCATGGCTCCGACGGTAGCTGTCGGCAGAGCCACGGCAAACACGACGCGCAGCGCCTGGCGCACCATGTCCCGCCCGCCGCTCCGGCGACCGGGCAGAACGGGTCGGTCGGTCGGCACGCAACCGTGGCAACGGGGGTTGACGCCCCACGCAGCCCAAGTGAGAACGTGTCGCACCATGAAGCCCCTCTCTCCCCTCTCCTCGACGATCGGCGCGCTCGGCCTGATCCTCGGTTCCCTCGCGGCGCAGAGCAACGCGATCCCCGGTTCCGACATCAACGTGTTCGGGGTCGACAGCCCGAACTACTACGGCCGCGTCGGCTCGGCGTACCCGGGCGGCACCGCCGGCTTCGCGATCGGCCACTCGATGGGCAACTGCGGCACCGTGCACATCCCGTGGTCGGGCACGAGCGGCGGCCTGCTGATCGACAACCACGTCAAGATCGCGTTCCTGCTGGCGCGTGAGAGCGACGGCCGCATGGTGCAGATCAGCGGCAAGAGCTTCTGCAAGCACTCGCGCACGGCCTTCAACTTCTCGGGCGCCTCGCCGTGCAGTCCGTGCCAGACCACGGGCCCTTCGGCGCACTTCCGGATCGGCTGCCACGACATCTACAGCGCCGGCTTCAACAGCAGCTGGGGCATCCTCGGGCCGACCACCGAGATCGATCCGTGGCTCGGCACCTGGAACCCGCTGGGCAGCTACTTCGACATCGGCGATCCGGCGCAGGCCAACTACCCACAACCCGCCGATCGCTCGCAGTCCCTCTCCACCACCGGCTTCACCCCGGTGAAGAACCGGCTGGCGGTGCGCGAGAAGGACCTGGTGGTGCCGGGCAGCACGTTCTACGGCCAGAACCAGGTCGTGATCATCGGGGAACCTGTCGGCAACCGCGGCAACAACCAGATCTCGCGCGGCATGAACTTCACCTGGAACGGGACCGGCTGGAGCGTGTCGATGACCGGCACGGCCGTGCACGGCTCGGTGCTGACCCGCTGGACCGGGGCCAGTTGGGACCTCGCCGGCAACGGCACCGACGACGGGCGCTTCCTGGTCGCGGTCAAGGTCACCGGGCCGGTCGACGGCATGTGGCACTACGAGTACGCGGTGCACAACCTCGACAACCACCGCGGCGGCGCCTCGCTGCGCATCCCGCTGTGCGACGACGCGCGCATCCAGAACCTCGGCTTCCACGACCTCGACGAGGACGCGCTCAACGACTGGACGACCAGCCGCAGCGGCGGCGAGTTGCTGTTCCAGGCCGGCATCGACAACCCGCTCGACTGGAACACCTTCTACAACTTCTACTTCGACAGCGACGCCGCACCGATCGCCGGCAACGTGGAGGTCGACCAGGCCCGCATCGGCCCGGGCGCCCTGTTCGTGACGATCCCGTCGACGGTGCCTGGACTGCTCGGCACCCAGTACCTCGGGGCCGGCTGCGGCGCCCCCGCACCGCGGCTCGAGGCGACTGGCGTGCCGTCTTCGCCGAACCCGACCTACGGGATGGAGCTGACCGGCACCCCGAACGCCGCGGTGCTGATCGCCTTCGCCAGCCAGGCTGCTTCTGCACCGCTCGGGGCGTGCACGCTGTGGCTCGACGAGCCGAGCCTGCTGGGCGCGGCGCTGGTGGGCAACGACGGCGCCGGCAACTTCGCGTTCACGCTGCCGATCCCAGCGGGCCTGCTGCCGACCAACCTGGCGGTACAGGCGTTCGAACTGGACGTCAGCGGCTTCCCGGCTGCGCTGCTCGCCGCTAGCAACGGCCTGCTGATCCGCGCCGCCAGCACCGGCTGCCCGTGAACCACGGCGGCGCGTGAGCGACCGGGCTCACCTCGCCGCCCCACGATTCAGCCCAGGTACTTGCCGATCAGCAACTGCAGCCGGCGCCGCGCATCGGCGCTGATCGCGTCCTTGTGCGTGATCAGCGCGTGCTGCATGCACCCGGCAGCGCCGATCGGCTTCGCCGCGGCGATCGCCTTCGCGATCTCCACCACGACCGAACGGGCGAGGTCGGCGTTCTGCTTCAACACCGCGATCACCGCGGCGACGTCGACGTCCGCCTCGCTCTCGTGCCAGCAGTCGTAGTCGGTGACCAGCGCCACGGTCGTGTAGGCGATCTCGGCCTCGCGGGCGAGCTTCGCCTCCTGCAGGTTGGTCATGCCGATCACGTCGACGCCCCAGCTGCGGTAGAGCTTCGACTCGGCGCGCGTGCTGAACAGCGGTCCTTCCATGCACACGTAGGTCCCGCCGTCGTGGGCGATGGCGCCGGCCTTGCGCGCGGCCACGAGCGCCAGCTGGCGCAACGGCTCCCACACCGGATCGGCGAAGTGGGCATGCGCCACACAGCCGTCGCCGAAGAACGTCGACTCGTTCGTGCGGCCGCGCGTGCGGTCGAGGAACTGGTCGACCAGCACCAGGTGGCCGGGCTTCAGCTCCTCCTTCATCGAACCCACCGCGGAGATGCCGACGACGCACTCCATGCCGAGCTGCTTCATCGCGTGCAGGTTGGCGCGGTACGGCAGCTCGTGCGGCGCCAGGCGATGGCCACGCCCGTGCCGCGGCAGGAACGCCATGCGCACGCCGTGCATCACGCCGGTGATCAGCGCGTCGCTCGGCATGCCGAACGGCGTCTCGACGACCACCTCCTGGCGCTGCTCGAGGCC
The DNA here is from genome assembly GCA_016793305.1 of Planctomycetota bacterium. The sequence continues at coordinate 22,127 of JAEUHU010000448.1, forward strand.
CGGCAGGTCGTAGAGGCCGGAGCCGCCGATGATGCCCAACGTCTTCTCGCTCATGTTCGGTGCTCGCGCAATCGGGGTCAGTTGTCGTCGTGGTCGTCGAAATCGAACGGCATCGCGCCGGGTGCAGGAGCAGGATCGGATGCCCCATCGCGCGGCGCCCGGTCGAACCGCTCTCGAGCCGGCCGGCTCGGCGGTCCCGACCGATCGGAGTGCGGCCGTTCGATGTGTGGTCGGTCCGCGTCGCGACGATCGGACGGGCGCGGCCCGCGTTCGAAGCCGCGACTCGGAGCACCCCGACCCTCGCCGTGGCCCCGACCCCCGACCCGCCCGCGGAACGAGCCGTCGCCCTCGTCCTCGCGGCTGTAGAACGGCGGCGCGAACAGTCGCTTGATCATCATCGTCGCGTAGGCGCCGCGCGGCAGCGAGAACTGCAGCTTCGCGCAGACCTTGCCGGGGTTCAGGTCGTCGGGCTCGATGCGGACCTCGTCGACGTCGGTCGGTTTCACCCAGACGTCGCGCGGCTCCTCGCGCCAGACCATGCCCGGGATCTCGTTGCGCACGAAGTCCTCGCGCGACAAGCCGGCCTCGTGCAACTCCTCCTGCATGGCGCGGCGGAACGGTTCGCTGCCGCCGTCGCCGTCGGGCCCGTAGAGCGGCGTGCGCATGACCTTCAACTTGTCCTCGCGCTCGGGGGCGAGGTACTTCCAGGCCATCAGGTCGCCGGCGATCGTGCTGATGCGCAGACGCTGCGCCGAGTCGACTCCGCCACGGAGCAACCGGCTGACCGCGCGATTCCACAGGTAGGACTGGTAGGCGAACGCGTGGATCACGCGCAGCCGCAGCGGCACGAACTCGATGGCGCCCCGGAAGTCGTCCGGGTTCGCCATCAGGTGCTGGAACAACGGCTCGTAGGCGGGGCCACGAGCGATGCGCGCGCAGGCTTCCCAGTCGCGCCAGCGCAGCTGCAGGGTGCGCTTCAGCTTGACGTCGCCGGTGATCGCGACCGGCGACGGCTCGGCGACGAACTGCTGCAGCGCCCGTTCGAAGTCACCGAGCAGGATGCTGCGCATCGGGAAGCCCTGGCCGTGGCGCAGGCTGCCGAAGCGCTGGTCGTCGAAGTAGTTCGGGAACCCGGTCTTCAGCAGCGACGGCATCGAGCGCCGCAGCTGCGAGGCCTTGACCGGCTGCAGGTCGCGCACCACCACGGTGAACGCGTTGCCGGCACTCATGCGACTGTTCAGCGGCTTGTCGGTGGTGCCGACCGGCTGCACGCGCAGGTTGGCGAGCTTCAGCTCGACGGCCCGCCGCTCGATCGTCAAGTACTGGTCGGTGACCGCCTGGCGGTCCTTCAGGCCGGCGTAGGCGATCGCCGCGCGGTCGACGCGGGCCTCGCGCACCAGCAATGCCAGCGCCTCCGGCGTCGACAGCTTCTCCTTGTGCAGCAGGTGGACCACGTAGGCGCCGTCTTGCACCTCAGGCCACTGCAGCAGCTCACGCACACGGAAGTCTTCGGGAGTGGTCTTGAGTCGCACAGGAGGGGAACCGTTCAGTCTCGTTCGAGGGGGCGCAGCGCCACGGCCAGATCGTCCGGCAGGGGCATCGTGACGTCGATCGGAGCACCGTCCATCGAGGCGAACTCGAGGCGCTCCGCGTGCAGGAACATGCGCGTTTGCAGAGGTCTCTCGTCGACGCCGCGCCGCAACTTGTAGCCGGGCTTGATGGCCGACAGGTAGAGATCGTCACCACCGTAGTCGCGATCGCCGACGATCGGGTGGCCGATCGACTGCAGGTGCACGCGCAGCTGGTGGCTGCGTCCGGTGGTCGGATGCAGTTCGAGCAGCGCGTGGCGGGCGAACGCGGCGCGCCGCCGCACCTCCGTATGCGCGGCGCGGAAGCCTGGCTGCTCCGAGGCGCTCGCGACGACCTTGCCAGGGCGGCGACGATCGGGGCCGAGCCAGGCGTCGATCGCGAACGTCTCGGGCGCCGGCACGCCGTGCACGAGGGCCACGTAGGTCTTGGCGACGCGCCCGTCGCGGAACGCACGGTCGCAATGCTGCGCCGCCGCGAGGCCCTTCGCCAGCAACAGGCAGCCCGAGGTGTCGCGGTCGAGCCGGTGGACGATGCGCAGATCGGCCCCGGGCCGAAGGGCGTCCAGCAGTCCGTGCACACCTCGCTCTGCCCCGCTGCGATCGGGCACCGTGGTCAAGCCCGCGGGCTTGCCGACGACCAGCAGATGCTCGTCTTCGTAGAGCACCGCCAAGTCCGCGGTGGTGGTCACAGCTCGTTTGCCAGCCTTGGCCTTGGCCGGGCGCGCGGCCGAGAGGTCCGCGTGGATCTGCACGACGTCTCCCTCGTGCAAGCGCCGATCGCCGTGCACGGCCACCCCGTTCACGGCGATCTCGCCGGCCAGGAGCCAGTGGCGCCGCTCCAGGGCGTGGACGTGAGGCAGCGCCCGGGCCAGCAGATCGGCGAGCCGAATGCCGGCCACATGCCGTTCCACCACCAGGACTTGGCCAGCACGCACTTGCAAGGGCGAACACCATACGGGGGCGCTCCGGTCGCACAACCCCGCCCAGGTGTTGGGGAGCCAGGCGGATCCCCGCGGCAGGGTCGGTTCGGTCCGAACCCGAGCCACGCGAGGTGGGCCCTGGTCCCATCTAGGGCCCGAATGGCTCTTCCCACTCTTGGGACAAGCCGTCCCAGGCCGTCACCAACCCTCGAATTCGCTGCGATGCAAACGATACAAGTTGTTGCTTCGAGGCGGCCTCCGAGCCACTCAGGAACCCGGCACGGACCTTGCCTAGGCTTGCGTGCAGACTACGGACAATCCCAACCTGGAGACGTCGGCGCATGGGACGTCCCCGCGAAGGGACCGAGCAAGAGAGCTGTGGAGTCAGGACACATCAAGGGACTGGGCGCAGGTTGGCGAGACCAGCGCTCGGTCGCGTGGGCGGCGGTGCGAAGTCGGTTGGCGACTGGCGAGATTGCCGATCGGCGGCCAACGTGCAGGCAACTGCGCGCGAGCCAGCATCGACTGCCCGAATGAGGGGCACTCCCCCGCATTCCGCGCCCGGCACGAAAGTGCCGGGCGCTTTTCTTTGCCCTGTGCACAGCGAACCGCAGTCCCAGACCTGGAACGGTCGATGAGACCGGCATGACGTGCTCGGTCGTCATCCCGTGCCACAACCGCGTCGACCTGACGCGAGCCTGCCTGCAGAGCCTGCAGCACCAGGTTTCGGCCCCGGAACTCGAGATCCTGGTCGTCGACAACGGCAGTCATGACGCCACCGGCACGCTGTCGGGTCCGGCGGTGCGAGTCCTGTCGCTGCGCGAGAACCGCGGTTTCGCTGCCGGCGTCAACCACGGGCTGCGCCACGCTCGGGGCGACACCGTGCTGGTGCTCAACAACGACACCCAGCTGGCGGACAACGTGCTGTGCGAACTGCACCAGGCACTCGCCCGCGACCAGGCCATCGCTGCGGCCGGCGCCATGTCGAACGAGGTCAAGGGCCACGCCCAGCTCGAGGTCGGGCGGCGCGGCGAATCCGCCGCCGGCCGTCGGCAGATCGCCGACGAGCTGCGCACCGCCCCCCGCCTGCAGGACGTCACGACGCTGTCGGGACTGTGCCTGCTGTTGCGTCGCACGGCGCTCGACTCGGTGGGCCTGTTCGACGAGCGGTTCGGGCACGGCAACTTCGAGGACGACGACCTGTGCCTGCGCCTGCGGCTGCACGGCCATCGCCTGGTCTTGGCGCAGCGCGCATTCGTGCACCACGAGGGGCACGCGACGTTCTCGGCGCTGGGCCTCGACGTGTTCGCCGAGATCCGCCGACGACGGCGACAATTCGACGCGAAGTGGCAGTCGGACCCGGCCGGCCTGGCCACGATCGCGGCCCTCGACGACGACCCGCTGCGTGCGGGCACAGCCGCCGAGACAGGCCGCCTCGCCTGGCCGCGCTGGGCCGATGCCGACTGGCACCTTGGTCGGGCCGCCGCGGCCCAGCGCGATCCGCGGCGTGCGGCACGCCACTTCCAGGCACTGCTCCGCCACTGCCCGCAGCACGTCGACGCCCTGCTCGCCCTCGGTGCATGCCAGCTCGAAGGGGGCATGCCGGAGCAGGCCCAGGCCACCCTCGAGTTCGCCGCCCGGCAACCTCTCGGCCGGATCCAGCAGCAATACCTGCTCGAGCAACTCGGCGCGCACGCCTACCGCAGCGGGCGACCCGGCGATGCCGCAGCGAGCTTCCAGGCCGCGGCCAGGCTGGGGGGCGATCCGCGTGGTGTGCTGCACAACTGGATCGGCCTGTGCCAGCTCGCGACCGGCCAGCTGGAGGCCGCCGAGCGCACGTTCCTGATCGCCGCCGAACACGGGCACGGCATCGCCCACACAAATCTCGGCATCTGCGCCTTCCGGCGCGGCGACCTGCCCACCGCTCGCCAACGCTTCGCGACCGCCTGCGAGCGAGCGCCCGACGACCCGATCGCACGCACGAACTACGCGAAGCTGTGCGAACTCGTGCCGGTCGACTGAGACTCCGGCTCGGCAGCACGCGAGCGACCACTCGCCACCAGCTCGTCGACGATGTGCGCCAGCGGGGTCGTCGGAGTGAACCCGATCAGCGCGCGCAGCCGCTCGAGCGACGGCACGCGCCGCGCCGGATCCACGAAGCCGGGTGGGAAGACGTCGCCGAACGGCACGAAGCGGATCGGGGAACGGCTGCCGGCGCGCTCCCGCACCAGTTCGGCGAGGGCGAGCACGGTCGTCTCCCGATCGCTGCCGACGTTGACCACGTGGCCGAACGCGGCCTCGGTCTCCGCCAGGTCGGCGAGGGCGCGCACCACATCGCCGACGTGCGCGAAGCAGCGCGTCTGGCCGCCGTCGCCATACACCGTGAGCGGCTCGTCGCGCAGCGCCTGCTGGACGAAGCGGGGCAGCACCATGCCGTGGTCGCCGGACTGGCGCGGCCCGACCGTGTTGAACAACCGCGCGACGACGACCGGCAGGCCACTCGCAGCGGCGTGGCCGAGCGCCAGGAACTCGCCCATCGCCTTCGCACACGCGTAGCCACCACGGCGCCCTTCCGGCGCGCCGGCCCGCACGGGATCCTGCTCGCGGAACGGCACCGGGCCATCCCCGTAGACCTCGCTGCTCGAAGTGATCAAGATCGGCACCTGCGCGGCCGCGGCCGCCGGTAGCATCGTCTGCGTGCTGGCGAGGTTGCTTTGCATCACGGCGAGCGGCTCGTCGGCGAGCCGGCGCACCCCGACCACACCCGCAAGGTGGAACACGAAGTCCGCCTCGACGCAGGCCCGCGCCGCGACCGCCGGATCGGCGACCGAGGCGACGCTGAGGCGCAGTCCACGCCCCGCCAGCGCGGCCAGGTTCTCGCGACGGCCGGTCGACAAGTCGTCGACCACCAGCACGTCGTCGCCACGACGCAGCAGTTCTTCGCACAAGTGGGAACCGACGAAGCCAGCACCGCCGGTGACGACCACCCGCCGGCGTCGCCCAGGTTCGGCCGGCGGCAACGACCGCCCGACCGGCGACGGGTCGGGGAACGCGGAAGAGCCGGGCAAGGACGGGCGCACCATGGATTCGGGTCGTTTCGTGGCGACGGACGTCGACGGAACGAACGGCCGCGCAGCATTGGCCGCCGGTGGTCGTGAGTCCATGCCGCCGCGCGGAATTCGCCGGCTACGACGACCAGGCCCCGCTCACTATTCCCGGCCGGACTTCGGCCGGAGGGCTTCGATCTGCTGCTTCAGTTCGGCGAGTTCGGCGCGCAGGGCCGCGATCTCGCGTTCGAACTCGGCCCGCGTCGGGCCCGGGGCCGCAGCGCCATGCTGCGGCGCTGGCGGTGGCGCTGGCGAGGCGGGCAAGGTCGACGCGGCCGAGCGCCCCGCGGCTCGACCTGCGTCCGGCTTCGTGGCGGCCACCATCTCGATCCGCACGACCTTCGCCTGGTCCCGCGACACCACGAGTTCGAGCTTCGAGCCGATCACGACCTTCGCCAGGGCCCGGTCGAGATCGTCCAGCGAGCGGATCGACTGCCCACCGAGACTCGTCAGCGTGTCGCCGACCCGCAGGTCGACCTTGCTGGCTGGCGAGTCCTCGAGCACCCGATCGATCACGAGGTGGTCGCCGGACTCACGCACGCCGATGCCGAGGTAGACCCCGCGGCCTTGGGTGTGGTCCCCCGGCTGCGCCGGCCGGACCGGCGCCACCTCGACCTGCGGAGCCGGCCGCTGGCGCGGCGCCGCCGGGGTCGTGGTCGCGGCCGGCGGCGGCGCCGACGAGGCGGGCCGCTTGCCGAGCGTGACGGTGACCGCCTGCTCCGTACCGTCGCGACGCAGGCGCAGCACCACGGTGGCCCCCGGACCGTGCCCCTCCAGCGCCGTCACGAACGCTTCGCGGTCGGGGGTCGCCCGATCGCCGACCGCGAGCAGCACGTCGCCGACGCGCAACCCCGCAACTGCCGCTGGCGAGTTGGGGATGACCTCGACGACGATCGCTTCCTTGCGCTCGGTGTCGAGGTAGACGCCGAGGTAGCCGTCGGCCGGCGGAGACGAGAGCAACAGCGGAAGGATCGTCGCAGCGAGCAGGCGCATGGTGCATGACTCCTGAGAAAGGGACCGCGACATGGTGCCGCATCGGCCCCGTTCCTGCCGAGTCCCTGCCGGCTTTCTCGCATCGCCAAACCAGGGACGACCTCTTGACCGCGGCGCGCGGGTTCCCTACAAACCTCGCCCTCCTGCGCGCCCCCTTCGTCTAGCGGCCTAGGATTCGTGATTCTCAGTCATGCGACAGGGGTTCAAATCCCCTAGGGGGTACCAGTGGCGCCCGCCGGGTTTCGACCTGGCGGGCGTTCTCTTTCTCCCGCAGGACGCCGGCGGCAGGCTTGCTGGTGCGTCGACGCGACGAGTTCTCGATCGGACGGGCGTCGATCGAACGACGCCTGGCTCTGCCTCCCGGCCCCGGTAGCCTGCCGCCATGCCCTGGATCCGCCGCGAGGACCAAGAAGACCGCGAGCTGCGCTGGCTCGCCGGCTGGGCGACGCAGAGCCGCGCGGCAGGTGGTCGCCGACTCGCCGAGGCAGAGGATCCGCTGCGCACGGCGTTCCAGCGCGATCGCGATCGCATCCTGCACGCCACCGCGTTCCGTCGTCTGCAGCACAAGACCCAGGTGATGGCCGCCTTCGAAGGCGACCACTACCGCAGCCGGATGACCCATTCGCTCGAGGTGGCCCAGATGGCGCGCAGCGTGGCGCGGGCGCTGCGCGGCAACGAAGACCTCGCCGAAGCGATCGCGCTGGCGCACGACCTCGGCCATCCACCGTTCGGCCACGTCGGCGAAGAAGCGCTGCACGCCGCGATGGAGCGGCAAGGCGGCTTCCGGCACAACGCGCAGAGCGCGCGCATCGTCGACTACCTAGAAGACCGCTACGGCCACGGCCTCGGCCTCAACCTCACGCTCGCGGTGCGCCGCAGCCTGCTGAAGGGCCGCATCCCCGACGGCTTCCCACTCAGCGCCGATCTGCTGCCGAAGCAGAGCCCACCGCTCGAGGCGCACGTCGTCGACCTCTGCGACCGCATCGCCTACCTGAGCCACGATCTCGACGACGGCCTGCGCGCCGGCCTGTTCCGCGAGGAGGAGGCCGCCGAACTGGGCCTGTGGCGCGCCGCCTCGGGCAGCGCCGACAGCACGAACCGGCAGCGCATCGTCAGCGAAGTGGCGTCCCTGCTGATCCACGACCTCGTCGAGACCAGCGAGCTCGAACTGCGCAGCGCGCCTCCGCGGGTGCGCCACAGCGACACCATGACCGTGCTGGCCAACGAACTGCTCGAGTTCCTGCGCACGCGGTTCTACCGCTCGCAGCGGGTGCTGACGGTGATGCACGACGGGGCATCGCGGATCCGCAAGGTGTTCGCCTGGCTGTGCGGCGATCCCGAACGGCTACCCGATGGCGCGCGCCGGCGGCTCGCCCAGGACGGCCTCGAGCGCACGGTCTGCGACCATGTCGCCGGCATGACCGATCGCTACCTGCAGCGGGTCAGCGAAGGCCTCTGAGCGCAACCGGCGTCGGCGGACTTGGGGCGAGAAGGCCCAGGGGAAAAAGCAGCGCGCGGAGCCGACGAGTCGGATCCGCGCGCGTGTGGTTACCCCGCAAGGATTTGAACCTTGACAAACAGGACCAGAACCTGTTGTGCTACCGTTACACCACGGGGCATCGCAAGTCAGTCTGAGTAAAGAACTTGCGGTGAAAGCGCGAGTGCGCCCGCACCGCTTGCAAACACCGCCTGCCAGCACCACCACCCAGCAGCGCAGCACCTGTCGGTGCAGCACTTGGGGCAACCTGACCACACCTTCGCGGTGAGGCTTGGTTACCCCGCCTGGACTCGAACCAGGAACCAACAGGACCAAAACCTGCTGTGCTACCGATTACACCACGGGGTAGTGGGCGGGGAAGTGTAGCGACGCATCGGCCGTGCGCAACGACTTCCTGGCAGCCCAAAGGCTCAGCGATCCAGCCGCTTCCGCACCGCCGGCCGCGCGTCGTACCAGGCGGCCAGCGCCGGCAACCGCTGCCGCCCTTCGGTCGCAGCCCAGACGACGAAGCTGTCCGGCGCGTCTTCGCGCAGCGTCGGCACCAGCACGGCCGGATCCGGGAACCGACGCTGCAAGGCCGGATCGTTCCGCCACGCCTCCATCGCCGGCGGAGGCAACACCGATTCGGTGCCGTTCGGCTGCTTGATGCCGAAGTAGCACGTGCCGGCCGCGAGCCGCAGCGCCGAAGCCTGGTCGAAGCACGGGTCGAAGCTCGCCACGTCGAACCGTCCGAGTTCGCGGATCGCCGCGAGGAACGCCTTGGCTTCGTCGTGCACCGGGCGGCACAGCCGCAACCACTCCTCGAGGATCACCCGCAGGCCGTGCGAGGGCATCAGCCACGGCGGCACCTCGACGGTGATCACGCGGAAGTCGGCGAACACGCGCTTGAGGCCCTCGCCCGACGCGTGGAAGTAGCTGGCCGGATAGCCGTGGAACGGGAACACGAACGAGCAGTCGGCGACCACCTGCCCGCCAGGCTTCAACACGCGCCAGATCTCGCGCGCCGCCGCGAACGGGTCGCGCAGGTGTTCGAACACGGCCCCGGCCAGCACCAGATCGACGCTGGCGTCGCGCAGCGGCAGCACGTGGGCGTCGCTGACCAGGTCGACCCGCGGCGTGAAGCGTAGGTCGGCGAGCAGGACGCGCGGATCGTCGGTCTGTCGTTCGCCCGAACCGAGGTCGAGCACGATCTGGTCGCGGGCGAGTGCTCCGAGCAGCCGGTCGATGGCGGCCGGATACGTCGAGCGGACCTCGAGTTCGGCCTCGTGTTCGATCTCGAGGCCACGCTCGGCCTTCGGCAGCAGGAACGGCGTGCCGGCGCGGATCGGGTGGTCGATGCCGCAGCCGGTGCAGAGCAACTGCTCCCCCTCGCGCCGCAGCGCCGCGCGACAGTCCGGACAAGCCAAGAGGTCCAGCAGGTTGATCGCGGCTGTGGCCATCGTGGCCTAGCAATATCGGCGCGCTGCGCTCCCTGCTACAGCTGCCCGCCAGGGTGCCTGGAGCCGTGCGCCCGCAGCAGGCGTTCGGCGGCTAGCATGACGAACGCCCTGGAGGCACCCGATGGACCCACTCGACAGCTTCTACCAGGCGCTCGACAGCGAACGACTGCTGAAGGAACACGCCCCGAGCCTGCTCGCCGACGCCCGCGAAGTGCTCACCAAGAACCCGCACGCCAAGGTCGCCGGCATGATCACGATGCCGGATGCGCCCGACGCTGCGGCGATCCGCGCGTTCCTCGGCAAGGTCGCCGGCCGCGAAATGCCGCCCGGACTGCTGGTCGGCATCGTGCCGCGGCAGGCGATCGAGCCGACGCTGCGCGCACGCGCCGGCACCGACCACTGGCAGGAACAAGGTTGGCACCGCCAGTCCATCCTGCCGGTGATCGTCACGACCCGCGACGGCATGCGGTTCGGGTTCTTCTCGCTCGCGACCGGTCGCACCGAGATGTAGCGGCGCAGGTCGGCCGCGCGGGCACGATCACTGGCTGCGCCCGCGCGCAACTCAGCCGTCGTGGAACTACTCGAGTTCGAGGCGAACCCGGTCGCCGGCCGCGAGCGGGGTCGGATCGATGCTCGAGTAGCTCCAGCTCACCCCGTCACGACGATCCACCTTCTGTGATGCCTCAGGGGCACGCGAACGAGTTGCGACCCGGATGACCATGGGCGCCAGCACGGAAACCGGTCGGCGATTCCGAAGAAGGCGCGAACAGCGGCGCGCGCGGCGTCGCTCCGGCCACGGCGCCGGAGCCGACCATGACCACCCACTTCTACTACAACTACGCCGTCGTCGATCCCAAGTACCCAGGTGAGCCCCACTATTGGGCCTTGAGTGGCTTCAGCTTCGGCGACGCTTCGACCGAGGGCTGGACCTTCGAATTCGCGCCCGGGGCGACCAAGACGACGCAGCTGCTGAAGTCCAACCTGCTACGCAAGAAGGGCCGCATCTCCCTGGCGGTGACCCACTCCGAGATCCCGACCAAGGAGCCGAAGTGGTCGGTGGGAACCACCTGGGATCAACTGCTGATCATGATGGACTCGGACACCGGAGCCCACCGCAAGATCGGCTTCTACAAGCTCAAGGTCCTCAAGGTCAGCCGTGAGACCGACAGCTTCCGCCACCGCATCTTCCGGGCACCGACCAAGGTGCTGCTGTGCCAGGTCGGCGGCAGCGGCTACGTGGCGGGCGACGAGTGATACGACGAGGCCACGTGTCGGCCGGGCGCGCCACAGTCGGTTGCGACGCCCTCCCAGACCTCACTTGCCCGCGCGCCTCACTTGCCCGCGCGGCGGTACACGATGGTCATCACGGACTGCCCAGCACCTTCCCCGAACACCATGCGCAGCGTGCGCGCGTCCTTGCCGACCGAGGTCGTGGTCGAGGCGACCTTGCTGCGCTTGCCCTGTTCGTCGTAGCAGGTGCCGCTCATCGTGAACGCCTGCTTGCCGGCGTCGTACGTGCCGTCGGTGCGCATCCATGCCCCGTTCATCGAGTCGATCCAGAAGCTGACCACCTGCTCGGTCTTGGAGTCGAAGCCGACCAGGCAGTGCCCTTCGAACGGAGCCCCCATCATTTCGCCGGTGAACGTCGACCACGACCACTTGTCGCCGCAGACCGGGCCGACCACTTCGCGGCACTTCGACTTCATCGCCGGAGCGCCAGGCATCTCCATCGTGAAGTCGGCGTCCCACGTGCCGAAGTCGGCGTGGATCGCAGCCAGGGGCTTCGCCAGCTTCGCGGTCTCGGCCGGCACGGCCACGGCCGGCGCGGTGCCGGCGTCGGCGGCGGCAGCACCCTTCACGCGGGTGCGCACGGTGCGCATGAACTCGGTCTCCTTGCCGTCCTGCCCCTTCGTGAAGCCGACCTCGACCGAACGATCCGGCGTCTCGAACACGAACTCACTGCGGAACGGGCCCATGGGCGAGTTGCCCTGGAAGTGCCAGACCTTGGTCGCCTCGTCGTAGCGCCCGTCGATGCAGCACGGCGCCTCGTCCATGCTGGACGCGGCCAGACACTGGTAGGTCTTGGCGAACGGGTCGTAGCCGAGCAGCCAGAGCCCCGAGCAGGACTGCCCCTGGCACGTGCCGTCACCGGCGACCTTCAGCCACAGGCCGTTGCAGATCAGCTCGGCGCGCTCGGTCCCGGCCATCTCGCTCGCCTGCTCCATGCCGGGCACACCGGGCATAGCCGCCATCTTGGTCTCGGTTCGCCAGATGCCGGCAAACGCAGCGAGGCGTTCGTGCTGTGGCGTCTTCGGGTTCGGCATCGCGGGAGCGGCGGGCTCTTGCGCAGCCAGCGCGGTTGCGAGGGGCAGGACGAAGAGAAGTGCGTTGCGTCGGTGGTTCATGGATCTCGAGGGTTGTCGATTCGGTGGTCGTGAAAGCCATACTCCGCGTCGGCGCCGATCGGCCAGCCGTAGGTGCGGTTCCGAGCACGGATGTGTTCCCGAGTCGGCCCTGCCGGCGCCGCGTGGTCCGGGATCTTCTCCACGGCCTCGCCGGACGGAGGCCGGCGTCGTGAAGCCGGCGGCGCCGACGAAGCCGGTCCGATGCGCGAAGCGCTGCCGACCACCGCGGTGCCGACCAGACAGTTCGCCCCCGTATGGTAGCTGTGGTGCAACCTCGCCTGGTTGCAGTCCAGCGTCGGTCCGAACGGGTACTCCGCGGTCGCTCGTCAGCGAACCGGGGCGCAGACCACCCGAAGCCCGACCTCGAGGTGCCGCGAGATGCGGCTGTTCACGCCGCGGCACGCAGAGCGGCAGCCGGGAGAGATGTAGTGCCAGCCGCCGCCCCGGATGACCCCGTAGGTGCCGCTCGTCACGTAGGGATCGAACACCGGACCCGCAGGGTAGTTGGCGGACAGGTCCCAGCTGTCGAGGCACCACTCCCACACGTTCCCGTGCATGTCGTGCAGACCCCACGCATTCGCCGCGTAGGAGCCAACTGCGCTCGTTTGCCCCACACAGGAGTAGTAGGTGTTCCCGTCGAAGTTCGCCTGCCCGCAGCTCAGACTGGCGCCGACGTTGAACTCACTCGTCGTTCCCGCACGGCAGCAATACTCCCACTCCGCTTCCGTCGGCAAGCGATACTCGTAGCCCGAAGGCAAGCGACCAGCGGCGGCCTCCTGCACCGTGAGCGCGTCGCAGTAAGCGACGGCCTCGCTCCACGTCACGCTCTCGACCGGGCGATTCGCACCGGGGAAGGCAAACGGTTGGCTGCCCATCACCGCCTGATACTCCGCCTGCGTCACCTCGTACTTCCCCACCCAGAAGGGCCGCGTGATCGTCACCGCATGCACCGGCTGCGCGTTCGCCTGGTTGAAGTACGGCGCCACGTTGAGCGGCGTCACCGGCGACCCCATCTGAAACGTCCCCGCGGCGATCGCCACCATGTTCAGGCTCGCCAACGGCGGCGCCGCCACCTCGATCTCCAGATCGTTGTCGGTCAGCGTGATCAGCCCAGCCCCGTCGATGTCCGCACCCTGGATGTCGAACGACCCGCCGACCAGCAGCGGGTTGTTCGGCACCACGAACGTCAGCGCCGGGCTCTGGCCCGAAGCGTCGAGCACCCCGAGGCCGAGCACGCCGTAGGCCAGTGGATCGAGAAGCAGCACACCCTCCGCGACGCCAGGGATCGAGATGGGCAGGGCGCCGGGGTAGCTCGGCGAGCACATCGCCATCGCGAACTGATGCCCCGCGATCGATGGCGGGTACTGAATCACCATCGACGCGGTCTGCCCCAGCACGACCGGCGCCATCAGCTTCATCGTTCGGCCGGTCTGTGCCGTGGCCGACAGCGCCAGGAGGGAGGCGACCAAGGGAAGCAGGACGAGAGGTCGTTGCATGGAGGGACGCGACGGTTCGGGTGCGGTGTCCGACGGAAGTCCTTAGTCGCGTGGCGCGGAACCGTCACCCGGCTGGCGCGCCCTGTCGATGGCGTGCCCGTCGGCGACCGCGCGCCAGCGCCTCGTGCATCCCCGACCACGGGCTCATAACCCAGCGAACCCCGCCGCCCGGCCATGTTCGAAGAGCGTTCGGATCGAAGGCCCTTTTCCGCTCTCGGGTTCACAACCCAGGTCTCGGCTCTGAGAGCGAGAGAGCAATTCTGCCCTGCTCCAGCTCTCGGCCTGTGACCCAGCTCGCGCGCACCACGACGGCAGCCGCGCAACGACTCCACCACCGCGCACGCATCCAACCCGTTGCCGAGCACTGACGTGCACCCGGGAAAGAGAAACGCCCCGAGGCTTGTGGCCCCGAGGCGTTGGTCTCCTGCGGTTGTCCGCAGGACTGGTAGTGCAGTCGGAACGCTCCTCGGCGCGCAGAGCAGAGCGAAGAGCGTTCGGACCGGTGCGGGCGAGGAGGCCGCCGAACGCCAACCCAGCCATGGCCCGCCTCCAGGCGAGAGCCGGCGGCCGGGTCCAAGTCCCCTACCGAAACGACGATCGGTAGGTAGTTCGGGCCGAGCCGTGGCGCTCCCCGAGGCAGCTGGCTGGGAAGGTCCCGCAGCAGGTTCCGCAACTTGCCTTGCTGTCCGGTTCGGAACGAGGACTCATGGCCGGTGACCGGCCTCGGAGTTTGAGGCCCAGAACATCACGACGGAGAACACCATGACCACGACCGAGACCACTTCGAGCGCCACCGACACCTGGACCGACGAACTGGCCGCGCTCAAGGCCCGCCACCCGCACGCTCGCGAACCCATCCTGGCCGCCCTGAACTTCCTGCTGGCTGAGCCCAACATCACCGACGACGACGCCAAGGCCAGGGCCGCCATGCGCGGGGTGCGGATCACGGCGGCCTCGATCAACGGTGCCAGGAACCTGCTGGCGAAGAGCGAGACGGCGGTGCCGACCGAGCCCATTGCCACGCCGGCAACGGAACGCCCGGCCCGCCCGCGCCGCGAGCGTGCCAACGAACCCGCCGTCGACGCCGAGGCGTTGATCAAGCAGGTCGTCGGCAAGCTGCAGGCGCAGGGCAACGCGGAGGCAGAGCGGTTGCGAGACGCCATGCGGAAGGCGATGGCGGTGCTGGCCGGCGCGATCGGCGAGGCGTGAACTCGCGAGAAGCCAATCGAGTTCTTTTCGCTGCTGCTGCCGGGCTACCGGTGCGCATTGGACGAACTTCGGCGGCTGAACCGGCAACCGGAATGGACCACGAACTCGGCATTCCCGCCTGGAACTGCGTGCGTTCGAGTTCTCGGACATCACGGGCCACACTGTTTCAGCTCTCGAAACTCAAGAGTACGGCTCGACTGTCCACTCAACAGAACTGCCAACCACGAATAGCTTTGATGTCTTTAATTCCGCCATGTCACGCGGCGGATCTATGAAGTCCCCGAGCTCCAGGCCAACCGCATCCTCAAACCAGCAGACGTGCACCCCTGAGCTCAGCACTCCAGAGTAAGTTCTCCTATTTTCCGGAGTATTGGCGTCGGCATAGCAGAAACTCAAAACTCCTCTTACAACCATGCGGACACACACCCAGAAGTCATCCCTCGGCCTCGTCGAGTCCTGCGTAGCGATCAACACCGCGACACTTAATCCCTCGCCTTCTAGCACCCGGACTTCAAAGCTCCGGACTATTCCGTCGTCGAATGCATAGAACCGACTCCGGAACAGGCGCGATGTGTCTTGATCAATAAACGGCATGCTAGCTCCCTATGGGTTGCAAAGGTCCTACTCCGGGCGGCAACTGTACACCTTGCCTTCCTGTCACGCTGCGGCGCCCAGCAACCACTGGTGATACCCACGGCCTTCGATGGTGAGGATGTGGCAGGCTTGAAGAGCTCGCCGGGCTGCCACGCGCCCCAGCGGACGGGTTCATGGTCCCCCGCCGACCCGCCCAAAGCAACCCTTCACCGCTGTAGGCCGGCCAGGGCGAAGAAGAGTCCCCTTCGCGGATGGCGTCCTTCGGCGAGGGCATGCTGCGACGGGCCATCGCGGAGTTCGTCGATCACTACCACACGGAGCGCAATCACCAATCGCTCGGCAATCGTCTGCTGCGACCGGGGCCGACGCTGCCGGTGACCGAGGGCGCCGTGCATCGGCACGTGCGACTCGGTGGGCTGCTGAGCTTCTACCACCGGCGCAAGCGGCGAGCCGCGAGTTGAGTCCTGCGCGGCAGTCGGGAGAAGGTGATCGAGGTTCGTTTCGCTGCGGCTGCCGGGCTACCGGTGTGCCCTGGACGAACTTCGGCGGCTGAACCAAAGCCTGGAAATGACTGCGAAGTCGGCATAAGTTCCTGGGAATGCGCGCGTTCCATTTCTCGGACAGCACGCGCCTACAATCTACAACACTACCGTCACGCATGTAACGCTGTCACCGTTCGCCGGCACCGAGAACATGCGCTCAAACGATCGACTGCCCAGCCTGCCGACCAACCGGAATTCTCCGGGCATGAGCCCACCAAATCGAACCACACCTTGACATGGAAACTCCCGACTAACAACGACAACCTGCCAACTGTCAATGACACGCCTCCATAGCGTCATTCCTCCCGGTTCAACTTGCTCGCCGCAATCTAACCTACCATCGCCCGTGCAAAACTCGATTTGAGCTACCCGTCCACGGTCTGCATGAACCTCTAACGGCAGGAAGGAGTCATTCCACAATGGCACATCAACCCAGGCAGCCGTCCCCCCAGAGACCTGCAGGTGGCATTCGCCCTCGGGCAAGACAAGGTGGAAGTTGCCACGTTCGTCAGTCAAAGCCCAGCCGACAACACCTACTTCCGTAAACGCCTCAACAAGCAGATCCGATTCGACAACTCCGGCAACGTCCACCCTACCAACCCACACGTTGGCCGCGCCTACAAAGCAACCGTCTCCATAGTCTTCGCCCACATCCACGACAAAGCGCGCCATGATGTCGCTCTCTATCGCAAGCAAGCCATCTGCAAATGGAGCTTCAACATCAATAACCCCGTCTACCATATCTACGATCCGATGCACGACGAATCCTTCCTGCTGCATTCGCAGATTACAAGGAACGACTCCTCGAATATCAGCACCAGCTACAATCCGGATCCTCCGAGGCTCTACGGCATCGCAACGGATCGTGCGGCTATACCCGAACCGGTCCGATCCATCGCGAGCAACTATGTAGCTGCTACTTCCCATGCGTATCACGGCCCTCTCCGCGTCTCGCGCACCGAGACCAGAGACGATAGCGACGCCATCTAAATTGGTTCTAACACCAAACCTAGCTGTAAGAACCTCCGGCCAAACCAATACACCTGGTATAGGTGCACCACTTGTATTGTCGACCACCCGAACGCGCACACCCGCATCAGGCATTAGCGCAACTCTTGCTCCATCGACGCTTGAATACGCAACCCTTCGCGGTGCTCGACCAGGCGCCCCAACCACCACTGACAAATAATGTGGCGCAAACCACGGGAGACGCACTTGGCCACCCGAATCTGCAAATCGCCTATCGCCCAACACAACAGGTCGACTGTCGTATGATGCGATCTCCACTTCTGCCCAGGCGCCTGCGATTGACTCGCCCATTTCATCACATACGAATATGACGGCCCAGCCTTCCCTGCTCACGGAACATCCCACCAAAAGAACCAGCGCACAAAGGGACAGGATGGATGCAAACTTTCTTTTCATTGTAGCTTACTCCAATGCGTCTATCAAGAACTGCCCCACTACTTTGGGGTAACCGGCCTCGGCTTGTAGGGCTGCGGCACCGCTGGTTTGAACCCGCCCTTTTCTCCGGGCACCTCGGGCCAACTGCCGTCGTCACTGTAATAGACGTCCGTCGGAAACGCCTTAACGTCGTTTACGAGAGGCTTTCCAGCAGACCCCTCCATGCCAGAGACCCGCTCTGCCATGTTCTCGTATGCCTTCGCCTTGTAAGGCGATCCTTTCGGCAGCATTTCCGGGTCATTCATGGGGCCCAGGCCCAATCTACAGCCCCAAATCACGCCGCTGGAATACTGTTTGGCTGGCTTCGGGAGGGCATCACGCAGCACCTTCGCGAGGGTTCCCGCGGAATCGGGCTGCGGCATCGGAGACAAGTCCATGGCATACTTTTCCTTTGCCGAGAAAGGAACCTCGACTCCATGATTAATGAATACATGAAGCCAATTGCCTGATGGCTTCTTGCCGTCTTGCTCGGCCTGCTCGCCACCATCCTCGGTTGACTTCTTGCAAGGATCGGTCTTGACTTCTGGATTATCTTTGTCTAGGGCGTAACCGCGGTTCTTAGGGACGACGGTAATGATGACTCCACCTTCAGGGTCATTAGCAACAATTTGCTTGCCTGTTGCGACTTGCCTATCGTAGTTTTGGTCCCTCCCGCTATATGTTGGGTCACGCACAATAACGATCACCGTGTAATCTCCGTAGGCATCTCCCGCCACCAACGGCCTCAGCCAAGCATAGGCATACTCATTGCCCATGTTCCCGGCGTCCGTGTGCACACCCATCGGGTCGCAAGACATGAACCGCCCCGTCACCGGGTCATAGAACCGGTTGCGCATGTAGATCTTGCCGATCGGCGCGTCCCACCGCAGGCCCTTCCACAGGTGGTCGAAGTGCTTGCTGGAGTAGCCCTGCGGCGTCGTGCTCGACCCAACGAATACCTTTGGCATCCCGTACGGGTCGTACTCGTACGTCTCCACCACGTTGCCGTTCTGGTCGACCAGTTTCGCCGCCGTGTCCTGGCCGCCGTGAAGGATGTGATAGTCCTCCCACGTCGTGCCATCGATAGTGACGCGATAGGCGAGCATCTCGTCGAGGCTCTCCCCATGGACGAACTGCTTCCACGGCTCGAAGCGCACGCCGTAGGGCAGCCCCGAGTAGGGCTTCAGCAAGTACTCGCCGACCTCGCGCCAGCCATCGTAGGTGGAAGCCGTCACCGCGACATTGGTGTAGATCTGCGCCACCCGGCGGTTGTAGGCGTCGTAGGCGAAGGCCGCGCCCAGTTCCTGGAGCTCGACCGTCACGAACAGGCTCGGCATGCCGCCGCCACCCGTGGAGCTGGCTGCCGGAGCCGGCACCTGGATCGCGCCACCCGGAATGGTCGCGCGTAGGCGCGCCCGGAACGCCGGATCCCGGTGCTCAATCGGCAGACGGCGCATCAGGTTGTTCACCTCGTTCTGCACCTGCTTCCGCGCTTCCCGCAGTCCTTCGAGGCCATCGAGAACGAGGACCGTGTCGCCCGACCCGGCGGCGGTTGCTCGCGCGCTCGCTTCCAGCATCAGCTGCTGCGGGCTCGGCGTCGCCTCCGCTTCCAACGAGCCCCCTTGCAGCGACTCGCTCTGCATCGACTCACCCTGCATCGAGCTCTGCTGCATCGAGCTCTGCTGCATCGAGCTCTGCTGCATCGACTCTTCCACGCTGACGAGCCAGACCTCCTGCAAGCGGTTCAGGAAGTCGTAGACGTAGAAGAAGCGCCCGTCGAAGGCGAGGTTGCCGCGCTCGTCGTAGAGGTGGGACGAGCCGTGCGCCGTCTCGTAGCGGTTCGCCGAGAAGCCCGAGGCTGGCGTCTCGAGGTCGTAGTTGTGCGTCACCGAGCCGCTTGAGTCTACCTGCTCGACGACGGACGTGCGGTTCTGGGCCGCGTCGAGGTTGTAGTCGAGCTTCTGGTCCATGCTCGCATCGTCGAAGGAGGGTGGCGGGTTCGACTCCCAATCCTGCCCCATCACGGTGGAGTTCACGCCCATGTAGGCTTCCTTCAGCCGGTGGTAGGCGTCGTAGGTGAAGCGGTCGCCGACCTTGCCGCCCACCTTCGCGTACTCCTCCTTCAAGAGGTTGCTTGCCGCGTTGTAGGTGTAGTCGAACTTGCTCTTCTCGACCGCCGAGCCACCCGTCGGCGTCACCACGTCCTTCATCTGCGTCATGCGCCCGTACTGGTCGTACGTGTAGCTCTCCACCGCCGTTGCCAGCGTCGAGGTGCCACCGTAGATCGACGTGCGCTGCTGCCGCATGCTGCCGAGCCAACTGTAGCTGGCGAGTTGGTGGGTAGTAGGCCCCACGCTCGGCCGCTGCCAGGAAACCGTCCCGAGCTGCTGCAAGGTGCTCGGCGTGAAGCTCAGGTCGAGGTTCTGGAGGTTGTAGCCATCCTCGTAGCGCAGCCCCGTGCGGAAGCGGCTCGCGCTCGAGTAGCTGCTCTTCGTCTTCAGCACCTGCGGGCTGGTGATGTACGTCTCCAGCGACTCCTCGGTCACCCGTGAGAGGCTGTCGAACTTCGAATCGGACCGAACGATGATCCCGAACGTGAGCGTGTCGCCTTGCGCCGGGCTGCTGTTCGTCATTCCCAGCGAGTCCGCGATTCCGATCCGCCCGAACACGTCGCGGTTCAGAACATCCCCCGCGTTGTAGCCAGCCGCGATGTGAGTGCGGTACTTCGTCAGCCAGCGCGCGATCAGCCGGCCCGCGCCGTCGTAGACCATCGCGGTCTCGCCACCGTCGCCGTCGAACCGTTGCTGAATCTGCGACAGCCCGTCGTAGACGAACAGCTCAGTGTTCGGCTTCGGCACGCTGGCGGTCGGCATCGCGGTCAGGTCGGCGCCTGGGTAGTGGATCGCGAACTTGCGCCCCGCGAAGTCGAAGTGCGTGCGGGTCTCGCTGCCGAGGCCATCGAGCTGGCGCATGTAGGTCTTGCTGTTGGCGAGACCACTGTCGACGAACTCGGTGGAGTTGCGGATGAAGTCCGTCGAGGCGCCCAGACGCACGTGATCTACGCGGCGGCCCAGGGCATCGTGCAGCATCTTCTGCACGCGGTTCATCGGGTCGGTCACCTGCTCGACGTGGCTGAGCGAAGTGTAGGCGTAGCTCGTCTCCAGCGGACTCGACGCCCCGACCGAGGTCTTCGTCTGGCGACCTTGGTTGTCGTAGGTGTAGGTCGTCACGAACGTCTGCGGGGACGTACCGTTCATGAACTGCGAGACGCTCGCCACGAGGTCAGTGCTGCCCTGATAGGTGTACGTCGTGACGTTGCCTGCCGCGTCGGTGACCGTCGAGAGCCGCCCGTCGAAGTCGTAGGTCCGCGTCACCAAGGGCGCGTCGGTCGCCTTGTTCGACTCGATTTGGCTCAGCTTGCCGGCCTTGTAGGTCACGATCGCCTGGTGCGTGCTGGGGCTGGACCCGAACAGCGAGGTCTCAGTGCGGATCGTGCGCCCGAGCTGGTCGTAGGCGTAGGCCCACTGCCCCTCCAACGTCGACCCGTTCTTCAACCGTCGTGCGATCGTGCGCCCCATCGTGTCGATGTCGAACTCGTGCACGGCGCCACCGAGCGAGCCTGTGTACGAGAAGTTGGCCGGCATCGTCGGCGTCGGGGCCGACGGTTCCGTCAGGCCGACCACCGCACCGGCGGCGTTGCGCGTGAGGCGCGTGATCCGCATCGCTGGCGCCGACGCGAGCGAGCCCTTCACGAGCACGACCGGTCGCAGGTACACGTCGTTGTAGATGCGAGACACCTCGATCACCGGGGCCGAGCCTACGTCACTCTCGCGCACGAGCTTCTTGAACGGCGTGCCGAACCCGTCCATCTGCTCTTCGACGACCGCCCCATTCGGCATCGTCGTGAGCAATGTCTGCGTCAGGTTGATGCTCGAACTCGGCGCTGGCTGCGGCTCGTAGCGCGTTACCAGGAACAGCGGGTTGCTCGTGCTGAACGGACTGCTGTCGCCCTCGTCGACCGGCCGGCGATCGACGCGAGTCTCCTGCAACCAGGTATCGGTGTAGTGGTATTCCTCGCGAATCCACGCGCGTGCCGTCGTCGAGGCACCATGGCGCACCGGGCTGCCACCGCTCGCGGCCGCGTTCTTGCGCCGCACGACGGCGAGGTTGCCCCAGAGGTCGTAGTGGTAGCGAGTCTCGACGTTGCCACCCGACAGGGTCTCGGACAGCGTCTGGAACTGGCGGCCCTGCGTGATCGTCCAAGTTGCCGAGATGGTGCTTCCGACGTACGTCTGGATCGTCTGCAGCCGGCCCCACCAGTCGTGCACGAAGTTGGTGGTGGTGCCGCCGCCGGAGACGCTGTTCAACCGACCGTGCGTTGTGTCGTACAGCAGGGTCTCCTCGACGCCATCGCCGTTGACCGTGAGGCAAGGCTGCCCGGACAACGGACCTGTGTAGGGCAACGACGCCATCGCCAGGTTGCCTGCGATGTTGCGCACCACCGTCTGCACGATGTCGGCGGTCGCCTGCGTGTTGAAGTCGGTCTGGCGACGCACCGCAGTGAACGTCTGCACCACCTTGCCCTGCATCGAACCATTGAGCGCGGAAGAGCGCGGCATCGGGTTCGGGTAGGTGAACGTGGTGGTGCCGTCAGGGGTCTGATGCTGGCTGATCCAACGCGGGCTCCAGATCGCCGTCGCGTCGAACGTGTAGCTGGTCGTCTCGACCACCTCCGCTGGCAAGCCGGAACCCGTGGCCGGGTTGGTCGTGTAGACCTCGGTGACCCACTTCGTGATTGGGTCGTAGGCGAACCGCGTCGTGACGCGACCCTCGGGCGTGCCGCCACGCACCGCAAACCGCTCGACCTTGATCGGCTTCTGGCAGACGCACGTCGCGTCGTAGGTGGAGTCGGTCACGATCTCGTCGGGCTCAACCAACGCGCCGCTCAGAGCGCCGAGCCCTTCAGCATTGCGCGGCCGGCCGTTCGCACCGGGCAGCTTGCGCTCGCGGTAGACGCGATGGTTGGTCGGGTCGAACTCGATGATCGACTCCGTCAGATCAGGATGAACGACGTGCTGCGTGGCTAGCGAGACCCCAGCCGGCGGAGTCACCGTTGGAGAAGTGCTGTAGTGGAACTGCGTGAGGATTCCGAACTTGCCCAGGTGCGGCTGAAACTGCGCGATCACCTGGCCCAAGGAGTAGGTGTTCTGGAGCACGGTGACGCGGCCGTCGCCAGTTCCGACGGTGCGCGGAGCGATTGGAGTCGCCCTCTGATGCCAGTATTGGCGGACCTCGCTGATCTGAGTGCTGGTGGCACCGCCGGTGCCGTAGACGAACTCCGTCACCTTGTGGCCATCCACTTCGCCACCAACGTCGAAGACCTGGTTCGCGGCTGGCGCCGGCACGTAGGAGCTCCGCTCGCCGAAGCTCGCGATCAACTTGCCGGCGAAGTGCGTCTGGGTCGACGAGAGGTTCTCGAAGACGAGGAACGTCGAGTCCTCGTGCGGATCTGCGTATTGATCACCCCACGTCGGCGGCGTGCTGCTCGTGGTGTGACGGATCTCGATGCCCGAGCAACCGGACCAGTTGTCCTTCCACGCGGGGATCCAGTTCCAGTGCGCGTGGATGCCGTTGGGGTACGAGATCCTGACCAGTTGGCTGCGTTGGTCGTAGTGGTAGGTCGTGATGTTGTCGAAAGGATCAGTTGTCTTGTGCAGCTTCCACACGTCGCCTTCGCGCGTCGGGCTGCCGGAGGAGTCGAGGCGATTCACCCGAATGGTGGACAACCGCGTGTACGTTGCAACCGTGCCGTCCCAGTGACGAACCTCGATCTCTGATAGCGGCGCGTTGTCCGTGATCGGATAGTGCCACCACAGCTGCGCGCCCGATCGGTTGCTGCCTGCAACGACTGGTCGGCCAGGGAGGGCTGAGTTCGATCCGTCCGGGTTCAATTGGCTGTGTGGAGTAAACTCTGCGTCGGTTGGACTCGGATCATCCGCTTGGCCACCGGCGCCGCCCCCGCTTTGGGTCATCCCGCAGCAGTACTCGCAACAGCACAAATCATAACCTGGGTCGCCCCACGAAGGTGGGTTAGATGTGTCCGGCGTGGTCATTGCGAGATCGTTCTGACTACTGGTCGCCTCCTCGCATGCCTGCTGCAAGCCGCGCCACGTGAACACGTACAACCCGTTGAGCGGTGTGAAGCTGCCGATGTTGAAGTCACTCGGAGTCACTGTGGCATACATCCGGTAGCGTCGATCGCCGGGGTTGACGATGTACAGCTGGTTGCCATAGGCGGGCGCAAGATCCCGACCAGCGTTCTGCTGCCCGATCATTTCGACGATGACGGAGAACACCCCGTTGAGCAGTACCTGAGCATCCAGGGTCGAGCCGATGGCTACTGATGGGGGCGGGCAACACTCGCCCGTAGCGGTCGGGTTCGCCTGGGATCCCTCCTGAGCGCGCAGCCCAACACCGAGCCCAGCACTCAGACAGAGTAGGAGGAACGCAAGCCGTGCGACGATGGTCATGAAGTTCCTTGGCGAGTGTCTCCGTCTTCCCGGAGCTCGGACGCCTCTATCCCACAGCCACGCACACGCTGTCAAACCAAGACTCGGCAATTCGCGGCAGAGGCGCATGGAACTTTGCCATCCGAAAATCGTCTGTCACCGGTATGCGACACTCACGCAAGGGATATAGGCACAGCGACGCCCCAACCGCGCTCTCTATGAGGACGCGGCCAAGACAGGCCGATGGCTTAACGCCGGGAAGCCAACTTCTTGGCGAGGGAGGGGAACCTGCGGAGGCACCCACGAGCCGCGAGGGACTCGGGGTTCTCCGAGTGCTATTGCCCAGGAACCGCCCCCATCTGTGGACGATTTTTGCGGTTCCTGGGGCCCGCCTGTCCCGTCACGGGCGAACTTCCCGCCCAGCTACCAAGTCGCATTCGGCAGCCAATGCGACGCTTTCCACAGCCCTCGCCGGCTCTACCACCACGTATTGTGTTTCGGAACGTGACAGAGCAGTCGAATCGACTGATAATCGGAGTCAAATGGCAACTTCTTCCCCTGCACCGACTCGCGGCCGACCCGTCGATCCGAACTCCACCTCCGGCAAGATCCGCAAGCTGCTCGCCTCGGGCATGTCGCAAGCCGACATCGTCAAGAAGCTCGGCTGCGCCCAGTCGCTCGTCTACTCCGTCAAGGCGCGCCTGGAGGGCGGCGGCAAGCCCAGGAAGTCGGGGCGCGGACCGGGCCGGCCACCGAAGGCGAAGGCCGCGTCGACCGACACGATGGACAACCTGTCCAGCATCCTCGACATGGTGAAGCGGAACGAGGCGGAGCGCACTCGGCTGCTCGGCGCACTGGAGAAGGTCGCCGCCGCTGTGCGCGAGGCGTTGGCGTAGGCGCCGGCGAGCGTCACCGCCAACGACGTGGTGGCGTTGCTACTCGATCAGGAGAAGTCGGTCCGCAGTCTGCGGGAGGCGGTGCGGGCGGTCCAGCGCGAGGCGGAACAGGTCGGGGTGTTCTCGCTGGCAAGCCTTGGCGCCTCCGGCAAGGTCGGGCCGTCGCCTGGGTAGCCTCGGCGTCGCATTCCCTACAGCATCCGACCCGACACAGGCGACAGTCGGGAGCAGGGAGGCGAGATTGAGTGATCGAACATCGCTTCGCCGCGGGTGCCGGGCTACCGGTGCGCCCAGGGCCTGACTCGGCGGCTGAGCCGGCATCCGGAATGACCTCGAAATCGGCATTCCCGCCTGGAAATGCGCACGTTCCTGTTCTCGGACAGCACGGGCTAGCTGAGATCGCGAAAGCAAAGATAGCATACCAAGCCAATCACTAGGCCGATCGGGACTCCAATCAGGGCCCCAAGGCCCAGCCCATAGGGGACGACCCACACAATCAACGCGAAATCCTTCCCAACTGCCGTGGCGTTCACGACAACTTCAACAAGCACCAATGACACAATGAAGCCCCACAGGAACGCATTTCGCGACCTACTAGACTCATGCTTGGATTCTTGAGTGTCCATTGTGGTTCGATGCTCGCCTGTACACCTTGCCTTCTCATGACGCCACTGAGGGCAGAAACCACTGACGATACCCACGGCCTTCGATAGTGAGGATGTGGCATGCTAGAAGTGCTCGCCGGACCGCCACTCGGCCCGGTGAGCGACGCACATGGTCGCGCAGGTGATGGCCGAGGGCAACTCCGTGCTGTTCGCCATCGAAGTTGGGCCGACTCGCGTGCGCCGCTCGGCGGTGGATGACCCGCAGCGCCAACTCCGCTACGCTTCTCCTGTCGAGCCACCCGTTCAAGCTCCCTCCCAAGCGGCTCAAGGTCCTCAACCCCATGAGGCACCCGCTTGGTCCAGTCCGCCCCCGCCCCGTCGCCGGTCGAGATCGTCCCGATCTCCCGGCTGTTCTGCTCCCCGACGAACCCGCGCAAGAACGACGCGGCCGTCCCCCACGTCGCTGAGAACCGGGATTTCTCGCGAGCCAACGAGTCTCGCGAGCGCCCTCCGCGTCGGCGGCTCGCCGTCACCTGCCCAGGCTGCGGCGTCACCAGGGTCGTCATCCACGAGAGTCGTCGAGATCCACCGTCCAAGAACTGCCGCAAGTGTGCCGCCGCCCACAAGGCGAGCCGGCCGCGAATGGGGACGACTGTCCCGTGCTTGACGTGCTCGACACCCGTCTACCGAAACCCTGCCGACAGCAAGAAGCGGTTCTGCTCGCAGAAGTGCGCAGCCGACGGCAAGCGACGCTACCCAACAGAGGAGCGGACCTGCTGGGCATGCGGCGACCAGTTCAACTTCACGCCGAAGCCACGGAGCAACACGTCCGGGCACTACTGCTCCATCGAGTGCCGAAACCGTGGCTACATCGGCGTCGTCCACGGTGACCCGGCTACACACGCAGCATGCGATCGTCGCGCTTGGCGATCCAACCGGAACAGGTTCTTTGCCGCAGGGAACAACTTCTGCGCTGTCTGCGGAGCGCGGAATGGCCGCCTCCACGTCCACCACATCGAGGGATACCGCAACGTCGACCACGCCGACCTCAGCACACTGGTCACGCTCTGCCCGAAACACCACTGTCTCCTTGAGCAGTGGACGCGCCGAATCGCCACCCTGGATCCTGATCGTAGGCGCCGCGCCGCCTTCGGCATCCTTGGCTGCCTTGGCGATTCCTGGGCCTACCACTCTGGCAAAGCGCTGGTCGAGGGAGGTGCACGATGAACATCAAGGTTGTGCCCATCGACTCCCTGGTCATGGATCCGAGCAACGTCCGAACGCACGATGTGCGCAACCTGGACGCCATCTGCGCGAGCCTGCGGCGATTCGGGCAAGCCGAGCCTCTGGTCGTGCAGCGAGGCACCGGGCGGATTATCGGTGGCAACGGTCGCCTGCAAGCGATGCGCCAGCTCGGCTGGACCGAGTGCGAGGTCGTCGAGCTCGAGATGGATGACCTGCAAGCCACGTCGCTCAGCATCGCGTTGAATCGAACGGCTGAGCTCGCCGGCTGGGACGAGCCCGCCCTCGCCAAGCTGCTCCAACAGCTGAAGGCCGAGGACTCCCTCGACGGCGTCGGCTACTCGACCGAAGACCTCGACGCCCTGGTCCAGCAGCTACGCGAACAGGAGGAGATCGACCGCGACCTGGTCGACGAGGGTGCCGAGCCCCCGCCCGCCGTGGCCGCGTCGAAGCTGGGCGACCTGTGGTGCCTCGGCGACCACCGGCTGCTCTGCGGCGACTCGACCAGCATCAAGGACGTGCACCGCGTCATGGCCGGCGAGAAGGCCGCGCTGGTCGCCACCGATCC
>JAEUHU010000449.1 GCA_016793305.1 Planctomycetota bacterium
GCACGTCCGCACCGAGCGGCCCCGACTTCGGCGCGATCCGGCGCAGCAGCCGTTCTTGGAACAGCGCCTCCTTGGCGGCGTCCTGGCCGTCCGCGGACCAGTCCTCCTCGCGCGGGTTCTCGTCGCGGCGCAGGTCCTTGATGGTCTCCTGCTCGATGTAGAAGAGCAGCGGCCAGCCGGTCTGCGCCGAGCCCTCGTCGAGCTGCATCTCGACGCGCAGTCGGTTGCGTGCGAGGTGACGGTTGTCCTTGACGCGCTGCCGCCAGCGCGACACGAACACGCCGTTGCCGCGGTCGCTCTGGGCCGGATCCTGGGCGAACTCCCCGGCGGCGATCTCGACGATGCCGTCGTAGCACATGGCGACCGGCATCGGGTCGCTGCGCAGGTAGCGCCAGTCGCGCACGGTGCCGCACGAGGCGAGCAGGAGGCAGAGACAGACGAGGGTTCGCGCCGGCATCGGAGGGCCGGCAGTATACCGGCCGCCCCCATGCTCCCGCCCTTCCTGTTCGATCTCGACGGCACGCTCGCCGACACGCTGGCCGACATCGCCGCGAGCACCAACCACGTGCGCGTGGCGAACGGCTTGCCGGCGCTGCCCGACGCAGTGGTGCGCACGTTCGTCGGCGACGGGGCGCGCACGCTGCTGGCCCGCGCGCTGCACGACGTGCTGCCGAAGGACGGCCCGGACCGCGAACGCGCGCTCGACCGTGCGTTCGCCACCTACGCCGAGCACCACCAGGTGCAGTGCACGGGGCACGCGACGCTGTATCCGGGCGCCATGGCCCACCTGCGGACTCTGCACGACCGAGGCCACCCGCTCGCGGTCGTGACCAACAAGCCCGAACGCTTCGCGGTGCCACTCTGCGCCCACCTCGGGCTCGGCGAGCTGGTGCGCGTCGTGCTCGGCGGCGACTCGCTGCCGGTCAAGAAGCCCGATCCCGGGCCGTTGCACGAAGCGCTGCGCCGGCTCGGCCACCATGGCCCGGGCGCGACGATGGTCGGCGACGGGGTGCAGGACCTGCGCGCCGGCAAGGCCGCCGGATGCCGGACGATCGCCTGCCTGTTCGGCTTCGGCGAGGCGCGGGCCCTGCGCGCCGAGGGCGCCGACCACTACTGGCGCGCGTTCGGCGAATCGGCCTGAGTTCGAGCGTCGTCGCCGCGCGCGGCGTCGGCCCCCCGGTGGCCCCGCAGCACGGCGAGGTGGCGTTCGGGATTCTGCTGCCAGCGCCGCAGCCCATCCTCGTATTGGGCCCAGTGCGCCTCCCAACTGGCAGCACCACCCGGCGGACCTTGCCCCGCGCGCTCGGCGGCGAGCGCACGCGCGACCTCGAGCTCGGTGAGCCGCAGGTTGTGCGCATCGTCGGCGAACCACAGGGTGCCGTCGGGCGCACGCACCGTCGTGCGCGTGGCCGCGGCGAGCGCACTGCCGCGGCGGGTCGTCGGCTGGATCGCGACCAGCAGGCCGAACGACGCCAGCAGCCCGGGCCCGAGCGCCCACCAGCCGGCCGAGTCCGGTGCGGCCCACGCCCCCACGGCGAGGGCCAGCGCCAGGCCCGCGATGCCTGCCACCACGAACCGCTGGCGCGCGGGGAACCGCGGGGCGGCGCACATGCTGCCTGCGAACGACAGCAGCCAGCCCAACGCGGCCCCGGCGCCCGCGACCAGCCACGCGAGCCACAGCATCAGGTCGGCACCTCGGGTCGGGCGGTTCGGAACATCGCGCGTCACCATACGAGCTGGGGACTGCCGACGGCAGGAGCCGCTGCTACCATGCTGCGATGCCCCTCGCGCTTGCCCGCGCGACGTTGGTCGCGCTGCTGCTCGTTCCTGCCACGACAGCCCAGGAACCGTCGCCCCACGCCCCGAAGCCCCAGGCTCCGGGCTCCCGGGCGCCGACGGCGTGGACGCGCATGGTCGAGCAGGCGCTCGCGGAGCTCGACGACGCAGCCCTGGCCGCGCGCGCCGTCCAGCGGCTCGAGCACGCCGGGCCGGCGGTGGTCGGCTTCGTGCGCACGCAGCTGGGCGCCGAGCGACGAGGCGAACTGACCGCGGCGCAGATCCGCGGCCTGCTCGGCGTGCTGGCGAGCCAAGGCCGCGCCTCGCTGCCGGCGATCCCCGAACTGCTCGGACTCGCGCAGACCGACCTCGACCGCCGGAACTCCGACATGCTGGCCTGGACGCTGATGGAGCTGATGCCGTTCCTGCCAGCGGAGCACACGAGCGACCTGCTGAAGAGTCTGCCATGGGACCGCATGGCGGCCCCGAAGCTGCCGGTGTTCTACGCCGCATCGCTTGCCGACGATCCCGGCGACACGACGCTGCTGGAGTTCCTGCGAGCGGACACCGCGAGGTGCATCGTCGCGAGTCGCTGGATCCGCGTTCGCGCGGCCGATCCCGCCGCCGAGTTCCCCTACGCCCGCGTTGCACTGCTCGCCGAACTCGACCGGCTGCGCCGCCTCGACCTGCAGCGGCCGGCCGTCCGGCTCGAGCCCCCCGACCGCCGCTGCAGCGCCGACCTCGCCGAGGCGTGGCTGGCCCTGCAGGGAGCCCCGCTCGATGCCCTGGCCGCGCGGGCCTTGCTGTCGCACTGGCGTGCCGACCGACGACGCCAGGCCGTGGCCTGGCTCGCCGAGTACGGCGCCGAGCTGCCGGTGCGCGAACGCGCCGATCTGGCGATCGCGTTGTGGGACGACGACGCCGAGGTCCGGTCCGCCGCGGCCCACGCGCTGGTCGGCTGGCAGCAGCAGGGCTTCGTCGGCTTCGCCGCGCTGCACCACATGGCCCGCGACCATGCGGACCCGACGTTCCGCGAACTCTGCGCGCGCAGCGCCGACGCGTTGGCTGCCGTCGCCGCCGCGTTGCCGCCGGCCGACGCCACACTGTTCGCCGCGCTGCATCACGACCTGCGCGAAGAACCCGACCCGCCTGCCGTCGGGCCGAGTTCGCTCGCCGCGCGCACGCTGGTCGGCGACCTGCTGCACCTGGCTCCGTGGTGCCACGCCGACGCGCTGGGCCCCCTGCTGCAGCACGTGAGCGCGGCCGGCGAACCCACGCGCGACGCCGTCCAGGCGGTCACCGGCTGGATCCGCGTTGGCGACTGTGACGTGCAGGCCGAAGCCTGGTGCTTCCTCAGCCACTGGCCGACGCAGGTCGAGGCCGCGTGGCGCGCGCACACCGGGACCGTCGCCGAGCTGCGCACCGCCCTGATGGCGGGCACCCTGCCGGCCTCGCTCGGCGAAGCGTTCGAGGCGCTGGCCTGGCTCGACACGCGCCATGCATCGGCCGAACAACTGGTGGCGTTCTGCCAGCGCGGCAACGCCCGCGAGATCACGCGTGCGCTCGCCGAGTTGCTGGGCCGTCGCCTGGTCCGCGGCGAAGCCACACCGCCGGTCGACGCGACCCGACTGCAGGCACTGGTGCGCGGCGCGTTCGAGATGGCCCTGGTGTTCCCGCTCGACCCTTCGCACGACCACCGGCTGCACGCGGTCCTCGACGATCCGGGGCGCATCCTGGCGGCGCTGCAGTGCGTGGCGCAGGGCGTGCCGCTGCCGCCGGACGACGACGGGGAACTCGACGAGCTGCTGCAGGACTGGTGCGGTGCGAGCGCCGCGAGCCTGTCGACGCGGCTCGAGACCTGGCAGAAGGACGGCGCGCTGGCGCAGCGCCTCGACGAGCTCGAGGACCGCTGCCGCGCGGCCCTGCGCCTGCGGCGCCACCTCGTGTGGCCGCGGTTCGCCAAGCCCTGACCACCCGCCCCAGCCGCGGCACCGAGCTCAGCGGAACAGCTGTACGAGCCCGAGCGCCAGCCGTTCGTCGAAGCAACCGCGGTAGGCCTGCGCCAGGATGCGCAGCGCGTCGAACACGCCGACGCGCGGCACCTGCGTCGAGTAGACCTTCTCGAACGAGTCGACGACCCCGACGATGCGCGCCAGCTCGGGGATCTCCGCGCCCTTGATGCCGCGCGGGAAGCCGGACCCGTCGAAGCGTTCGTGGTGGGAACGCGCCGCCTCGACGACGGGCACCGGCAGGCCGAGCCCACGCAGGATGTCGGCGCCGCGACTCGTGTGCTCGGGATCGTGGTCGAGGTCCTCGTGGCCGACCTTGCCGATGTCGTGCAGCAGCCCGGCGAGGCCGGCCAGCACCAGCGAGCCGCCGTCGCCGCCGAGCACGAGCCGGGCGAGACCCATCGACAGGAACGACACGGTCAGGCTGTGCGCGGCGAGTCCGTGGCTCGCACTCATCAGCCGGCGGATCGCGGCGAAGCCCTGCTGCTCGCGCAGCAGCAGACCGCTGGTCGCCATCATCACCTTCTGTGCCCGCTGCACGGTGGCGCGGTCGGGCGCTTCCAGCAGCGCGTCGGCGACGCGGAGGGCAACCCCGTGCAGCAGGTCGGCGCGCCGTTCGAGCGGCATGTGCTTGTCCATCAGCACCTGGTCGAGCGACCCTTCGATGCGGGCCAGGTAGGCGCCGCGGTCGTGGTCGCGCAGGAACAGCTGCTGCACGCCCTCGGCGGTCAGCCGGCCGACGTGCGATTCGTCGAGCGCCTGGCCGGCCCCGTGGTAGAGCACCCAGGTGTTGTCGGCGGTGCGCAGGTAGAGCGGGAACGGAGGCGGGTCCTTGCCGACGAGCCCGGTCAACGGAATGGCCGTGTAGGTCGTCGGGTTCGCAGGTGCCGTGGTGCTCGGAGCAGCCGCCATCGTCGAGCCCGATCGGCCAGCTCCGTCGTAACCCTTGACGGCGTCGCGGTCCGCCCGATGCCAGCCGGTCGTCGCGCGCAGCCGGGCGGGCGCTTCGCCCGGCTCCGGGGCCACCCGGTGCGGCCGCTACTTCTTCTTCAGCTTCTGGATCTTCTGGATCAGCTTGGTGGTCGAGTGGGCCTTCTTGTCCCCCACGAACACCGCCTTGATGTCGAGCGCCTTCAGCGTGTCCTTCTCCGGCAGGGTCTTCAGCGTGTAGTCGCTGCCCTTGGCGTAGAGGTTCGGCTGCAGCTGCTGGAGCAGCGCGTCGGCCGTGTCCTCTTCGAACACGGTCACGTAGTCGACGAACGCGAGGCTCGCCAGCATCTCCATGCGCTCGTCGGCCGGCACGATCGGCTGGCCCTTGCCCTTCAGCGCCTCGGTCGACTTGTCACTGTTGACCGCGACGACCAGCAGGTCGCCCCGCGAGCGCGCGTCCTCGAGGCAGCGCGTGTGCCCGACGTGCAGGAGGTCGAACACCCCGTTGGTCAGCACCACGACCTTGCCGCTGGCGCGCAGCCCCTGCAGGATCGCAGCGAGGCTCTTCTTGTCGGGGATCACCTTGTCCTTCGTTCGCTGCTTGCGCGGGGCGAGGGCCAATCTTGCCTCCTGGTCTCGTGAGCGGGGTGGAAGGCAGGAAGGATGCCACGCCGAGGTGCCGACGGCAACGGCAGTTCCGACGCATCTTCGCAGCACCGGCATGGGCTCATGGGCGAACTCGCCGGCACGTCTCAGCCGGGCCGCGGTCACGCCCCAGGCCGCGGCAACGCGAGCAGCCGTTTCGCCTCGTGCTGCAGCCAGTCGAACTGCACGAACGGTGCGGCACCAAGATCCTGCCAGCGCACGCGGCCTTGGGTGTCGACCAGGAACGTGCCGTGCAGCGGCAGCGACTCGAACTCGTCGTAGCAGCGCCACGCTCGGAAGGCCGTGTGTTCCGGGTCGGCGAGCACCGGGAACGGCAGCGCCGCGTCGGCCGGCAGGGCGGCGATCGCGGCGGCCAGTTCGTCGGTCGGGTCGTCGCCGATCGCGACGACGTCGAGGCCCATCGCGGCGAGGGCCTGATGGTGCTTGCGTAGGGCGTGCAGCTGCTCGACGCACTGCAGGCAGCCGAAGCCGAGGTAGAAGACGACCAGCACGGGCTTGTTCGGCTCCGCGGCGAGCACGAAGCGCTCGCCGTCGTGGCGCTTCAGGTCGATACCGGCGTGCGGCCACGACGCGAACGACCTCGGTCCCAGCGAGAGGATGTCCGGCCGCGGCCCGAAGTCGGACCCGTACAGCCACCCGGTCGGCTCGCTCCAGTGCAGCGGCCCCGAGAGCAAACCACAGTCGTCCCCGATCCCGCCACGCTGGAGCAGTGGGCTGTTGCCGTCCGGCCGATCGAACCGATCGACACACAGCAGCTGTTGCACCTGCGGATCCCGTATGAGTTCACGGCCCCGCTCCTTGTGCTCCGGCAACTCGGACGCTCCGAGTGCCTCCATCAACCGCGCCAGCGTCGTCACGCGCCGCGGCCGTTCCTTGACCTCCTTCTCCAGCAGCTCGATCGCCTTGGCCGCCTGCCCGGCGGCGACGTGGGCATCGGCGAGCAGCGTCTTCGGGAAGTCGGGCACGCCTTCGAACTCCGCCAGTGCCCCGGCCGCATCGCCAGCCGCAAGCTTCTGCTCGCCACGCAGCTCGCGCAGCAGGTCGAGCACCGACCGCACGCTGTCGCTCGGTGCGCGCCCGGCCTCCTGCATCGCTTCGAAGGCCTTCGCCGCCGGCTCACGCTTCTCGTGCACTTCGGCCTCGGCGCGATCGATCGCTTCGGCGCGGCGTTGCCGCGCGGTCGCCAGCAGCGCCTCGGCTTCGGCGACGATGCGCTCGCCGTCCGAAGCACGCCCCTCGCGGAAGAACGCACGGCCGAGCAACGACAGGCGCTGGACCTCCGCCTTCGCCGAGTCGGTGCGTTCGAGGTAGCCCTGGTCCGCAAGTTCGATGGCCTCGGCCCACAGCTCGTGGTCTTCGCACACCGAGACGAGGCGCGCCCGTGCGTAGCCGGCGATCGATTCGCCGTCGTCGAGCTGGTTGTGGCGCGGATGCCGCGGCAACGCCGCCAAGTCCTTGGCGACCCGCAAGGCTTCGTGCGCTTCGCCGATCCACGACAGGCTGCGCGCCAGCCATTCCTGGTTGTGGCCGTAGTTGTGGATCAGGAACGGCATCACGCGGTCGCGCGCCATGGCGGCATGGTCGGTGCGGCTGCTCGCTTCCTGCTGCCAGGCAGCCTCGGTGTGGCGATGCAGCTTCGCGTAGACGTGCCCGGCCATGTGCCACTGGTGCGCGATCGCCGGCGCCGTGCCGCCGATCGCCGCCGCCGAGCGCAGCGCGCGCTCGGCCTTCTCACCGTCCCACAGATGGACGCGGTAGTGGTGCGCCGGATGGTTCGGGGCCTTGGCGAACACCGCGTCGAGCAGCGCGTCGACCGCGGCGTGGCTGGTGATCTCGATGCCGAAGTCCTGGTTGCGCCAGCACTGGATCGCCAGCAGCGCCTTCGCCTCGACGTCGTCGGGGCACGTGGCGACGACCTGCTCGAGCCCCTTCAGGAACGCGCGCTGCAGCGCCTTCTCGTCGCGGCCGCTCCTCGCCTTCTCGACCGTGGCGTCGATCGCCTTCTGCACGCGGGAATCGTCGCCGCTCTGCAGTTCGCTGCGCAGGGCGTCGTCGATCTGGTAGAGCGCCGCCAGCGCGTCGACGTAGAGCCGTTCGCGCTCGGGCAGCGCCGCGGCGTGCTGCACCGCGCGCGCCGCGAAGCCGGCGGCGCGCTCGCGGTTGTCGACGTTCGCCATCGCCATGCCCCAGTAGGCGAGCGCACAGGTCGGCACGTGCCTGGCGACCTCGCGGAAGCTGCGCTCGGCCTCGAAGTACCAGAAGCCGTGCTGCTGGCAGAGCCCCTGGTCGAACATCCGCTGGGTCGCGTCGTCGAGCCCCTGCACCGGGAAGTGCACCTCGCTGCCGAGCCCGGGCATGACGTGCGGCCGCTGGCGCGGGCCTTCGTCGAAGGTGGCGCCGTGCCGGCTGTGGCCGAACGTCGGGTCGGCGGCTCGCTGGGCCCGGCTCGTCGGGGCGAACAGCAGTGCTACCGCGGCAGCGACCAGGGGAGCGACGTTCGACGAGGCGGAGGCCATCGGCGAAGCCTACGCGCCCGACGGTCAATCGAGCACGAACTGCCGCCCGTCGGGGAAGCCGGTCGCTGGATCGCCCCCGAGCACGACCACGCGGCCGTCGGGCAGGCGTGCCACGACGTGGCCCGCTCGCGGCCCCGGCAACGCAGCACCCCACGCGCGCCACTGGCCGCTCGCCGGCGTCCACACTTCGATCGCGCCGGTCCCGGTGCCGTCGCCGTCGACGCCGCCGACCACCAGCACGCTGCCGCCGAGCAGGCGCACGGCGCGCACTTCGGTCCGCGCCCGCAGCAGCGAGCCGGTCGACGTCCAGGTGTCGCTCGCCGGGTCGTACAGCTCGCACTGCGCCCGCAGCGTGATGCCCTGTTCCTCGCCGCCGATCGCCAACAGGCGACCGTCCTCGAGCGGCACCACCGCGTGGTAGAAGCGCGGCGTCGCGAGCGACGGCCCGGGGGCGAACGTCGAGGTCGCCGGATCGAACCACTCGCACAGCGCCACTGCATCGCCGGTGCCGAGCGCGTAGCCGCCGACCAGCAGCACGCGCCCGTCGGCCATGCGCGTCGCAGTGTGCGCGGCACGCCGCACCAGCATCTCGTTGGCCGGGGCGGCAGTGCCGACACCCGGCACCCACAGCTCGGCGTCGCGGTCCTCGAGCGGCCCGATCGCGAGGCCGCCGGCGAGCAGTACGCGGCCGTCGGCCAGCAAGGTCGCGGTGTGGCGGTTGCGGTTGCAGCGCAGGTTGCCGCGGCTCGACCACGCGAGCGCCGCCGGATCCCACGACTCCACCAGCGTCGCCACCTGGAACTGGCTCGAGTTGGTCTGTCCACCGAACGACCATGCGCTGCCGTCGGCGAATGCGACCACGGTGCTCTCGGCGCGTCCGCTCGCCAGTTCCCCGACCGGTGTGGCCGCCGCGAGCGAGAACGCTTCGCAGTTGGCCCACGCGAGGTTGGTCGGCGACGCCCCGCCGACCAGCAGCACGCGGCCGTCGGCGAGCAGCGTGCTGCCGGGCCGCGTGCGTGCGATCGCACTCGGCGGCAGCTCCACGACGCGCTCGCGGTAGCGCAGCGGCACGGCGAGCTGGGCGCGTTCTTCGCCCGTGGCGCCGTTCACGGTCAGCGTGAAGGTCACGCCGGCCTGCACCGGCCCCACGTCGTAGCTCTGGCCGCTCACCACCGGACCGACGTCCGGGTCGATGCGGCCGGTGCCACTGCCGAACAGCGGGCGCAGGCGGACCGTGGCGCCGGGGGCGAACGTGGCGGGCTCGGCCGTCAACGACGGATTCGGCGCGACCGGGGCACCACGCGAGCCACTGCTGCCGCAGGCGGCGAGCACCAAGACCCAGGCGAACATCCAGGCGGAACGGAGCATCGGGGGCGCAGGCGTCGAACGACGCGGGGTGGTGCCATGAATTGGGCGCACGACGGCCGCGGCCCATCCCCATGCGACTCCAGCTACAAGGCCCGGAACCCGCGACTCGCAGCCAAGACGGACGGACGTATCCTCCCGCCATGTTCGGAGCCCCGTTCGCCACCCTCTCGCTGCTGCTGTTCGCCACGCTGCTGCCCGCCCAGCAGGCCCTGCCGACCCCGGCGGCCCCGCTGCCGAAGGAGGAGTTCCAGGCGCGCCGGCAGGCGCTGGCGAAGGAGCTGGTCGCAGCCCATCCGGACCGCCGGCTCGTCGTGCTGCTGCGTGGTGCCGGCAAGGCCGCCGACATGGGACCGTTCGTGCAGGCGCAGGACTTCCTCTACCTGACCGGCGTCAGCGAACCGGACCTGGCGCTGCTGCTGGTGCCCGGTGCCGACGGCACGCTCGCCACCGACGCGCTGCTGGTGCCGCCGTTCTCGCGTTTCGCGGCGACCTGGGACGGCGACTTCCTGGCGCCGGGCGAGGCGTCGGCGCAGCGCACCGGCTTCGCGGAATGCGGCAACGTGCGGGCGCTGCCCGAGCGGCTGCGCGAGCTGCTCGGCAAGGGACCCGACGGCCAGCTGCCGCTGCTGCTGACCGCGACGCAGCCGATGCCGCGCACCGGCGGCACGCCGCGCAAGGCCGCCGACACCGCGAACGAGATCCAGAAGGACCCGCTCGACGGCCGCATGTCGCGCGAGGACGCGTTCGTCGCCGCCCTGCAGAAGCAGTTCGCCGGGCTCGAAGTGCGTGGGCTCGAACGCACGCTCGGCGCCCTGCGCGCCCGGAAGAGCCCGGCCGAGATCAACCTGCTGCGCCGCTCCGCCGAGATCGCCGGCCTCGGCATCGCCGAGGCGATGCGCAGCGTGCAGCCGGGCGACCACGAGTACCAGCTGGCGGCGGCGGCGCGCTTCGTGTTCACGCTGCACGGCGCCGGGCCCGATGCCTACGCTGCGATCGTCGGCGGCGGGCCGAACGGCTGCATCCTGCACTACAGCGCGCTCACGCGGCAGCTGCGCAACGACGACCTGATCGTGATGGACTACGCGCCGACGCTGCACGGCTACGCCAGCGACGTGACGCGCACGTTCCCGGCGTCGGGCACGTTCTCGCCCGAGCAGAAGAAGCTGGTGCAGGACGTGTACGAGA
The DNA here is from genome assembly GCA_016793305.1 of Planctomycetota bacterium. Next base: position 10,451 of record JAEUHU010000449.1, read on the forward strand.
TCCAGCAGGAGCTGGTCGCGATGGTGAAGCCCGGGGCGAAACTGAGCGCGATCGGCGCGCGCTGCGCCGAGCTGCTGGTCGCGCGCGGCTACCAGAACGACCACGGGCCGTGCCACCACGTCGGGCTCGCGGTGCACGATCCGTCGGTCGACGAGCTGCAGGCGGGCATGGTGATCACCGTCGAACCGGGCGCCTACCTGCGCAAGGCTGGCATGGGCTGCCGCATCGAGGACACGATCCTGGTGACCGCGGACGGCTGCGAGGTGCTGAGCGGCAACGTGCCGTCGACACCCGGCGCGATCGAGGCGCTGATGAAGGAGACGGGGCTGCTCGACCGGCTGCGCGCGGGCAAGTGACCGTCGGGGGCCGCGGGCCTCAGCGCCCCGCCGCCTCGCCGAGGGCTGGCGTGAAGATCCGCTCGAGGCGCACCAGGAACACGCCGTTCGGCTCGTGGTCGAGGAACGACGGCGAGCAGTCGCTGGTGTACTGCACCTCGAGCAGGCCGCTCATCGAGTCGTCGTCGACGGGTGCGAACAGCGCCCGCACGGCCAGCGTCGACGCACAGCTCGTCTGCCACGCCGTCGCCACGTCGAGCCGGAAGGTCCGGCCGTCGGCGACGTTCGTGTAGCGCTCCGGGGTCTCGCCGCCCCAGTCGTCGAACAGCAGCCGGCCCAGGCCGTCCTCGGCGATCCCGCCGGCGATCACGAGTTGCTGGCCGACCACGACCGGGAACAGCGGGCCCCCGATCGGCGACGCCGTCGGCAACGGGCCGCTGCTGTCGCGCCGCTCCAGGGCAGCCACCATCCAGGTGCCGTTCATGTCGATCGTCGACTCCGGCGGATCGACGACGCTGCCGCCCCCGCCGTTGCCGCAGCCGGTGCCGAGCAGGGCCAGGCACAGGAACAACCGGGAGGGGCGCATGCCCGGGATAGCGAAGCAGCGACGGCGAGGTAACGGCCGCGTGCTTGGCAAGCGAACGCGCTCGCGCCATCGTGCTCCGTGCGCCCTGCCATGGAGCCCGGATCCCCAAAGCGCGTCGTCGGCCCCGGCTTCCACGCCAAGGTCCAAGCCCTGGTGGCGCAGGTGCCGCCGGGCTTCGTGACGACCTACGGCGACGTGGCGACCGCGCTGGGCAGCAAGAACGTCGCGCGCCACGTCGGCTTCGCGATGGCGGCCTTGCCCGACGGCAGCGACGTGCCGTGGTGGCGCGTCGTGGCCGCCGGCGGGCGGCTGGCGACGGCGAGTGCGAAGGTGCAGCGCGAACAGGCGCGGCGGCTGCGGGCGGAAGGAGTCGTGGTGCGGGCCGGGCGCGTCGCGGGCTTCGCGGCGAGGCGGTTCCTCGCGTTCGGCTGACGGGGAACGCCTGCGCAGCGGGACGGATCAGAACACCCGGTCGAACGACGCCCCGTTCCAGCGGAACACGCCACTGCCGGCCAGCCACAGGTCGCCGCGGCGATCCGTGTAGATCGCGACGATGCTCGGGCTGGTCAGCCCGTCGGCGGCGGTGAACTGGCGCAGCGAGGTGCCGTCGTAGCGCCAGGCACCTTGGTCGATGGTGCCGAACCAGATGTGTCCCTCGCGGTCCTCGCCGATCGAGAACACCCGATGCATCGTCGGCGAGCCATCCTTCGCGTCGCCGGGCAGCGGGAAGCGACGGTCCCCGTGCAATCCCATCTTGCCGAGCCCCATCGCTTGCGTGAACTGTGTGGTGACGCCGTCCTGGTGCAGCAGCACGCCGATGCCGTTGTTGCCGATCCACAGCCGCCCCTTCCGGTCCTCGTAGACACTGCGCACGTGCAGACGGCCGCTCATCGCGTCGAGACCGAGGCGCGGCTCGTCGAGCACGGTGAAGTTCGTGCCGTCGTAGCCGAACACGGCTCCGTAGGTCGCGAACCAGACGCGCCCGCTCGCGGCCCTGCTGATGCCCGTGGTCGCATAGGCGGACGGCTCGGCCTGGCCCACCACGGTCGGATACGCATGGAAGGTGAAGGTCGTCCCGTCGTAGCGATACGCGCCCGGCTGTCCTTCCCGCTGGCTCACGCCGACGGCGCCGTCCTCTTTGAACCACAGATCCCCCGGCTGCAGCTGCCAGTCGTGCTTCGCCGCATGGTTCTTCGTTCCGGGCGTGACGAGGCGCTGTCCGTCGAAGCCGCTGACGCCGACCGCGCACTCGAACCAGACGACGCCGCGCTGGTCCTGGTGGATCGAACGGACCTGGTCGTCGGCGAGGCCGTCCGCCTTGGTGAAGTAGGTGAACTGCTTGCCGTCGTAGCGGCAGACGCCCTGCTTCCAGCTGCCGAACCAGAAGTTGCCGGCGGAGTCCTCGAGCATGCTGCGAACGGTCTCGAACGAGAGCTGCGCCGGTGGAGCGGCGAGGCGTTCCTTCTCGTCGTCGACCCACGAGCTGCTCGGGAACTGCAGTTCGGCGGGCGCGGCCGCAGCGTTCGCAGCAGCGGGCTCGGGATCAAGGACATGCGGGTTGAGCCGTTTGCCGACGACCCTCCCGTCGCTTCCGTAGGTGACGACGATGCTGCCAGGCCCCCACGGCGAATCGACGGGACCGAGTGGCGGCGGCGGCAGGTACCACGCGTCGACGGTCGCAGGCAGCGGCGGCTCGGCGGACGCATAGCGGATCAGGGGCGCACCGAGCAGCGCTTCGACCTCGGCTTCGCTGGCGCCGATCCGGATCTCGTGGAAGCGCTGGGTCGTGGTGCGAGCGGGCGTCGTGACGCACGCGGCGGGTAGGCACGCGAGCAGTGCCGCGAGGCAAGCGAGCTTCGTGGGGAAGGGCTGGTGCATGGGTTGGCTCGTCGCCGCCGTCGAGCAGCGATCGCGACTCGAAGGTGGCGGAAGGCTAGCGGACGCTCGTCCACGCCTTGGTAAGGCGCCGGTAAGCGACGCCACCGCCGATCACTTCGGCGCAACCCCGAACGAGACGCAGTCGAGCGGATCGACGTCGTCGAGCAGGGACGCTCGTTCGCCGGAGCCGAGACGCGCGATCCAGACCGCGAGCCTCGGCGGCTTCCCAGACGGCCACCGGCCGCTCGCGCGCTCGTCCGAGCCCATCGCCGACCGGAACACGACCCGATCGAACGGCAGTGCGGCGAGGCACTGCGCGTCGCGCGGCAGGGGCAAGGGACTGGCTCGGCCGGTCGCCACATCGACCCGCCGCCACGCCAGCTCCGAGTTGCTGTGCCACCAGCCGACCAGCAAGGAGCGGCCGTCCGACGCCACGACCGGCAGCCAGCCGACGTGGAGGAACCGACTGCGTCCCGAGTCGAGGTCGAGCACGTGGACGGCTGGCACTTCGCCCCACGAGCGAACGAACGAACCGTACGCGTCGAGCTCCCCCACGCTGGCGGGCAGGTCGGCGCGTGCGACGAGCTTCACGAAGCAGAGCTGCTTGCCGTCAGGGAACCAGGACATCGGCAGGTCGAGGGCCGCTTGCTGCGACGGGACGCGCACGCCGTCGACGACGTTCCAGACTTCGAGGGTCCCGTCCAGCAGGAGGCTGCCGGGCATCTGCTTCTGGTTCAGGCCACTGACGAACGACACCAGGCCGCCCGTCGGGGCGAGGGCGAGCTGCTTGCCGATCTCGCCGCGCCCGATCGCCGAACCGGCCCACATCGGACTGCCAGCCCGTTCGAAGATCCGCCGATCCGCCGTGCCGTCGACACGGATCGTCTTCAGCGCGTGCGAACGTTCCGCCTCGGCTTCGCCGAAGAAGCGGTCCTCGAGATAGGCGATGCGCCCCTCGGCGTCCGGCCCCGCCAATGCGTGCACGGTCGAGAAGCGCTCGACCCGTTCGGCGGCAGGGATCCGCACGGTGGATTCGTTCCTGGCTGGCAGCGACCAGGCCACGATGCCGCCGCGGGGCTGAGTCTTGACGATCCACCCGGCGACCGCAGGCAGTGGTTCCGTCGAGTCGGGGCTGGGCGGCTGCTGCGAACGGCATGCGACGGAGATTTGGACGAGGGCCAGCAGCAGCAAGGCGACGCGCGCGCGAACGGGCTTGGAGTGGGCACGTTGGGCGAAGGCTCGAACCTCTCCTTCAATGACCATGGGGCATCTGGCCAACGCCTTGCCGCTCAGCCGCCGCCGAAGGCGGTCGGCTGCAGCGGCTTGTTGGGCGGCGACGCGACTGCGGGAATGCCATCACCGGCTCTCCGACTTTTCCAGGGCAGGAGATCTCGCAAGGAGCCCGTCCTCCATTTCATGGATTGTGTCGAAAACGTCCAACGCGCGCTGGTCGTGCGTCACGACGATCACTCCGGTCCCGTGCTCGTGAGCCACATCGCGGAACAGCTCCATCACTTGGCGGCCGCGCACGCTGTCGAGGGCTGCGGTCGGCTCGTCGGCGAGAATGAGGCTTGGCCGATTGGCCAGAGCGCGGGCCACCGTGACGCGCTGCTGCTCGCCGCCCGAGAGTTGAGTGGGGCGATTGAAGGCGCGTGCACCAACACCCAGCGCGTCGAGCAGCTCCATCGCCCGGCGCCGCGCTGCCGCGGGCCGATGGCCGACCAGCTCGCCCACCACCTGCACGTTTTCGACGGCGTTCAGGAACGGGATCAGGTTGGACTTCTGGAACACGAAGCCGATGTGCTCGCGCCGGAACCGGCGGAGGTCGGCGAGGGGGCGCGGGCCGTCGAGGACCAGCCTGCCGCCGATTGCAACGCGCCCGCTGGTCGGCGGGTTGATCAGGCCGACGCAGAGCAGAAACGTGGACTTGCCGGCGCCGCTCGGCCCCAGGAGGGCGGCGATCTCGCCGCGGCGAACGCGCATGGAGGCATCGCGCAGGGCGACGACCTCCGTGTGCCCGTGGCCGTAGACCTTGGTCAGGCCCTCGGTCTCCAGCGCGAGCGTGGCGTCCATGGGGCGTCGGTCATCCTGTGCCACGGGTCAGCCGATGGCCTCGTTGGGGGCGACGCGCATGGCCTTCCAGATGCCCAGCAGGCTCGCGAGCACCGAGATCACCAGCACGATCCCGCCCAGGCGGAGCAGGTCGTCATTCGTCACGAGCACGCGTCGCGGGAACATCGGGAACAGCCGTTCCCCGGCGAGATACCCCACGCCGTAGGCCAGCGCGCCCATGATCAGGGACTGCTGCATGATGAGGCCCACGATGACGTGGTTGGGCGCGCCGATCAACTTGAGCAGGGCGATGGGATGCAGCTTGTCGAGCGTGAGCGTATAGATGATGAGGGCCATGATGACCGCGGAGATGATGGTGAGCAGTACGCGGAACAGCAGGATCTGGCGGCGGGCGCGGTCCACGGTCCCTTTCAAGAGGAGCTCCTCCTGCTGCGCCGCAGTGTGGACCGTCACGTCGCTCCAGCCATCGAATGTCCGCAGCACCCCGTCGAGGTCGGCGCCGGGCATGAGACGCGCTATGACGGCGCTGACTGCCGGAGCCGGGAGGGCGGCGATGGCTCGACTCGAGCCCGCGGCTCGTTCCAGCACGGACGGCTGGGTGCGGCCGAAGTCGATCTCACCCGCGCGGGCGCGCCGGGCCTGCCGCTCCAGCCGAGCCGACTCTCCCGCCTCGTCGAACTGGATGGCCTGGGCATCGCGGCTAGTGAAGCATGCGATGCCGTCGCCGCCGGAGGAGACCATGGCCCTGGTCAGCCCGACTACCGTGTACGTGTCCTTGCCCAGCCGTAGCCGCTCGCCGAGCGCCAGCCCCAGGGATTCGTCGGCGATCATCTCGTAGTGGTTCTGCGCGAGCACGCGGCCGGCGACGAGAGGCAGCCCCTCGCCCTTGTCGGCGGGCCAACCGAGGCCCAGCACGGCCATGCGGAACGGCATGCCCCGGTGCTCCCGCTGGATCGTGTGGAACACGAACTCGCGCGGATCGACCACGCCCGGGACCGCCGCCACGCGATCAGTGAGGTTGCGTGGCAGGCGCGAGACCTCGGCGAATGGTCCGCGCGTGTCGCGCTGGACGATCCACAGGTCGGCGCCCACGCTCCTGGTCACCACCAGCGCGTCATCCACCAGCCCCCGGTAGATGCCACCCATGCCCATCACGGTCATCAGCAACATCCCCACGCCGACCGTGGTTAGGACGAAGCGGCCCAGGCTGTGCCGGATGTCGCGGACGGCGAGGTTCATCTCGGCCGGATCCTTCGACCGTCTCGCAGCGACCCCGATCCCGCTGCCCCGGGGTTCACGACGACATCACCGGGCGACAGGCCACCGGTCACCTCGACGCTTTCGCGCCCGCGCAGGCCCACCGTGATCTCGCGCCACCTGGCCTCGCCGCCGAGATCCAACATCACTCCCGTCCTGTCGCCGCGCACCAGAACCAGCGCCGCCGGCAGCTTCGTCACGTCTTCCCGGCGGTCCACCGTGATGTAGACCTCCGCCCTCTGGCCGACCGCCCAGTTCGCGGGCAGCTTCTGCACTCGCACGTCCACCACGATCTCGCGCGTCTCGCGGTCGACCTCGCGCCCGATGCGGGCCACCACGCCCCCATACGCGACGCCCGGCTCCGAACGGAAGACCACCCGCGCCGGCTGACCCTCTGCAAGCCGAGACAGCTCGGTCTCGTCCACCCAAGCCGTGATCCACATCTCATCCGTCGACACCAGTTGCAGAACGGACGACCCTGCGGTCACGACATCGCCAGGCTCGCGGTCGCGCCGCACGACGAGCGCATCGAACGGCGCCTCGATCGTAGTGTCGTGCAGGCGGGCACGCTGGTACTCCAGCGAACGCTCCGCGGCGAGCAAGCGCTTCTGCCCTTCGATGATCGCCGCTTCCGCGACCGACAGCTCGGAATCGGCAATCGACAAGGCTTCCACCGCCTTGTCGAGATCCTGCTGCGAGACCACACTCCGTGCGGTCAGCTCGCCGACCCGCTCGCGGTCGATCCTGGCCTGAGCGAGCACCGCCTCTGCGCGGTTCCGCGTGGCTTTCAGCCGATCGAGGGTCGCGGTCGCCGCAGCGACCTCGGCTTCCGCCATCCCGACCTGTTGCCGGACATCACTGTCCTCCAGCTGGAATAGCAGAGCCCCATCCTTCACGTGGTCCCCCTGGTCAGCGGCGATGCGCACGATCAGCCCACCGATCTTCGGTCCGATGATCGCGGAGGTGCGCGACTCCAGCGTGCCGGTGCCCATGACCTCGGCGCTGATCGTCCCACTCACCACCGTGTGTGTGGTGACCGCGACCGACGCAAGCAGGAACCACCATGCTGCTCCGAGCGCGACGGAGAGAACCAGCACGAGGCGGACCGCAACGGTGACTCTTCGCCCGTTTCGCTTCCACCACGAGCCTGCCTCCATGGGTTTGGTTGCCTCGCTGGTCCGGATGGTGGTGCTCACTCGGCGTTTCCTCTCGTACGGTACGTGGCTCGCTACTTCGTGGGGCACTCCCGCCCGCCCAACGTCTTTGACGCTGAGCCGCGAGCGCCGCTGCGGCGCTCGTCGGCTCCTGCGTCCTGTTGGGCCGCAGTCTACCAAGGGCATATCTGCGTGGAAGCGACAAGGGTAGGGTCGTATGGCCGGCGACTTCGGACTCCGTCACCGGAGCAGGGTCAACAGGAACCGCGTCGGCTCGGTCGCGGTCAGGTCGTGCTTTGCGTCGAACGGGATCAACAGCCAATCGTTGGCCGCCAACACATGTTTTTCGCCCGCCACGGCGAAATCCAACCGGCCCTCGAGCACGTGCACGGTGGCCACGTACGGGGCATGGTGTTCGCTGATCGACTGGCCCTCGTCCATCGCGAACACGATCATCTTGCAAGAATCGGCATTCACCAACGGTTTGCTGACCACCGAGCCCGGAACGATTGGCACTGCCGTCAGCAGGTTAGCACCGCCGACGGACTCCACTTCGAACATCGATTTGGCCACTCCGATTCTCCTGTTACTGAGAGCTGTGATGGAACGGCCGAGGCCATCCCGAAATGCCGCCGTCGGCCCAACGTCTTTGCCCTTGAGCCGCGAGCGCCGCTGCGGCGCTCGCCGGCTCCAAGGGCTTGTTGGGCATCAACAGCCGATGCCCTGCGCCATCTTGCCCCAGAACACCCAATTGACGAGGCCTAGCAACGAGATCAGGCAAGCGATCCAGTGTGGCCACACAAGCACGAGGATGGCGCACAACGCCGAGATGACGGTCAACAGCACGGTCCCAGGGTCGGTGAGGCCGTACCAGACGAGGCCGAGGGGACCGAGCAACGGGCTGCCGTTTGGCCAACGCATCCACTCCCACGCCATCACGCCAACGAAGCCCCCCAGGCATGCTGCCCGCAGGGGCAACAACCACCTCCAACGTGGGGGACTTGCGTCACCGGCTGTCACTTGCATGCCCAACGTCTTTGACCTTGAGCCGCGAGCGCCGCTGCGGCGCTCGCCGGCTCCAAGGTCTTGTTAGGCATCATCTCCCACGGGCGACTCGTAGGGAAGCTGCCATCCGGAAGCCAGGAGAGTCGACTGGTAGTGCAGCAGGCGTCCCCGAAGCAGGTCGTGAAGCTCGGCCGCGTCATCGACCAGCTCAGGATCCATCGTCCCGCGCGCGCGATCCCTAACGGATCGGGCCAGCGAGAGAAGGGCAGAGAGGGAGTCGCCCTGCACAACGGACCCAGGGAAGGCACGCCCGGGCAGCTTGATGACGGCCTGATTCGGCGCCTCCGAGAGCACCTCAACCTGAATCGTACGCATGGACTCTGGCATGCCTAACGTCTTTGCCGCTGAGGCGCCGGCCGGCTTGGCGGCCGGTCGCCTCCTGCGGCTTGTTGGCTGGCCATTCTCAAGCGCTCACCAGTGTTGTCAACGCGTGGCACTCAGGACACCCCGAGAGTCTGCGCTCAACGGGC
>JAEUHU010000530.1 GCA_016793305.1 Planctomycetota bacterium
TTGGCGGTCTCCCAGAACTCGGCCATGCCCTCGTTGAGCCAGACCGGCGGGTCGATCATCACGCGGTCGAGGAACTGGTGGAACCCCTCGTGCCGGATGGTGCGCACCATGTCCTCGCGCTTGGGCACGTTCCAGATCAGCAGCTGCTTCAGCACCGGCGAGTAGAGGCCGGCGCTGTGCGGCACCGCCTGGCCGAGGATCTGGCTGTTGTACTCCTGGTAGCCGCTCTCGCCGGAGAACAGGTAGACCGGGAACTTCGGCGTGTCCGGCCCTTCGGTGAGCTCGGCGAACTGGCTCTTCAGCGCCGCATACGACTCCTCGAGCACCTTGATCGCGTCGTCGCAGATCTTCTTGTCGATGTCGCTGTGCACCTCGTAGTGCGCCGAGGTGGCGACGTAGTGGCGCGGCCACGTCGGCCCACGACGGCGCATCGACAGCATGCGGTCGAGGTCGAACACCTCGGTCCACATGCCGTGCTTGACCTTCGCCTCGCGCACCAGCCGTTCGCCGCCGCGCACGTCGCTCTTCGTCAGCAGCGCCACGAACAGGGCCTCGAGCGCGTCCACGTGGCCCGGATCCTCGGCGTGCGCCTTCTGCAGCAGCGGCAACGCTTCGCCGGGGCGCCGCAGGCCCGTCAGCACCTGCGCCATCAGCAGCCGCGTGAACGTCGCGTCCGGCATCGCCTGCAGCGCCTGCTCCGCGAACGGCAGCGCCTTCTCCGCATCGCCGGTCGCCTGCAGCACGACGCCGCGCACGTAGGCGAGGTCGGCGGCGGCGAAGTCGTTCTCGGTGAGCTTCTCGGCCTTCTCCGCCGCGTCCTTGAAGTTGCCGCCTTCGATCCAGGACATCACCTCTTCGGCGTCGGGCGTCTTGGCGCGCTCTTTGGCGAAGTCGTGCTTGGTCGGCACCTTCTCGGCGGCCGTGTCCGCGAACAGCCAGCCCGGCAGCATCGCCTCCTTGTCGTAGCTGGTCTCGAACGCCTCGCGCTGCTCGTTGAGGTGCTCGTCGGCGAGGTTCTGGAACCACGACGGCTCCATCTGGCCTTCCAGCACCACCTCCTCGTAGTTGGCCTGCATGAGCCCCATGTAGACGCCGTCGGCGGCGTTCCGCTTCTGCTTGAACAGCGGCTTCTTGTCGAACGTCACCTCGACGTTGGCCTTGTCGACCTTCAGCTGGGCCTGGTAGGGCTGGCCCACCTTGCCCGGCAGGGCCTCCTTCTTCTCCAGCACCTTCTCCTCCTCGCCCTGGACGTGCACGAGGCGCGGCTTGTTCTCGCCGTGGCCGAGTTCGACGCGGAAGTAGCCCTGGCTGCCGAGGTCGTAGAAGAAGCCGAGCGAGTGGTCGGGATGCTGCTTGCCGCTGACCGTCAGCGTGAACGGCCCCGCGAACACCATCGGGTGCAGCAGCAGGTTGTCGCGGATCTCCTTCCAGTCGCTCATCTCGTCGCCGACGTAGCGCAGCCGGATCTGGCCGGTCGCCGGGTCGTGCCTCTCGATCTTGCCGCTCAGCAGCTCCTCGGGCTTCGGCAGCTTGGCCTCGGCCCAGAACACGCACTGCCGATGGTCGGCGACGATCGACTGGCGGTCGGCGATCGCGTACGGCTTGCCCTCGTGCTGCTTCAGCAGCGCCTCGAGGGAGCTGCGCGCCTCCTGCCACTTGCTCTGCAGCATCAGGGCGCGCACTGCGTCGTAGCCCTGGTCCCAGCCGTCCTCGTCCTGGGCCACGAGGGGCAACGTGCAGAGGCTGAACAACAGCAGGCTTCGGGTGGCCGGAACGCGGGGCATCGGTCTCCTTCGAGGTCGTGGGGGCCCGGACTTTCCGAGGGAGCCACCGCACGGTCAAGCCGGCCCGCCGCGCGTCGGGCCGGATTCCACGCACCCTTTGGTCGCGTTCGTGGATTGGCAGTAGCACTGCGCCACCATGCGAGCCCACCACTCCGCCCGGTTCGTCTCCCTCCTCGTCCTCTGCTCGCTCGGGCCGTTGCCCCTCGGGACCCTCGCGGCCCAGTCGATCGACGGCGCCTGGCGCGGGCACGTCGCCGTGCCGGGCAGCAAGCTGCAGGTCGTCGTGCAGCTGCGCGAGCAGGAGGGCGCCCTGTCCGGCCACGTCGACATCCCCGCCCAGGGGGCGAAGGCCCTGCCGCTCGAGAACGGGCGCCGCGCTGGCGCCAAGGTCGAGTTCGCGATCGCCGACGTGCCGGGCGACCCCACGTTCCGCGGCGAGCTCGACGCCTTTGGCAAGCGCCTCGAAGGAACGTTCACGCAGGGCGGCCAGCGGCTGCGCTTCGTGCTGGAGCGTGCTGCAGCGGACGGTAGTGCGCCGGCGAACGACGCAGGAGCGCTCGGCGACTTCGGCAGCTGGCTCGACACGACCCGCGAGCGCTTCGCCGTGCCGGGCTGTGCCGTGGCGGTGGTGAAGGACGGGGCGCTGCTGGCGACGCACGCCAGTGGTCGCCGCGACGTCGCCAAGGACCTGCCCGTCACGGCGGACACGCTGTTCGCGATCGGCAGCAGCAGCAAGGCGTTCACCACGGCGCTGCTCGCCATGCTGGTCGACGACGGCGTGCTCGACTGGGACGCACCGGTGCGCCGCTGGCTGCCCGAGTTCACGCTGGCCGACGCGGCGATCGGCGAACGGTTGACGCCGCGCGACCTGGTGACGCACCGGAGCGGCATGCCGCGCCACGACCTCGTCTGGTACGGCGCGACGTTCGCACGCGCGGAGATGGTCGCGCGGCTGCGCCACCTGCCGCTCAACCACGACCTGCGCACGGACTTCCAGTACAACAACCTGATGTACCTGACCGCCGGCCACCTGGCCGAACGGGTCGGCGGCGCCTCCTGGGAAGACCTGGTGCGCGCCCGGATCCTGGCGCCGCTCGGCATGCAGCGCACGAACTTCACCGTCGCCGCGATGCAGCAGGACCAGGACCACGGCACGCCTTATCGCAAGGACCACGGCAAGGTGGCTGCGATCCCGTTCCGCGACATCACCGCGATCGGCCCGGCCGGCTCGATCAACTCGTCGGTGCGCGAGATGGCGGCGTGGGCGGCGCTGCAGCTGCAGGCCGGCGAACACCAGGGCAAGCGCCTGCTCGCGGAGTCGCTGGCGCACGACCTGCACACGGTGCGCATGCCGACCGGGTCGTCGGACGGCAGCGACGCCGAGGTGCTCGACATCGGCTATGCGCTCGGCTGGTTCGTCGACGTCTATCGCGGCCATCGGCGCGTGCACCACGGCGGCAACATCGACGGCTTCTCGGCCCTGGTGGCCCTGCTGCCCGACGCAGGGCTCGGCATCGTCGTGCTGACCAACCTCGACGGCACGCCGTTCCCCGAGGTCGTGGTGCGCGAGTGCAGCGATCGCCTGCTGAAGCTCGCGGCGATCGACCACGCCGAGCCGGTGCTGACCCGGCTCGCCGCCGCCGAGAGCCGCGGCGAGGTCGGCAAGCAGGCCGCGAACGCGCTGCGCCGGGAGGGCACGAAGCCGAGCCGCGAGCTGGCCGCCTACGCCGGCGACTACGAGCACCCGGGCTACGGCACCGTGCGCCTGTCGTGCGAGGGCGA
>JAEUHU010000499.1 GCA_016793305.1 Planctomycetota bacterium
GCGCCTGATCGTCGGCGGCATGGAGCGCGTCTACGAGATCGGCCGCGTGTTCCGCAACGAGGGCATCAGCACCCGGCACAACCCGGAGTTCACGATGCTCGAGAGCTACGAGGCGTGGGCCGACTACCGCGACATCATGGCGCGCGTCGAAGGCCTGTTCGGCCATCTGGTCGAACGGGTGCTCGGCGGCTCTGGCACGGTGACGTTCCGCGAGAAGCAGTACGACCTGAAGCCGCCGTTCCAGAAGGCGCGTTACCTCGAACTGTTCGCGCAGCAGAACCCGGGCGTCGACTGGTTCGACCACGCGAGCTGCCTGCGCCGCGCGAAGGAGCTCGGCCTCGCCACCGACGGCATCGAACCGAGCAAGCTCGCCAACGACGTGTTCGAGGCGACCGTCGAGGACACGCTGCAGGGCCCGATCTTCGTCTACGACTACCCGGTCGCGATCAGCCCGTTGGCCAAGCGCCTCGCCGACGATCCGCGCGTCACCGAACGCTTCGAGCTGTTCGTCGCCGGCATGGAGCTCGGCAACGCGTTCAGCGAGCTGAACGACCCGATCGACCAGCAGCAGCGGTTCGAGGCGCAGATGGTGCACAAGGACGACGAGACGCCCGGCGAAGTCGACCTCGACTACGTCACGGCCCTCGAGTTCGGCATGCCGCCCGCGGGCGGGCTCGGCATCGGCATCGACCGGCTGTGCATGCTGCTGTCGGGCGCCACGTCGATCCGCGACGTCGTGCTGTTCCCGCTGCTGCGCCGACAGGTGGCCGCCGAACCGGACGCCGCACCGCCCACCGAGCCGAACCAGGCCCCGTGACCGCCGCGTTCTCCCCGTTCCTGGCGTGGCGCTACCTGAGCAAGCGCCGCATCAACTGGCTCAGCATCGGCGGCGTGATGTTCGCCGTCTGGGCGATGCTGGTGGTCGACAGCGTGTTCACCGGCTTCGTCAGCGGCATCCGCAACGACGTGCGCTACGCGTCGCCGGACCTGCTGGTCACCGACCTGCCGCACGACGTCGACTACGAGCTGCTGCGACCTGTGCTCGAGGCGAGCGACGGCGTCGTCGCGACGGCACCGCGGCTGCGCCACTACGGCCTGCTGCAGCCGTTGCGCGCGCAGCAGCGCACCTCTGGGCGCGGCAGCTCGCAGCTGGACTTCGACCACGCGAGTGCCGGCTTCGCGCTGCTGCTCGGCCTCGATCCGGCGCGCGAACTGAAGGTCACCGAGCTGCGCGGCTGGGTGCAGCGGGAGCTGCCCGCGTCGCTGAGCCACCTGCCGTTCGCCGCCGGCCAGGACCAGTTCGAACTGCTCGACGAAACCGACCCGCGCCGCATGGCGCGCCTGGGGCTGCCGGACCGCATCGAGTGGCAGGCGCGGCGGCGGGCTTCGCTGCCGGCCGAAGAGGACCCGGCCGACTTCCGCGGCGACATGCCGGGCGTGCTGTTCGGCGCCGACCGCATGTATCGCAGCCGGGCGCTGCGGCTCGGCGATCCGCTCGAACTGGTCACCGTGTCGTTCCAGGGCGTGGTTCCGGGGAACCCCGCACCGCTGCACACGCACGCGCTGCGCGTCGCGCTGGCCGGTGTCTACCGCACCGGCCACCGGGTGTTCGACGAGCCGACGGTGCTGCTGCCGATCGAGACCCTGCGCACGATGCTCGGCGCCGACGCGGCCGATCCGGAGAGCCCGGCGCTGGTCACCGACGTCGCCGTGCGCGTGCGCGACGGCCTGTCGCCGGAAGCGCTCGTCGCGCTGCAGCAGAAGCTGCAGGCGGACGTGCAGAGGCTGCTGCCGGCCGGCAGTGCGCCGTGCTCGGTGCTCGACTGGCGCCAGCAGAACCCGGTGATGCTGTCGGCGGTCGCCCACGAGCAGGCGATGATGCAGGTCGTGCTGTTCGTGGTGATGATCGTCGCGGCGACGGTGATCTTCGCGATCCTGCACCTGATGGTCGTGCAGAAGACCAAGGACATCGGCATCCTCGCCGCGCTCGGCGGCGCGCCGCGCGACATCGGCCGCGTGTTCCTGCTCGACGGCTTCGTCGTGGCGCTGATCGGCACCGCACTCGGCGTGCTGCTCGGCCTGCTGTCGGTCTGGAACCTGAACCGCGCCAACGAGTGGCTCTACCAGAACCTCGGCTGGGAGCTGTTCCCGCGCTCGCTGTTCGACCTCGACGGCATCCCGGTGCGGCTCGAGACCGGCTGGATCGTCTCGGTCGCGGTCGGCGCCCTGCTCCTGTCGTTGTTCGTCGCCTGGTTGCCGTCGCGCAAGGCGGCCCGCCTCCACCCCACCACCGCGCTGGCCCACGAGTAGCAGGCGCACGAGTCGCAAGGTCATGAGCGTCCCCGTCCTCGAAGCCAGAGCCCTCACCAAGGACTACCGGATCGGCAAGCAGCCGATCCCGGTGTTGCGCGGCATCGACCTGCGCATCGACGCCGGCGAGAAGCTGGCGCTGCTCGGCACTTCGGGGGCCGGCAAGTCGACGCTGCTGCACCTGCTCGGCCTGCTCGACGCGCCGACCAGCGGCACGATCCTCTACGACGGCGAACGCGTCGACGATCGCCCGGTCGCCGAACGCGCCGCCCTGCGCCACCGGCAGGTCGGCTTCGTGTTCCAGTTCTACCACCTGATCCCCGAGCTCACGGCGCTGCAGAACGTGCTGCTGTCGCGGATGATGGCGGTGTCGTTCTGGAGCTACTGGCCGCAGCGCAAGGCCGCGAAGGCGGCAGCGGTCGCGATGTTGGAGAAGGTCGGGCTCGGCCACCGGCTGCACCACCGCCCGGCGGAACTGTCCGGCGGCGAACGGCAGCGCGTCGCGATCGCGCGGGCGCTGCTCGCCGAGCCGCGCGTGATCCTCGCCGACGAGCCGACCGGCAACCTCGACTCGGCGACGGCCGCCGAGGTCGTCGAGCTGATGTTC
The DNA here is from genome assembly GCA_016793305.1 of Planctomycetota bacterium. The sequence continues at coordinate 2,918 of JAEUHU010000499.1, forward strand.
TCGATCCAACGCGAACGCGGCCTCGCCTTCGTGCTGGTGACCCACGACGAACAGTTGGCGCGCCACTGCGATCGCATCGTGCGGCTGCGCGACGGACAGGTGGTGGGCTGATGGACCGGGCCTCGGGCGGCGTGGCCATCGGACTGGCTGGACCGGTCTACCGGCCGTTCCTCGCCGTGCGCTACCTGCTGACGCGGCCGATCAACCTGCTCGGCATGCTCGGCATCGCGGTCGGCGTCTGGGCGCTGGTGGTCGTCGTGTCGCTGTTCAGCGGCGTGTTGCAGGTGTTCGAGCGCCACGTGCACGCGGCGACCGCGGATCTGACGATCGTCTCGCTGCCCCCCTGGGCCGACTGGTCGCAGCTCGAGCTGGTGCTGCGCGACGAAGCGAACGTCGCCGCGGTGGCGCCGCGGTACCTGCACTACGGCCTGCTGGTGCGGCCGGGCCAGCGCCCCCCGCCGCTGCCGCTGCCCGGGCGCGGGGCGCTGCACGGCGGCGACCAGCCGTTCCTGTTCGTGCAGGGCGTCGACGCCGCAGCCGAAGCGCAGGTGACCGGCTTCGCCGGCTGGCTCACCGATCCGGCGATCCCGTCCGAGCTGCGCGTCGCCGATCCGACCCGGCCGTTCCTGTCGAGCTCCGGCAAGCCCGTCGTGCTGGTCGGCCTCGAGCGCCTGCAGCGCGACGGGCTGCGGCCGGGCGACGTGGTCGTGTGGACCACGGCCCGCCTCGTCGAGAACCCGGACGGCGCCACCACCACGCCGGCCAAGCTGCAGGTCGAACTGGTCGTCGGCGGCGCGTTCAAGACGGCGCACGGCGGCTTCGACGGCAACACCGTGTTCGTCGACCTCGGGCTCGCGCGCGCCGAACTGGCCCCCGAACGCCCGACGGCCGTGCAGGAGGTCGCCGTCAAGGTCCACGACCAAGGCGACCTGCTGCCGACCGCCGAACGCCTGCAGCGCGCGGTGGTGCGCAGCACGGCCCGCAACGAGCACGGCTACGGCGTCGTGCAGACCTGGCGCGAGAAGAACGCCCAGTTCCTGGCGTCGGTCGAACACCAACGGCAGCTGCTGAAGATCGTGCTGATCGTCATCATGGTGGTCGCGGCGTTCCTGATGCTCGCGACGCTGTCGATGATGGTCACCGAGAAGACCGCCGACATCGGCATCCT
>JAEUHU010000533.1 GCA_016793305.1 Planctomycetota bacterium
GAAGGGCGACCAGGAGGTCCGCGAAACCGCCGCCCTGGCCCTCGGCATCGCCGCGATCGCCGGCGAAGAGGAACTCGAGCTGCTGATCGGCCTCGCCCTCGACAAGGAGCGCGGCCGCTCTGCCTCCGGTGGACCGGTCGATTACCGCACCCGTTCGTTCGCCGCTTACGGCCTCGGCCTCGTCGCGAACAAGACCACCGACCTCGCCGTCAAGCGCAGGAACTTCGCAGCGCTGAAGGCCCTGCTCGAGGACGACAAGCTCACCAACCGCGACATCAAGGTCGCCGCCATCAACGGCATGGCGATCCTGAACATCCCGACCAGCACCGACGCCGATCGCGCCCTGCTCGACGACGTGCTGAAGGCGCTCGACGGGTACTACCTGCAGCAGCTCGGTGCCAGCGAGTGCTTGATCCAGTCCCACGTGCCGACCGCCGTGGCCAAGCTCATCACCCGCGACCACAAGGACGCCGAGCGCTACAAGGAGCTGTTCGCGGCCGAACTGCAGGAGAAGGGCAAGTGGAAGCGGTCCGGCAACGAGATCCCCGAGTCGTGCGTGCTGGCGCTCGGCCGGCTCGCCCGGCCCTTCGACTCCGTCGACGACGAGGCCAACCCCGACAACCGCTACAGCAAGCTGCTGGCGACCGCCTCGAGCAAGCACGCCGACCAGCAGACTCGCTACTTCTCCTACATCGCCCTCGGCCAGATCGGCGGGGCGCAGAACGAGCAATTCCTGCTGAAGTCGTTCGACGCAGCGGCTGGCCACGGCACCGAGCAGGCCTGGTGCGCCCTGGCGCTCGGCGTGCTGACGCACGGGAGGCTGGCGGCCGACCCGTCCGCGACCGGCAATCCGTTGGTCCCAGCCACGCTGCACACGGCGCTGAAGCAGGCCAAGAACCCGGAAGTCGTCGGCGCCCTGGCGATCAGCCTCGGGCTGTGCCGAGGCCGCGCCGCCGCCGAGGAGATGCGCGCTCGCATGGAGGCCAGCGTCGCCAAGGAGGAGATGGCCGGTCACCTGGCCGTCGGTCTGGCCCTGATGGACGACCGCGCCTCGGTCCCCACGCTGCGCCAGCTCGTGCGGGAATCGGTGCGGCGCTTCGGGTTCCTGCAGAAGGCGGCGATCGCGCTCGGCAAGCTCGGCGACAAGCGCGTCGCCGACGACCTGCAAGGCATGCTCGGCGAGAGGAGCGATACCAACACCAACCTCGCCCGCCTGTCGGCGATCGCGCACGCGATCGGCTTCATCGGCGACCGGCGCAGCGTGACCCCGTTGAAGCGCATGCTGTTCGACAGCAGCCTCGGCGAACTGCCGCGCGCGTTCGCGGCCGTGGCGCTCGGCGGCGTGGCCGACAAGGAGCCGCTGCCGTGGAACAGCAAGCTCGCGGTCGACGCGAACTACCGAGCCCAGGTCGAGACCCTGTCCAACAAGTCGACCGGCGTGCTCGACATCCTCTGATTGCGGCGTCCGATGACCGGGTGGGTCGTGACGGCCCACCGACGCCACCCGCCCGGGCGGCACTTTCCGTTCGCCCGGGCACCTCACCGCGGGCAGCATGGCGACCGATGCCAAGCACCCTGCCGCTCGCCCAACGCCTCGCCGCGCGCCTGCGGCCGGCCCTGCGCACCGCCGTGCTCGCCACCGCCGCCACGATCGGCAAGGCCCAGCGCCGGCTGCGCCCCGAGGCCATCCACCGCAAGGCGGTCGGCGACTTCGTCACCGACGTCGACGTGCGCGCCGAGGCGAAGCTGCGCACGGTGCTGCGCCGGCTGCTGCCCGAGGCTGGGTTCCTCGGCGAAGAGAGCGATCCGCAGGACCTCGAACGCGAATTCGTCTGGGTCGTCGACCCGATCGACGGCACCAGCAACTTCGCGCGCGGCCTGCCCCACTTCGCGGTCTCGGTGGCGCTGCTGTGGCGCGGCCGACCGCTGCTGGCGGCCATCCACTGCGCCCCCGAAGGAGTGCTCTACGACGCGATCCACGGCCGCGGCGCGCAGCGCGCCGGCCGGGCGCTCACGACCCCGCCCGGCCGGCTCGACGACGGGGCGATCCTCGGCTGCCAGTGGTACCGCGGCCAACAGCAACTCGACTTCCTGGCGCGGCTGCAGCGGCGCGGTGCCCGCATCCGCACGCTCGGCAGCACCGTGACGCAGCTCGCCGACGTCGCCCAGGGCCGCCTCGACGGCAACGTCCAGGAACAGGGCCGCATCTGGGACATCGCGGCCGCGGGACTCGTCGCAGTCGAGGCCGGCTGCCGGCTGACCGACTGGCGCGGGGCGGCCGTGTTCCCGTTCGTGGACCTGACGATCGGCCACACCGCGACCGTGGCCGCTCCCCCGAAGGTGCACCGCGGCCTGCTGCGGCTGCTGCGCGGCTGATCGGCGAGCCAACCCGGGGCACCGACTCGCCGACGGTCCTGGATCGGCGCTATCGCTTCGCGGGCGTAACAGTCATGGAGGGAACTGTCCCGCTGCACGGACGCCCTGGACGCCGACGAGGCACCTTCGATACGTTGGTCCCGCGTTTGCATCCCCGCAACGGATCCCTTCGTATTGCGGCGCGTGCCCGGTCGACAGCCCTCTCTCGAGACACGCGTCCCGACGTTTTCCAGAACCTTCGGAGCTGACATGAAGAACCTGCTGCTCAGTGCTTTGTGCGGGCTCGGCCTCGCGGCCTTGCTGCCCGAAACCGCCCACGCCCACGGTGGCCAGTATCGCGGCCCTGGTGACACGGTCCCGCCGGCCCCGGGTGGCGGCGGCGGCGGTCGCACCGGCGGCCCGGCCGGTCCCAGCACCGGCGGCCCGGCTGGTCCGAGCACGGGTGGCCCGGCGGGCCCGAGCACCGGCGGCCCCGGCGGCCCGAGCACCGGCGGCCCGGCGGCCACCGGCGGCGCACCGCCTGCCGCAGGCACCACGGGCGGCCCGCGCGGCGGCGCGCTGCAGGACGACCTCACCACCTGGAACTACTGGTGGGAGTTCAACAAGGACCCCTACATCCGCCTGCGCGACGCCGTGGTTGCCAACTCCGGCGTCACCACCGGTGACGACGGCGACTTCCCGGTCGGCTCGACCCTGCGGCCCAACGACAACAGCTCCCTGCGGCCGTCCGCCGAGATGATCCAGGGCGAGATCCTGCCGGCCCTGAAGAAGGCGATCGACAGCACCGAGCAGCGCGACATCAACTCGTCCTGCATGGTCGCGATGGCCAAGATCGGCGTCGACCACCCCGACTTCACGCTGCGCAGCGTG
>JAEUHU010000074.1 GCA_016793305.1 Planctomycetota bacterium
GGATCACGTGCACCAGCGGCGCCAGGCAGTTCGTCGTGCACGACGCGTTGCTGATGATGTGGTGCTTGCCGAGGTCCATCTTGTCGTCGTTGACGCCGAGCACGACGGTGATGTCCTCGCCCTTCGCCGGCGCGGTGATCAACACCTTCTTGGCGCCGGCAGCGAGGTGACCCTTCGCCTTCTCGGCCTCGGTGAACAAGCCGGTCGACTCGATGACGACCTGCACGCCCATCTTCGCCCACGGCAGCTCGGCCGGGGTCTTGGCGCTGACGACGGCGATCTCCTTGCCGTTCACGACCAGCACGTCGTCCTCCGCCTTGTCGGCGGCGCTCTTCTTCGACGACACCTCGCCCTGGAAGCGACCCTGGATGGAGTCGAACTTCAGCAGGTAGGCGAGATTGTCGGCCGGCACGATGTCGCCGACGGCGACGACGTCGAGCTCCTTGCCGAGCAGGCCCTGTTCGACGAGGGCGCGGAAGACGAGACGACCGATGCGACCGAAACCGTTGATGGCGACCCGGATGGCCATGACGAGGTAAGCTCCTGGTAGTTGGCTGCGCGGAAAATCGGCCGGGCAGTCTAGCGACCCTTCCCCGCCAGCCAATGGACAGTTTCGCGCGGCTCTGCGACACCCTCGCCCGCTGCCTATCCCGCTACGAGAACCTCGTCGCGGAACGCATGGTGCTGGCGGCGGTCTCCGGTGGTACGGACAGTTCCGTACTGCTGTTCGGACTGTGCCGGCTGCGCGACGAGGGCCGGCTGCCCGGGCCCCTCCGGGTGGTCCACGTCGACCACGGGGTGCGCTCCGACAGCCGCCAGAACGCCCAGCACGTGGTCGACCTGTGCGACCGGCTCGACGTGCCGGTGACGGTGCACCGGCTGCAATTCCAGGGGGCGCGGCCGAGCGAGGACCAGCTGCGCACGTCTCGCTACGAGGCGTTCCTCGAAGTGGCGCGGCACCAGGGGGCCGGCATGCTGGTCACCGCCCACCACGCCGACGACAACCTCGAGACGGTGCTGTTCCGGATGCTCCGTGGCACCGGTCCGCGCGGGCTCGCCGGCATCCCCGAATCGCGCTGGCTCGGCCGCGGCGAACACAGCCTGCTGCTGGTCCGGCCGCTGCTGCGCACCCGCCGTTCGACGCTCGCCGCCCTGCTCGGCGGCCTCGGCGCACCCGCCTACGAGGACAGCACCAACCTCGACCTCAGCTACGCGCGCAACCGGCTTCGCCACGAGACCATTCCCCAGCTCCGGCAGTCGCTCGGCATCGGCCTCGACGTGGCGCTGATGACGGTCGCCAGCACGGCGCGCGCGGCGAACGAGATCGTCGAGGCGCAAGGCTTGCGCATCCTGAGCCAGCGCGCGCGCCACAAGACGACGTGGCGCTGCGAACTCGACCTGCGCGCACTCGACGGCGACGCGCTGCCGTTCGTCGAGGAAGCGCTGCGCCAGGCGCACGTCGCCCTGCATCCGCACGGCGAGGCGCCGAGCACCGCCTGGCTCGCGCGCGTGCTGGCGCTGCTGCAGCAGAGCGACGGCAAGCGCGTCGCCGGCCGCGGCGGGCTGCTCGCCGAACGGATCCGCGATGGCCTCCTGCTGGTCGACCCCGACCGCGCCGGACCACCGCCGGCCGCCGCCGAGGGCGGCCAGCCGTTCGCCTGGGACGGCGGCCGCCAGCGCTTCGGCGCCACCGAGTGGTCGCTGCAGGCGTTCGAACATCCGCTGCCGCCGCTGAGCCCGTCCCCGAGCGAAGCCGGGCGCCTGCGCGCGCTGCTCGACCCGCGCCAGTCGGTGCTGCCGTGGCGGCTGCGCACGCGGTCCGAAGGCGATCGCTTCCATCCGCTCGGCTGCGCGCACGACGTCGAACTGCGCCGCTTCCTGCAGAGCCGCCACGTGCCGCGCTTCGACCGCGATCGGCTGCCGCTGCTGGTCGACGCGCAGGATCGCATCCTGTGGGTGCCAGGGGTCGAGGTCGCGGAGCCGGCACGGCTGCAGTTGAACACGCGGCGCTGCGTCGAGGTGGTGGCCAGCTGCGGTTGAGGAGGGTCAGCGCGACGGACGCTGCTCGCGGAGCCCTTCGTAGAGTCGCGCGTGCTCGAGCAGGATGCCGAGCATGCCGGTTCGCACCTTCTCCGAGCCCAGCGCCTGGGTGCTCATCACCGAGTGAGCGTCGAGCGCACTCATGATGGCCGCCAGCAGCTCCCGCCCGAGGTCGGGCGACGCCGCGAACTGCTCCTTGGTGTTGTTGGCCGCCTGCTGCTGCAGGGTCGGCGACTCCATCAGCTTCGTGCGGATGACCTGGTTGACGTAGACGAGTTTGTCCTCGTCGGTCACCTCGCCTTCGAACAGCTCGTTGACCTTGGCGATGATCGCAGCCAGCACGGCCTTCTCGCGTTCCTGTACCGCACCACTGCCCGCGGAGCCGATCGGCTCGAGCGGTGGCGCCGGCCCGTCGCGCAGGGTCATCGCCTGCACGCCACGGTTCTTCAATGTGTGGTGCGTCAGCTGCAACCGGCTCAGGTCGACCCCCGCACGCTCACGACCGAACTCGAGCAGGGGCTGCAACCGCCGGAAGAAGATCGCCCGCTTCTCGATGGCGGTGTTGCCGAAGTCGAACACCTGCGACAAGAACGTGTAGAGCCGCAGGAACGAGCCCAGGTCGGCGCGGAACAGCTGCAGCGCTTCGAGCTCTTCCTGCGCGGCCTTCACGGCCGACGCATCGTCCCTGGCCTCGGCGGCCCGCCGTGCCTCCTGCGCACTGCGGTAGCGCTTCAGCAGGCGATCGGCGACCGGCTCGATCGCGGCCGCCAGCTCCTTCTGCGACGTGCCGGCCCGCAGCTCGGCAGCCACCACCCGTTCGACTTCGAAGGAGTCGTAGCAGCCCGCCGCATCGAGCTTGCTGCGCAGGTCGTAGACGAGGTTCGGGTCCGTCGTCGTCGCCAGCTCCGCGGTCTCGTAGTACGTCTTGAACGCCGTCAGCACGTCGGCGGGCTCGTTCTGGAAGTCGAGCACGTAGGTGGTGTCCTTGCCTGGATGCGCCCGGTTCAGGCGCGACAAGGTCTGCACCGCCTGGATGCCGGCGAGGCGCTTGTCGACGTACATGCCGCACAACAGGGGCTGGTCGAAGCCAGTCTGGAACTTGTTCGCGACCAGCAGGATCTGGTACTCAGGCTTGCTGAACGCATCACGGATGTCACGTCCGTTCAGACGAGGGTTCAGGGTCTTGCCGTGCTCGGTGAACGCCTCGGGCCCGGACTCCGCGTCCTTCACTTCGCCGGAGAATGCTACCAGCGTGCCGATCGCATACCCCTGCTCGGCGACGTACTTCTCGATCGCCAGCTTCCAGCGCACGGCTTCCTGCCGGCTGCCGACGACGACCATCGCCTTCGCCTTGCCCTCGAGCAGCGGCGCCACGTTGGCGCGGAAGTGCTCGACGACGATCTGCACCTTCTGCGCGATGTTGTACGGGTGGAGTCGCACCCACCCCATGATCTTCTTCAGGGCCGCACGGCGCTCGACCTCGACCTCGTCGACCTCGCGCCCTTCGTGCGCGAGCCGGAACGCGAGCTTGTAGCTGGTGTAGTTCTTCAGCACGTCGAGGATGAACTTCTCCTCGATCGCCTGGCGCATGGAGTAGACGTGGAACGGAGCCGGCACGTTGTCCGGTGCTGGCTTGCGCGTCGGATCTGGCCTGCTGCCGAAGATCTCGAGGGTCTTGTTCTTCGGCGTCGCGGTGAACGCGACGAAGGTGATGCCGCGGTCGTCGGCGCGCGCCGCCATCTGTGCCGCGAGCACGTCCTCGCTGCTGACCTCGCCGCCGTCGCCGAGTTCGGCCAGTTCCTCGGCGGTCAACACCGCCCGCAACTGCGACGCCGCCTCGCCGGTCTGCGAGCTGTGCGCTTCGTCGGCCAGCACGGCGAAGCGCTTGCCCGCGGTCGCGGTCTGCCGCCGCACCTCCTCGAGCGCCTTCGGGAACGTCTGGATGGTGCAGACGACGATCTTCTTGGTGCCCGACAGGGCCTCGGCCAGCTCGGCGCTCTTGCTGCCGCCTTCCCCCTTCACCAAGGCGACGACGCCGACCTGCCGCTGGAAGTCGAACAGGGCGTCCTGCAGCTGCTTGTCGATGACGGTGCGGTCGCTGACGACCAGCACGGTGTCGAACACCTTCTTCTCTCCCTCGGCCTCGGTCCGGTGCAGTTCGGCGAGGAAGTGGGCGGTCCAGGCGATCGAGTTGGTCTTGCCGGACCCGGCCGAGTGCTGGACCAGGTACTTGCCGCCCGGTCCGTCGCGCAACACCGCTGCCTGCAGCTTGCGGGTGACGTCGAGCTGGTGGAAGCGCGGGAACAGCACGCCGGTGAGCTGGCCCTTGTCGTCGCGCTTGCCGATCAGGTAGCGGCCGAGGATCTCGAGCCAGCTGTCGCGCTGCAGCACCTGCTCCCACAGGTACGCCGTCCGGTGGCCACGCTCGTTGACCGGGTTGCCGGCTCCCCCATGGTCGCCCTGGTTGAACGGCAAGAACGTCGTCGCCGCTCCATCCAGGCGCGTGGTCATGTGCACTTCGCGGTTGCTGACGGCAAAGTGGACGAGGGCACCGCCCGGGAACGCGAGCAGCGGCTCGACCGCGCCGGACAGACCACGCGGCAGGCGATCGAACCGGTACTGGTCGATGGCGTCCGTGACGCTCTGGGTGAAGTCGGTCTTCAGCTCGAGGGTCGCGACCGGGACGCCGTTGCAGAACAGCACGAGGTCGATGCTGTTCTCGTTGTGCTCGGAGTAGCGCACCTGGCGGACGACGCGTAGGCGGTTCTGTCGGTAGCGCGCGAGGATGTCCTGGTTGGTGGCGAGGGCCGGCTTGAACTCGGCGACCTTCAGTTCCTGGCGCAGGCCGAGCATCTCGATGCCGCGGCGCAGGACGTCGAGGGTGCCGCGCTGGTCGAGCTGGGCGCGCAGGCG
>JAEUHU010000088.1 GCA_016793305.1 Planctomycetota bacterium
TAGGTCTGGCCGGGCGAGTCGTCGACCTGGATGCCCGTGGTCGAGAACGTCAGCGAGCACAGCGGGGGACCGTTGTCGCTGACCGTGCTGTCGGCGACCGGCGGTGGGCCGCCCGACGGCGTGCCACTGGTGGTGCTCAGCTGGAGCAGTGTGTCCTGCGAACCGTCCTGGCCGAGCACGCCGGTCACGGCGCCGTTGCCGGTGATGCCCCCGCCGGACAGCGACCACACCCCGACCGCGAAGCTGTCGCCGCTCGGGAAAGCGGTCCGCAAGGCCACCGCGGCCGCGGTCACCAGGTCGTTCAGCGTCGCCGGCGAGCCGAGGTTGAGGTCCTGGGCGGTGCCGGTCGGGCTGTAGAACGTGACCGTCATGGTCAGCGTCGTCGAGCCGACCACGTAGGTCAGGTCCACCGTCCCGTCACCCTGCTCGGCGAACGTCAGTCCGCTCGGGTCGGCGATCGACGACCCGCTGGCCAGGCGCCACGTGTCGACCACGTCGAGCAGTTGCTCGACGCGCTGGTAGAGGCCTGGGAAGCAGTCGGAGAGGGTCTCGAAGCGTGCTTGCTGCGCCTCGTCGACCGAGGACTCGACCTTGCTGTCGCAGCCGGTGAAGAGGGCAGCTGCGCAGAGGCCGGCAAAGAGAGCTCGTTGCATGGCGTTCCTGGGGATCGGGGGAGAATGCCCGAGTATCGGTCGCCGGGCGCGCCAGCTGAAACGCGAAGTGCCGCGATCGCCCCTTGCCACCGGGACTTCTCGAAGGGTCTCCCGATCCGGCGGCAGGCGTCAGCCGCCCGCCCCACCCATCTTGGCTGCCTTCTTCGGCCCCGCCTCGGGGCTCGGTGTGTCGCGCAGCTTCTGGTCGGCGGCCGCCTTCTCGAGCGTCGCCGCGTCGATCGGCACGCCCGCCTTGTGCAGCGCCGCCTCGAGCAGCACCTCGCCCTTCCGGTAGCCGACCACCTGGGCCGCGATCTTGCCGTCGCGGCCGATCACGAACTGGTGCGGGATGCCGCCGACCCCGAACAGCGTGCGCGAGGCACGGTCCTCGGCCCGTTCCTTCGGGTCGTGCACGAACAGCACGTCGGGGTACTTGGCACCCTGCTCGGCGACGAACTCCTCGAACTCTTCGCGGCCGTCGTTGGTGCACGACGCGATCACCACGACCCCGTGCTCCTTCCACTGCTTGGCGACTTCCTGCAAGTGCGGCAGCGCCGCCTTGCACGGGCCGCACCACGTCGCCCAGAAGTCGAGCACGACGACCTTGCCGGCGTGGTCGGCGAGCCGAACCTCCTTGCCGGTGGCGTCCTTCATCACGAAGTCCTTGGCGACCGTCCCGTCGGCGATCGGATCGACCGGCTTCTCGACGACCTTCTCCTTCTTGACCCAGAACTCGGCCGGTGGTGCTTCACCCGGCAGATCCTGCGCCTCGAGCTGCACACCGGCCTTGCGCAGCAGCTGCGCCAGGCCGACGTAGCGCTTCGCCTCTTCCGGCAGCAGGCGGAAGCTGCCGACGATGCATCCTTGCGCGTCGACCAGGAACAGGGCCGGCAGCGGCGGCGTCATGCCGCCGCCGAACATCGTGCCGAGCAGCGTCTTGCCATGGTGCGCGAGGCGCGTCTCCTGGTCGACGTCGCCTTCGAGCGGGGCCACCGGGTCGCAGACCACCAGCACCGACGCCTTCGCCGCCTGTTCCTTCGCCCACGCCGACCACTGCTCCGGCCGCGCCCAGTTGACGACCGCGACCGTCTGCACGCCGTAGCGCGCGAAGCGCTCCTGCAGTGCGCCGAGCTCGGGCAACAAGGCCGGAGCGTCGCCGCGGGCTGCGAACGGCACCATCGCGACGACGGTGGGCCTGCCGCGGTGCTCCGAGAGCCGCCACTCGGTGCCGTCGCCGCGCACCGCCTTCACCTCGGGCAGCGTGTCCCCGCAGTGGAAGCGCAGCAGCGACGGCCAGAAGGCCGGCGGCTGCTTGCTGGGCCGCGGGGCGGCGGCGGGTTCCTGGGCGAACAGCGGGATTGCCAGGGCGAGCGCCCCGAGCAGACGGAGAGAGGTTCTGGACATGGCCGATCGAGGCGCGCACCACGCAGGGCGGCCGGCGGAGCTCCCGGAACGGAGTCGCCGTGCGCGGGCGGCCCGGAGCCTAGCCGATCGGCACGGGAATCGTCCCTGCGGCCAGCGACCGCGCGATCTTCCGCCCGCGCCAAAGGTAGAGCAGCGTCAATCCCCAGACCCCCATCGTGAAGGCACCCATCAGCAACGAGCCGAGCTGCGGCATGCTGACCGTGAGGAAGTTGGCGATCTGCTTCTCGCCGATCACCACGGGCATGAACGGTGCCACCTTCACGGGCGCCTTCGGGTCGAGGTGGTGCCCGAACTCGTAGAGCATCCAGACGAACCGGCCGAACGCGACCACCGACACGTAGCCGGCGATCATCGACAGGTCGATCAGCGCGCGCACGTTGCCGAGCAGCGCCGCCCGCCACGCCAGGAGCGCCATGCCGACGATCGCGAACGGGATCCAGTCGAGGTCCCGCAGCTCCTCGCGCGTGATCGTGTGCATGCCGATGTAGTGGTTCAGCGTGTTGATCTCCTGAACGTCGTGCCCGTCGTTCCCGCCGACGACCTGGTAGGAGTAGATGTCCATGGTGAGGCCGCTCGGATACTGCGGCGCCTTCATGAAGATCTGCCACAGCGGGAAGGCGAAGCTGAGCAGCAAGGGAATCGTCAGCAGCACGAGCAGGATGCGGCCGCGCCCGCGCAGTGGCGCGTCGAGGAACTCCCAGAAGGTCTCGGCAGGGTTTCGCATGGTCGACTCCGTTCGCTCTCAGACGAGGTCGCGGCGCCGGAACGCGCCGAGACTCCAAACCCAGGCGGTCAGCCCGAGCAGCAGCGGCCAGACGATGCCGAGCGCCAGCAGGCCGCCGCTGCCGATCCGGTTGGCGAGGAAGAACCCGACCGGCCCGAAGGTCGACAGCTCCGGCTGGGCTCCCGACAGCAGTGCCAGCCGTGCGCACTGCACCGGGTTGATCGCCGCGAGCGCGAACACCGCCGACGGCGGCAGTTCCCACTGCAGCATCACGCCGACCAGCGCGAAGTCGATCAGCGCCGCACTCAGCGCCCACAGCAGCAGCGTCAGCATCAGCGCCTTCGCCTGGCTGCGCACCAGCGTCGACACCAGCATGCCGATCGCGGTGAAGCAGCCGAGCAGAGCCACGCTGACGACGACGCCGCGCAGCAGGAAGTCCCAGGGCACCTGCTGGCCGAAGGCGAGCGCGCCGAACAGCCCCATCGCCGGCATCGCCACCAGCAGCGGCACGCACAGGGCGACGAGCCGCACCAGCGTGGTGCCGACGAAGTAGCCGGTCCGGCTGACCGGGTTGCTGAGCAGCAGCTCGAGCGAGCCGTCGTCGCGGGCCCCGTTCACCACCTGGCCGGTCGCCGACAGCGCCAGCAGCGGCAGCAGGAACAGCAGCACGTGGCTCCACGACATCAGGGCGCGCCCCATGCCGGTGAAGCCGACCACGCCGCTCTCGCGCATGCCGACCAGCACGAACGTGCCGGCGAGGATCGTGTGCACCACCAGGCAGAACACCAGCCAGCGGGAGCGCAGCACCTCGGCGAGGTCGAGGCGGGCCACCACGGCGATCTCGCGGCGCAGGTTCATCGGCCGTCTCCGTGGCCCGTGCGGGCGAGGCAACGGCGGCGCGCTTCGTCGTGGTCGATGGCACCCGGAGTGCCGACGTCGACGGCGGCGATGCCGAAGCCCATCGGCGTCTTGTCGGCCATCGCGAACGCGACGCGATCGGCCGCCAGCCACCGTTCCTCGCGGTGATGCCGGAACCAGATGCCGTGCACCGGCGGCCGGTGCTCCTCGACGTAGAGGAACAGGCAGCCGGGGTCGTCGAACGTGTGCAGCCGCCCGCTGGTGTCGATCAGCTGCGCCGCGAACGGCGGTTCGCCGACGTGCATGCCGCAGGCGGCACACGCGGCCTTGTCCCAGACCACGTCGGCCGGCCCGTCCGGCAGCTTGCCCGACGCCACCACCGACCACGCCACGGCCCCGCCGACCACCAGCACGACGGTCGACAGCAGCGCGATCGGCAACAGACGATCCGTGAACAGGCTCATGGGTTCCTCCGGTGCGGCTCGTGCAGCCGCTCGACGTCGCGCGCGGTGAGGTCCAGCAGTTCGCCGTTCAGCGAACGGCCGAGCTCGCCGACGAGGCGCGCGCGCTCGCCGACCGGCACGGACCGGCTCCACCAGCCGCCGGCCCCGGCCACGAAGCCCCGTTCGCCGAGCCAGGCCAAGGCACGCGCGGCGACCGCGCGCACTTCGACCACGGCTTCGGCGTGTTCGCCGAGATAGGCCCCGGCGTCGCCCTCGAAGGCGACCGCACCTTCGGCCATCACCACGACGCGGTCGACCAGCCGACGGATCTCCTCGAGGCGATGCGAGCACAGCAGCACGGTCGTGTTGGTCGGCAGGCGTTCGACCAGCCGGAAGAACGCCATGCGACTCTGCGGATCCATGCTCGCGGTCGGCTCGTCGAGCAGCAGCAGCTCGGCACCCGCGGCGAGCGCCAGCGCGGCGAGGATCTTCTGGCGCTGGCCGCCGGACAGCGCCCGGAACGGCCGACGCACCAGTTCGTCGAGATCGACGCCGAGTTCGTGCGCGATCGTGGCGACGTCGGCGAACGAACGCCCACGCAGCCCGGCGGCCGCCAGCACGACGTCGCGTACCGGGGCCGCGAGGCGCGGCGCGATCTGCGGCACGTAGGCGATGCGCGGGGCGAGCGCCCGACGGTCGTCGCCGACCACCTGCCCGTCCACCATCACCTTCCCCGTCGCCGACAGCATGCCCATCAGCACGCGCACCAGCGTCGACTTGCCCGAGCCGTTCGGACCGACCAGCGCCGTGCGGCTGCCCGCCGGCAGCGCCAGCGTCACGTCGCGCAACGCGGCCACGCGGCCGAAGCGTTTGCCGACCGCCTGCAGTTCAACGCGCATGGTGCACCTCCGGCATCCACGCCATCGCCAACGGCGCCATGCGCGGCACCGCGTCCGTCAGCAGCTGCCGCGGCGCGAACAGCGGCATCACCTGGCCGACCACGTCGACCATCGCCATCGCCGGCGCGCCGTGCAGCAACGCCAGCTCCGGGTAGCGCCCCTCGAGCTGCGTCGACAAGCGCCGCGCCGCGAACGGCACGTCGCCGCGCCCGTCGCCGTCGAGGTCGTAGCCCTGGTACTCGTCGTAGTAGTTGCCGGCGAACGTGCAGGTCATCGCATCGCCCTGGCCGCCGACCTTCACCACCACGCCGTTGTCGCGGAACTCGTTGTCGACGAAGTCGCTGCGCTTCAGCCCCGAGTGCAGGCTGATCGCCGCCTCGGCGAAGCGCACGACGTTGCGTCGGTAGACGTTGTGGTGCGTCGGGTCGAGCGGCGACGCGTCGACGTAGAGGCCGGTGGTGTTCGCCAGCAGCCAGTTGTCCTCGATCGTCAGGTTGCCGGCCTCCTTCAGGCCGATGCCGATGCCGGCGGCTCCACCCGACTTCGCCAGCAGGTTGCGCCGCAGCACGATGTCGCGCGAGTACATCACGAACACGCCGACCTCGTCGCCGACGTACTCGCTGTCCTCGACGACGTTCTCGTGGCTGTACATGAAGTGTGTGCCGTAGCGGCTGCCGGTCACGCGGTTCCGAGCCAGGCGGTTGCGCGACGAGTACCAGACCACCATGTCGCGCGAGTCGGTCACGTCGTTGTCGACCACTTCGCTGTCGTTGGTCTCCCACAACCGGATGCCGTCGCCACGCAGCCCCATCGCCGGGATGCCGGTGCCGATCACGGTGTTGCCGTGCACACGGGCGCGCTTGCACTTCTCGACCAGGATGCCGAACAGGGCGTCGCGCACGGTGACGCCCTCGAGCACGAGATCCTCCCCCTGCAGGTGCACGCCGCCGTCCATCAGGTCGAAGCGTTGGCCGCTGCCGGCGATCGTCAGGCCGGCGACGCGGGTCCCGTTCGTCCGCACGCGCAGCGTCGAACCCTCGCCGCCGCGCAGCACCGCCTCGCGCGGCCCCCACAGCACCAACGGCTTGTCGATCACGACCGGGCCCCGGTGCTCGCCGGCGGCGAGCTTCACCACGCTGCCGGGGGCTGCCGCGGCGATCACCGCCTGCAGGTCCTCGCCGGGCTGCACCAGCACGCCGCCTTGCGGCTCCGGCGCGACCGGCCGGGTTCGCTCGGCAGGCTCGCCGCCGCAGGTGGCGACGAGCAGCGGCAGGATCACGGCGAGGGCCCGCATGGCGATCACTTCGGCTCGACCAGCAGGTAGCCGGCCATCTCCAGGTGCAGCGCGCTGCAGAACTCCGTGCAGTAGAACGGATACACGCCGGCCTTGTCGGCGACGAACGTGATGTTGCAGTGCTTGCCCGGCTCGAGGCTGACGTTGATGTTCTGCCCGCCGATCGCGAGCCCGTGCGTCGCGTCGTGCGCCTGCTCGACGTTGGTGACGTGCAGGTGCACGGTGTCCCCCTGCTTCACGCGGACGATGTCCGGCGAGAAGTGGCTGCGCACCGCGGTCATGTAGACGTGCACGCCGTCCGACTTGCGCTCGATGCGCTCCTTGCCGGCGACGGTCGCGTTCGGGTCGACGGCGTCGGTCAGCGGGTTGGTGCCGATCGGCTTGTAGACGTCGATCGGCTTCAGCTTGCCGGCCTTGATCATCTGCGCGTTGTGCGGCTCGCCGAGCGGCAACGGCATGTCGTAGAGCAGCTGCATCTTCGGCCCGCCGATGTCGATCAGCTGGAAGTTCTGCGGCAGCAGCGGACCGACCGGCGCGAAGCGGTCGAGCGCCCACTTGTTCATCGCGATCAGGTACTTGCCGTCCGGACTGACGGTGTCACCCTCGGCCGCGACCAGGTGGCCGATGTTGAAGTGCGTGTCGATCTTCTCGACGACCTTCAGTTCGGCGAGCGACCACTTCGCGACCACCGTCTCGATGAACAC
>JAEUHU010000093.1 GCA_016793305.1 Planctomycetota bacterium
AACGCGGCCAGCACCGCGCGATCGCCCTTCTTCACCAGCGTGCGGCTCGCGTGGGTCAGCAACGCCACGCGTTCTGGCGGTGCGCCGGGCAAGTGGCGCCGCAGCCAGTCGGCGACCACCGCCGGGTGGTCCTTGGCGATGTCGTTCAGGTGGTTCGCGACGCTGCGCCGCACGTACTCGCTGGCGTCGTCCTGCAAGCGCTCGAGCAGCGGCAGCGTCGGGCTCGGGTCCCGCACGAAGCTCTGCAGCCGGATGCCCCACGGCAGCCGCGGCCGCGAGCCTTCGCTGACGAGGCGCCGCACGTGCATGCTCGGGTCATCGCACCACGCGTGCAGCGTGCGCAGCACCAGCGCTTCGTGCGCGACCAGGAACGGCCGGATCGCGAACTCCGCGGTCAGCCGCTGCGTCAGCGCGTGCAGGCAACGCAGCGCCCGTTCGGGCTGTGCCAGCCCGCGCAGCGCCACGAACTCGGTCAGTGGCCAGACGATCCACCCGGCGAGGCCCGCCTCGCCGCTCTGCAGCGTGGCCATCGCGAAGTCCGGCTGCGGGGGTGCGAGCGTCGCTTCGACCACGTCGCAGGCGCGCGCGAAGTCGGCGGGCAGCGTCGCCGCGAGGGCGCTCGCGACCTGCTGCACGCGCTGCTTTAACTCGAGCTTGCCGAGCCCGCGCGTCGCCTGCTGTACGAACGCCTCGCGCGGGAAGCCGCGCCAGGCGCGCTGCAGGTGCGTGGCCGTGGCCTCGACCAGCGCAGCGTCGATCCAGTTCTTGAACGGCTCGGCCATCGGTGGCGGCGTTTGTAGCGACGGCGCATGGACCCAAACAGGCGTTTGCCGCACGATCGAGCGCCTCCGGGAACCTCGCCATGAAGCACGCCATCCTCTCCACCATCTTGTGGTTCACGCCGATCCTGGCCCAGACTCCGGCCGGCGACGCACCGCCGCCCGCCGCCACGACCACGGCGACCGCCGCGATCGGCGCACCGCACCTGCTGCTCGACACCGTCGGCCCCGACGGCTGGCGCCTGCGGCTCGGCCCGACCAACCTCGGCGCGTTGCTCGCTTCCGAGAAGGGCCGTGGGCTCTGGCAGCCGCACGTGCTGCCGATGCTCGGCCAGGCGAACCTGCTGCTCGGTGGCTCCGACGTCGGGGAAGCGGCGATGCAGCACCTGCTCGGCCACCAGGGCCGCGTGCGCGTCGGCGTCTGGTTCGACCTGGAGGCGCGTTGGCTCGGCGACGCGGCGGCGGTGGCCGTGCTGATCGAAGGCGACGGCCGCACCGACCTCGCTCGACTCGCCGGCGACCTGCGGGGCGTGCTCGAGAAGGCCCTGCCCGGCGAGCCGAGCTCGCTCGAACTCGGCGGGACCGCTCGCGAGCTGCGCACCCAGGGTGACGACGCGCTGGTGCTGCCCTTCGTCGACGGACCGAACGTGCTGCTGGTGGTCGGACCACAGAACCTCGTGCCAGCGGTGTTCGCGGCGGCGAAGCAGCTCGGCGCCGACGCGACCGGCAAGCCGCCGAAGCCGAACACGCCGGCGATGCGCGTGCAGCTCGACGTCGCCGCGTTGCTCCCCGCGTGGAAGCGCCAGGAGGGCGCCCGCGACGCGCACATGATGGAAGTGCTCGGCGTCGACAGCCTGGGCACGCTGTCGTTCGAAGTCGGTGCCGCGGGCCCGCACGTGCAGTTCGAGCTGGCGCAGCAGTTCACGCGCGACGAACGCGGTCTGTTCGCGGCCTTGCTGCCGGGCACGCCGGGCGTACCGGGCGACCGCGCGCTGGTGCCGACCGGTGCCGGCTCGTGGAAGCTCGGCCACTTCGACTTCCAAGGTCTCTACCAGAACGTGCTGCGCGCGATCGCCAGCCAGGAGGCCGACGGGGTCGAGGAGCTGAGCGGCCGGCTGCGAGAGGAACTCGGCCTCGACGTCGACCAGGACCTGCTCGCCCACACCACCGACGCGGTGCTGTTCGCACACGAACCGATCGAAGAGCTCGAGCGCCCGAACGACCTGAGCTGGGTGTTCGGCCTGGGCCTGCGCGACGAAGCAGCGTTCACCGCCGGCCTGACCAAGGTGCTGACGAAGGCGAAGGGCTTCCTGAACCACGCCGAGACCACCACGGTCGACGGCGTGCAGACGCATCGCTACGGCTTCGCGTTCGGCTACGACCTGTGGCTCTGCGTCACCGCCAAGCACCTGTTGCTGTGCGGCGGCCGCGACGGCGCCGAACTGCTCGCCAAGACGATCGCCGCGACCAAGCGACCGGCCGACGCCAAGCCCCTGGCCGACGAGCTCGCCGACCTGCGCCGCCACCTGCCCGCGGGCTGCAACGGCCATGCGCGCTCGGAGCTCGGCGGCTTCATCGCTCTGCCGCTCGACTGGTGGATCGGCCCCTGGTCGATGCTGGGATTCGGACGCATGCCGGTCGACGGCCCGGCCGACGACGAGACCGCTCAGTCCGACCGGCGCGCGCTGTTGCAGGACAACCACCTCGACGTGTTGCGCACCGCGACCGGCTACGCCGAGCGCACGTTCCGCTGGCGCATCTGGTGGTGACGCGCCGCGTCGTCGGCGACACCGTGGCGCCGGTCAGCGACCGGCGGGCGCGGCCGGAGCCGCCGCCGGCCGCTTCGCGAGCCCGCTGAAGAACGCGAGGATCGCGCGCGAGGCGTCGAACGGGAACGGCTTGTCGGCCCGCGGCAGGCCCACCGCCGTCGAACCGGGCCAGCTGTGGCCGCCGCCGTCGAGCGTGATCACGCGCACCGGTGCCAGCGGGGCCGTGGCGACGCCGTCGCGCGGCAGGTCGTAGTCGTCGATGCGCACCTTGCCGTCCTGCTTCGTCACCGGCGTCGTGCGCAGCGTGTTGCGCGCCACGTAGTAGTCGACCGCGGCCTGCACGGACGCGTCGACCCGGTCGCCGGCCTTGCCGATCGCCTCGCGCGGCGCCCCGCCCTGGTAGAGCACGTGCTGGTCGGCGGTGCCGTGCAGCAGCAGCACCGGGATCGGGCTCGTCGGATCGACGGCGGTGAAGTTCATCGCGCCGGACACGACGGCGATGCCGGTGAACGTGTCGGCCGCCTGCCGCGCCAACCGGTGGCACATCATGCCGCCGTTGCTGTGGCCGACGGCGAACACGCGCTGCGGATCGACGGTGGTGCGCGCCGCCACGTCCTTCACCAGGGCCTTCAGGAAGCCGACGTCGTCGATGTCGCGTTCGACCGCGAACACCGGGATGCCGCCCGAGTTCCAAGTCAGCAGACGCCGTGCAACCGGACCGGTGCCATCTGGGAACACCACCACGTAGCCGGCCCGCACGCCGAGTTCGGCGAGGCCGGTCTGCTCGCGCACGTGTTCGGCGTGGCCACCGCCACCGTGCAGCACGACCAGCAGCGGCGGCGCTTCCCCGGAGGCAGCCGCGGGCGGCACGTGCAGCAGGTAGCGGCGGCTGCGCCCGTCGTGCGACAGCTTGTGCTCGGCGCTCGTGCCGGCGACCACCGGCGACTGCACCGCCTTGCGCACCGCGTCCTGGACCGGCTGCAGGTAGTCGAGCACACGCGCGGCGCGGTCGCGCACCGCCAGCACCCCGCCGACACCGAGGTCGAGGTCGATCCAAGGCGTGAAGCCGAACGCGCCAGGATCCAGCACCCGCAACGCGTCGCCGTCGAGCTCTTCGATCCACGTGCCGAGCCCGTAGCGCATCTTGCGGTTGCCGAAGCCGGCGAGGTGCACTTCGACGATCTCGCGCACCTGGTCGCGGAACATCGCCGCCACACTCTCCTCGCGCAGCACGCGCGCGCCGCCGAACATGCCCTTGCCGACCAGCATGCGCACGAAGCGCGCATAGTCGTCGAGCGACGAGACCGCACCGCCAGCGACCCACGGCAGCGGCGTGGTACCGGCTTCGCCGCCGATCGGCTGCAACGTGCCGAAGCGCGTGTGCTCGAGGCCGAGCGGTGTGGCGATGCGCTGCGCGAACAGTTCGTGCCAGGAGAGGCCGGTGACCCGTTCGGCGGCGACCGCCACCACCTGGAAGCCGACGCCGCCGTAGACGAAGCCGGTGTCCGGCTGCATGCGCAGGCCGGCGTCGGCAGCCGCGGCGGCGAAGCCCTTCATGTCGAGCCCGCGCAGGCGGTCGTCGAGTCGGGCCGGCAGGCCGCTGGTGTTGGCCAGACACTGGCGCAGGGTGATGCGGCGCTTGTCGTCCCGATCGAACTCGCCGACGTAGCGGGCCACCGGCAGGTCCAGATCGAGCTTGCCCTCGTCGACCAGCGTCATCACGGTGGCGACCGCGAGCCACTTGCTGGCCGACGCGATCGGCAACTCGGTGGCCCCGGCCAGGTCGCCGTGGTGACTGCGGTGCAGTTCGGTGTCGGCGGTGACCACCGACAGGCCGGCTTCGGGCAGACGCAGCTGGCCGACGAAGGTCGCGAACGCCTTCTCGATCGGCGCGACCGACGGCACGGGTGGCGTCGCCGGAACCTGGGCCAGGGCCAGGGTTGACAGTAGGGCGGAGACGGCAGCGGAGCGGATGCAGCGCATGACCGGTGTTATCGGACCTGGAAGCCGCGGGGACGAACCGCCGGCAGGGTTTTCCTCGCCTCTGGCACCACAGGACGGAGTGCTGGAACACCACCCGGCGCCCTAGCATGCGGCGATGCACCCCACCACCACCCTGCGCCTCTGTGCCCTGTTCGGTGGCCTCGCCGTCGGACTCGGCGCGTTCGCCGCGCACGGCATGAAGGACCACTACGACCCGGCCCAGCTGCAGACCTTCGAGACCGGCGTCCGCTACCAGATGTTCCACGCCCTGGCGCTGTTCTGCTGCGGCGTGCTCGGCCGCCTCGGCGCGCGCACGGGGCTCGCCGCGTGGCTGTTCCTGGTCGGCATCGTGCTGTTCAGCGGCTCGCTCTACGCGCTGGTCTGGACCGGTGTGAAGGGCCTCGGCGCCGTGACGCCGTTCGGCGGCGTCGCCTTCCTCGCCGGCTGGCTCGTGCTGGCCGTCACCGGAACACGAACCCAGGAGCGACCGTGATCTCGCGGTCGGCCCACCGCGCCGCTAGCCTCGCCGGCATGCGCGTGCAGATCGAATACTGCGTGGTCTGAAACTACCTGCCGAAGGCAGCCGGTCTGGCTGCCGCCCTGAAGAAGGCGATCCCGAGCGTGGTCGTCGACAAGAAGCCGGGCGGGCGCGGTGATTTCGTGGTGACCGTCGACGGCCGGCTGCTGTGGGACAAGCGCGGCCGCGAGGGCCGCTTCCCCGAACCCGACGAGATCCTCGCCAAGCTGGCCTACCCCCGGGGCTGATCCAACGGCCGGTGTCGCCCAGGGGAGCCGCTGGGAGCAACCACACCACACTGATCCCTTGCGTGTTGGTGCGGTCGGACTCGTGCGCTGCCCAGCCTTCCGGCGCTCGATCGACGGGGTCGACTCGGCCCGCGAACTCCCCGCACCAACACGCAAGGGATCAGTTTCCAACCACACGGTTGCTCAGTCGGAGGTTCGGCAAGAAATCGGGGCGCGGCTGCCCCCGGTGGCCCACTAGGTCTGTGCGGCCGGTGGCCGCTCTCTCCCATGACCAAGCACCACGCCCAGTCCCACGCCGCGCGGGATTCCCTGCGCCGTCTCGCCACGCCGCACGCCATCGACTTCGGCACGCGCCTGCTGCACCGCGGCCACGGCGGCACGATCTCGTTCCGCGAGTTCCTCGCAGTGGCCCGTGAGTTCGTGGAACAGCGACCGGCGCAGTCGGCGGTGTTCCTCGCCGCGCTGGTGGCGCTGGACATGGGCGAGGCCGAGGCCGACCCGGTGCGCCCGGCGAGCGTGCCTTCGGTCAACTGATCGCACGAACGCGCGGGGCGCCACGAATCAGGCGATCAGCTCGCGGATCGGCTGTGCGCCCTCGGTGCCGACCAGCCGCTGGTCGAGGCCGGCGTGGCGGAACGCGAGGCGGTTCGGGTCGAGCCCCATCTGGTGCAGGATGGTCGCGTGCAGCTGCTTGACGTGGAACGGGCGCTCGACGGCCTTGTAGCCGAGCTCGTCGGTGGCGCCGACGGCGATGCCGGGACGGATGCCGCCGCCGGCGAGCCACATCGTGAAGCCCTCCGCGTCGTGGTCGCGGCCGGTGCCCTCGGCGTACTCGGCGGTCGGCTGGCGGCCGAACTCGCCGCCCCAGACGACGATCGTCGAATCGAGCAACCCGCGCCGCTTCAGGTCGGTCAGCAGGCCGGCGATCGGGCGGTCGGTGGCGCCCGCGTGCTTCTCGTGGTTCTGCACCAGGTCGCCGTGCGCGTCCCAGTTGTGGTCGTTGTGGTTGCCGCCCGAGTAGATCTGCACGAAGCGCACGCCACGTTCGACCAGACGGCGGGCCAGCAGGCACTTGCGGCCGAAGTCGGCGGTGCGCGGCTCGTCGAGGCCGTAGAGCCGCTGCGTCGCCGCGTCCTCGCTGGCGAGGTCGATCGCTTCGGGAGCGTGCGCCTGCATGCGGAACGCGAGCTCGAAGCTGGCGATGCGCGCCGCCAGGTCGTGGTCTTCGCCGCGGGCGGCGAGGTGCGCTTCGTTCTGCTCGCGCAGCGCGTCGAGCAGGCGGCGCTGTTCGCGTTCGCTGGTGCCGTCCGGGCGCGCCAAGTCGAGGATCGGCTCGCCCTGCCCACGCAACACGGTGCCTTGGTACACCGCCGGCATGAAGCCGCTGCTCCAGTTCTTGGCGCCGGAGATCGGCCCGCCGCTCTGGTCGAGCATGACCACGAAACCGGGCAGGTTCTGGTTCTCGGTGCCGAGCCCGTAGTTGACCCAGGTGCCGAGGCACGGCGCACCCGACAGGATGCGGCCGCTGTTCATCATCAGCATCGCCGAACCGTGCAGCGGCGAGTCGGCGTACATGCTGTGTACGAACGCCAGGTCGTCGACGCAGTGCGCGAGGTGCGGGAACAGGTCGCTGACCTGCCGGCCGCACGCACCGTACGGCCGGAAGCGCCACTTCGGCCCGACCACGCGGCCCTGGCCCTTCTTGCCGCCGCGCCCCTTGGTGGCGATGTCGATGGTCTTGCCGTCGAGCCCGTAGAGCTTCGGCTTGTGGTCGAAGGTGTCGACCTGGCTGGGCCCGCCGTACATGAACAGGAAGATGCACGCCTTGGCCTTCGCCGGGTGGTGCGGCGGCTTCGGCGCCAGCGGCCCGGCCACCGGATCGTCGCCACCACGCGGCACTCCGTCGCGCGCCATCAGGTCGGCGAGTGCCAGCCCGGCGAAACCCGAGCCCGCCTGCCACAAGAACTCGCGGCGCGTGCGACCGCAGAACGAACCTTGGAATGGCCGGGGCATGGTCGAGGGGCTCGCGATGCGGGAGGTCAGTCGAGGAACAGGAACTCGTTGCCGTTCAGCAGCACGAGGCAGCAGCGCTGCAGGGCCTCCAGCTCGCTGCGGCCGAACTCGCGCTGCAGATCGTCGGCGAGTCGTTCGAGGCGCACGAGGTCGGCCGGACGTGGTGGTCGCTGTGTCACCAGCGCGAGACCGAGTGCCAGCCGAGCTGTCCGGTCGGCGGCGGCCGCCGCGAGGCGCTGCGCGAACGCCTGCGCCTTTGCCTGCGCGAAGTCGCCGTTCAGCATGGTCAGCGCCTGCGTCGGTTGCACGGTGGCGAAGCGCACCGGGCAGCTCGCGTCGGTGTCGGCGCGATCGAACACCGCCAGCAGCGGTTCCTGCAGCGAGCGCTTCACGTGCACGTAGAGGCTGCGCCGAGCTGCCTGCTCCGGCGTCGCCGTGCCCCACGCTTCCTCGGGTTTCGACGCGGTCGCCAGCACCTCGGCGGGGATCGGCGGGAACACGCTCGGCCCGCCGAGCTCGAGCTGCAGTGCGCCGGTCGTCGCCAGGATCGAGTCGCGCACCTCCTCGGCGGTGAGACGGCGGCGGTCGAACCGCCAGTAGAGGTCGTTGCGCGGATCGGCGGCACGGGCGTCCGGCCGATCGTCGCTCGCCATCCGGTAGGTCGCGCTGGTGACCAGCAGCCGGTGCATCGCCTTCAGGCTCTGGCCGCGCGCCAGCAGTTCGCAGGCGAGCCAGTCGAGCAGTTCGGGGTGCGTCGCCGCTTCGCCGAGCCGGCCGAAGTCGTTGCTGGTGCGGACGAGGCCCCGGCCGAAATGGTGCTGCCAGAGCCGATTCGCCGCCACGCGCCAGGTCGCCGGGTGGCGTGGATCGGTGATCCAACGCGCCAGCGCCGTGCGGCGGCCGCTGCTGTGCGCAGTCGGCGCGACGACGGGTTCGCGCGCGCCTGCGGGCAAGCCCGCCTGCAGCATCGCCGGAAAGCCGGGCTCGACCCTCGGCCCGCGGTTGTGCACGTCGCCGCGCAGCCGCACGAACGACTCGGGCGGCCGCGGGCCCCGTTCGGTGGCCATCAGCACGTCGACGGTGTCGAGTTCGGGCCGGCGCAGGGCCGCGAGCGCGGCTACGGCCGGATCGTCGCCGAGCAGCGTGCCGGCCGCGAGGCCACCGGGCCCGTCGAGCGCCAGGGCCGCGACCTCGGCGGCGGTGAGGGCGCGCCGGTGGAACACCAGTTCGTCGAGGTCGCCGCGAAAGCCGGAACCACCTGGCTGCGACCGCCCGACGACGATCCGTTCCGGCGCACTGCGCGGTGCGAGGCCGCCGACCGCGGCATCGACCAGAGCCCCGTCGACGTAGAGCGCGATGCGGCCGTCGCTGGCGTCGCGCGTGAACGCGACGTGGTGCCAGGCGCCGTCGTGATGGCCACCGGGTGCGGCGACGAAGGTCTCGGGATCGCCGACCCCGGCGACGATGCGGCCGTCGTCGAGCCAGGCGATGCCCCAGTCGGCCACGATGCCCGGCACCTCGCCGTCGACGAGTCCGGTGCCGGTGAACCAACGTGGGTCGTCGCGGCGCCCGGCCCCGCCGCGATCGCTGCGCACGAAGAACGCCACCGTGAAGGAGTCCTGCACCAGCCTCGGCAGCACCACCGCGTCGTCGCCGTCGAAACGCAGCGCCATGCCGCGCCGACCTTCGACCTGCACCACCTGGCCGTCGATCGCTCCGTGCCGTTCGCCGCGCTCGTCGAGCAGCTGCGTGCTGCTGCCGCGGTCGCCGGAGTACGCCGCCACCACCGACGCCTCGGCCTGCTCGAGCCGTTCGCGCTGGGCCAACACCGTGAGCTCGTCCCAGCGCCGCCCGGCGCGCGTGCGCAGCTCCACGACCGCCGCATCGCGCGCCTGCCGGTAGGCCTGCTGCGCCGCCGCGAACGCCGCCTCGGCGCCGTCGCGCGGCACGGTGCGGGCGCGCAGGTCGTATGGAGTCAGGTTCTCGAAGAACGCGAGGAACGCGTAGTACTCGCGCTGCGGCAGCGGATCGACCTTGTGGTCGTGGCAGCGCGCACAGCCCATCGACACGCCGAGGAACGCGCGCGCCGTCGTGTCGGCGATGCCGTCGAGGTCGTCGTAGCGATGCTGCTCGCGATCGGTCGGCTCGTCGTCCCAGATGCCGAGCCGGTGGAAGCCGGTGGCGATGCGATCGGCGACCGTCGCGTCGGGCCGTTCGTCGCCGGCGAGCTGCCGCGCCACGAACTCGCCGTACGGCAGATCCTGGTTCAGCGCGTCGACGACCCAGTCGCGGTAGCGCCACACCTCGGGCTTGCGGTGGTCGCGTTCGTAGCCGTCGGTCTCGGCGTAGCGCACCAGGTCGAGCCAGTGCTGGGCCCACTTGACGCCGTACTGGGGCGAGGCGAGCAGACGGTCGACGACGCGCTCGTAGGCCTCCGGCGACTCGTCGCCGACGAAGGCCGTGATCTCGGCAGCCGTCGGCGGCAAGCCGGTCAGGTCGTAGGTGACGCGGCGCAGCAACGTGTGGCGGTCGGCCTCGACCGCCGGCGCGAGCCCGCTCGCCTGCAGACGTGCCAGCACGAACGCATCGACCGGCGTGCGCACGAACCCCACCCCGTCGACCACCGGCACTTCCGGTCGCTGCAGCGGCCGCCAGACCCGTCCGTCGAGCGCCCCGCCCGCGGGCTCCACGGCACCGTCCTGGGCAGCGAGCGCAGCGGCGAGCAGCGGTACGAACCAGGGGCAGGCAAGGGCGCGGCGCATGTTCCTAGGCTCGGACCAGGAATAGGAGCGCCGACGCGCACGTCAAGCCGGGGCGCCAACCAGTTCGCCGGCGCTCGCGTCCGCTCGCTCAGGGCTTGGCCGCCAGTTCCGCGGCGTGCTCCGCATCGGCGACCATTCGTTCGAGGGCGACGAGGCGCGGATTGCGCGCATCGGCGCCTGCGGCGAGGGCGCGCAACAAGCTGTCGCGAGCGGCGGCGGCGGAGCCGCACTTCAGTTCGACGAACGCGAGGTTGGCGTGCAGCTCCGGCGGCGCCGCCGGGGCGGCGATGCTGCGCAGCAGCACGCGCGCTTCGTCGTTCATGCCGAGCACGATCAACGACGCCGCGAGGTTGGCGCCGGTCAGCGTCGTCTTGCCGAGTTCGTGCGCCCGCTCGAAGTACCGGCGCGCCGACCACGCCGAACCACTGGTCAGTTCGTTCGCGCCGCGCGCGGTCAACGCCACGACGTCGTCGCCCTGCTCGATCGCGCGGTCCAGCAGCACGCGGGCGCGGGCGCGATCGCCGTGGCGCTCGTGGAGCAGGCCGCCGGCCACCAGGGCCTCGCGGCGCGTCGGCTCGAGCGCCAACGACTTCTCGATCGCCTGCAGGGCGATGGTCGGATCGCCCTGCGAGAGAGCTCGTTCCGCCCGCGCGAGCCACTGCGCGGCGAGGCCCTTGCGCGTCACCGTGGTGCCGCGATCCGGCGGCATCGGCACCGGCGCCTGGTCCGGCACCCGCACGTCGGCCGAGCCGGCGGCCTGCGCACGCCCCTGCAGCGAGCCGCCCGACCAATCCTCCGCCCGCACGCCCTCGAGGCGGATCGGGTTCCACTGGAAGCCGCGCCGCAGCTGCACCAGACGGTGCGCGCCGCGTTCGACCTCTTCGCTGATCCACGTGTCGTCGAGCACGCGCGGCACCAGGACGATCATCAGCTCGACCTCGTTGCGCTCCTGCACGGTGTTCGAGAACACCTGACCGAGCCAAGGAACGTCCATCAGGAACGGGATGCCCTGCCGCGACTCGCTCTTGCGCGTGCTGCGCAGCCCGCCGAGCGCGATCGCCTGGCCGTCGGCCACACGCACCGTCGTCGTCGCCTGTCGTTCGCTGAGCACCGGCACGGTGACGAACCCGTCGGGCGTGACCACGGTGCCGATCTGCTCCCGCACCGACGGCGTGATCGACACCGACAGCAGGCCGTCCTCGCCGATCAGCGGGCGCACGTTCAGGATCACACCCGTCTGCACGAACTCGACGCTGTACTCGGTTCGGGCGATACCCTCCTGGGTGACGATCTCGCGGCGGATGTACGGCACCTGGTCGGTGACCTGGATCGCCGCCGACTGGTTGTTGAGCGTGGACACGCGCGGACTGCTGAGCACCCGCACCTGGCCCTGCAACTGCAGCGCATCGACGACGAGCGAGAAGTCGGCGTTGTCGAGGATGCCGAACGTCAGCGCGGTGCCGCCCGACGCCGCGGTCTGACCGATGACGGCGCCACCGCCGGCGAGGCCGGTCTTGTTGCTGTTGAACAGGCCGGGCAACAACGACCAGTTGATGCCGAGGCTGTACTCGTTCTCGAGCCGAACCTCGAGCACGCGAGCCTCCAACGACACCTGCTTGTTGGCCCGATCCATCGTCGTGCCGACGATCTCGCGCAGACGGCGGACGCCGCTCGGCCGGGCCTCGACGTGGATCGCGGACCCGGTGCGGTTGACGACGAAGGAAGCACCTTCGCCGAGCACCGAGGGCAAGCTCTCCTCGATCTCGTCCCAGAAGCCACCGCCGCCGCCCTGGGCACCGCTGCCACCCTGGCTGCCACCACCCTGGGTGCCACCACCCTGGCCGCCACCTTGGGCACCACCGGCGCTCGCGTCCATCAGGTCGACCAGCACCGTGTCGCGCACCATGTTCTGCACGCGCAGGAAGTTGCCATCCCACTCGTAGCCGAGGTCGAGGCTCTCGAGCAGCGATTCGAACGACTCCTCCACGGTCGAACGCTTGATGTCGAACGTGCACGGCATCGCCTGCACGGCCGGGTCGACGACGAGGTTGATGTCGGAGTCCTTGAACAGTGCGAGCAGCACGTCGCCGAGCGGGGTGGCACGCGCCTGCAGCGCGTCCATCGGCCGGCCGGCAGCCTGGCCGTCGCCCAGCAGCGACGGCAGCGGCACGACCAGCATCGGCTGGAACACCGGTGAGGCTGCGCCCTCCTGGTGATCGAGACTCGGCGGCGAAGCACTGCCTGCGGTCGAGCAGGCGGTGACCGCGAAAGTGGTCGCGGCGACCAAGAGGGTTCGCTTCAGGGGGTTCATCGGGAAGTCTCCTGCGGGGTGGTGGCCACCGGCGCGGTCGTCGGCGCCTCGTGACCGTCCTTGTTCTCGCTCTGCCGCTGCGCCAGTTCGCCGCGGAACTCGCGCGGCGCTTCGCTGTCGAGGTCGTAGGTCAGGCGGCGGCCGCTCCACTGCACGTAGACCACTCCAGGCTCGATCTGCAGCACGCGCATGGCGTCCAGCTCGTCGCCGACGCCGACGACGCGGCCACCCAGCACGGCGCGCCGCGAGGCGGCACTGATCATCACGACGCCGAGCTTCAGCAGCGGCGGGTCCTCGCCGGTCCATCGCCCGTAGGAGGCCACGCTCTCACCGCCAGGGGCGGCCCAGAACGACGTGTACTCGAACGCGGAGAAGGCGAGGCGCACTTCGCGGCCGCTGCGGAACGAACCGTGCACGGCGAGCAGATCGGACCACTTCACCGCGGCGCCCTCCGCCGAGGCACCAGCAGCGTCCGGATCGGCGGTGGCCGGATCGAAGTCGGTGTTGTCGGCAGCCGACGTCAGGCTCGACTCCGGACCACCGCCGAGCAGCGTACGCCCGGCCACGGCGACGGCTGCAACGAGCAGTCCGATCGCGAGCATCGGACTCACACCCTTCTTCTTCTTGTGGCGACGGTTCATCGGCCACCTCCACGGTGGTAGGTCGCGATCGCGAACTCGAACGCCACTTCGTCCTCGTCCCCGGGCAGGAAGCGTCCCGACTCGACGATCATGAGGCGATCGCTGCGCTCGATCGACGCCAGGAACTCGCAGACGCGCTGCGGCGTGCCACGACCAGCGACCTGGAACGCCTGCTTGCCGGCCGTGTTCGAGGCCGACGCCTTGATCACGTCGAACACGACGTGCGCGTCCACGCCGAGATCGTTGACGCGCTGGAGCGTCGCGGCGACATCCGGACCGTCGAGCAGGAACCACTGCGGCGCCACCGGCGCCGGTTCGGGCTCGGGGCTGTGCTCGCCGCGCGCCGCATTGCGCCGCTGGGCCAGCACCAGCTGCTCCTGCTCGGTCGTCACGGCTCGGTCGGACTCAGACCGCCACCAGTGGGCGACGCCGGCAGCTCCTCCTTGCATCAGGGTCGCCAGCAGCGTCAACAGCACCAAGCCTCGTCGGCCGAGGTGGATCATGGGTTCCTCCAGGTCATGCCGAGGCGGAAGCGGAAGCAATTGGCCATCCGGGGCACTTCCCCGATCTCCTCGTCCCCGCCGGTCTGCACGTACGGGATCTCGTTCAACCGCTTGGCGAAGGCCGCGATCGCCGCCAGCGCCTGCTGCCGGTTCGCGCCCTTGACCACACCGGTCACCACGGCGCGCTCGGTGCTGGCGAACTTGAGCTCCTCGACGTGCAGCTCGTCCGAAGCACAGTTGCTCACGTCGGCGAGCAACAGGCTGATCGGACGCCGCATCGACAGCGCGGTCTGCAACCACGAATCGTCGGCCACCTCGCCCCCCGGTGCGGCCGGCACGGTCCGCGGCGTCGCCACGAACTCGAGCTCGGACCGTTCGGCGGCCATCGCCCGAGCCTGTTCCCGCAGTTCCATGCCGGCGTGGGTGTCGACGATCGCGCTGGCGGTGCACGCGAGTCCGGCGGCCGCAGTGAGGAACACCGAAGCCAGGCGCGTGAACCCCAGCGGCAGCACCACACGCGGGGGCTCCAGCAACGACGGGAGCGGCTTGCCGCCGGCGAGACGAGTCAACAGCATGCAGGCGGCCAGCCCCGGCTGCGCCTGCCCAGGCGCGACCTCGGCCGGTGCGCCGATGCGCACGACGCGGCGCAGATCCTCGTTCTGCAGCATCTCCGACGCCGACTCGTCGGCACCGACCCGCAGGCCGAGCACCAGGGTGCCAGGCACCGGTTGCCCGGTCTCGCGCAACCACTCGAACGTGCGCGGCAGCTCCATCGCCAGTTGCGTGGTGACCGCGGCCCCATTGCCGTCGCCGCCGCCACCGCCGATGAGGAACCGGCGCACCTGCACCGGGCAGTCCCCATCGCACAGCACGAAGCGCGCGCGCCCGGCGTTGACCTCCACCACGGCGACGTTCCCCGGTCCCTGACCGACCGCGCCGAGCGCCAG
The DNA here is from genome assembly GCA_016793305.1 of Planctomycetota bacterium. The sequence goes on from JAEUHU010000093.1 coordinate 14,474, forward strand.
GCACGCCTCCATCGAGAACAGGCCGAGCACCTTCAAGCCGCTCGACTCGAAGGCCGCAGCGAGCGGTTCCCAGGCGGTGCGCGGCAGCGCGGTGGAACCGAGCATCAGCTTGCCGCCGGGAAGCCGCCGCAGCAGCCGCGTGGCCACCAGCAGCTCGGCGCGGTCGGCGACGTTGGTGACGCGGGCCGCTTCCCGCATGACGAAGTCCACCGCGGCGCTGGCCCGCATCGGCGGCACCGTGCTGGCGAAGTGTTGCGCGCGCCGGTCGCCGAGCACGACGTGCACGCCGCTGGCGCCCTGCAACAGGTCGCTGCCGATGCTGCGCAAGGCGACGGTCAACGAGTCGCGGCTCAACTCGGCCAGCGGCAGGCGCACGGCGCGCTGGACGCGGACGACCTTGCCGTCCCGGCCACCGACCGTGACGTTGAGCGCTCCTTCCTCGATCTCGACGATGGCGTAGGTCTGCATGGCGGAACTCACAGGGTGACGTCGTCGGCGGTGCCGAGCGTGCGGTCTGGACCCGCGCTGCGCAGCGTGTGCGTCGCCGCGGTCCAGTCGAAGGTGGTGCCGAAGCCGTCGACGTCGAACTCGGCGCCGAGGCCGATCGCCGCGCGAACGGTCGGCCAGGATCCGGCCACCGACCCCCCGGATTCGATGTGGTCGGCGAGCAGCTCGACGATCAGCCGCAAGCGCTGCCAGGTCTTCTTCAGGCCTGGAACCGACGCGTGAACGCGCACCACGAACTCCTCGCTGGCGTAGCCGTTGTCGACACCGTTCTCGCCGCGGCTCCAGACCGTGGCGATGCCGTTGGTGGTGTCGACCACGTAGCGATACTGCTGACCGGCCCCGAACGGATCCTCGACGCCGCCGTTGCGCACGCCCGGCTGCAGGTGCACGCCGAGGAACGTCGCGTCGGCGAGCGTGCTCGGGAACGCGGCCCGCTCGTACCAGTGGGATTGCAGCGCGTCGCCGAGGTCGGCGAGTTCGCGCACCGCCTCGCTGCGGCGATCCGACTGCACAAGCGCGCTGGCCAGCGGCATCGCCGTGGCGGCCATGATCGCGACGATCGTCAGCGCGACGATCATCTCGAGCAGCGTGAATCCCGCGGCGTCCCGGGTCGGGCGATCACATGTCATCGTCGGTACCTCGCGTGCGGTCGTTGCCGGCGGCGGCGATGCCGAGCACGGTGTGACGGACGAGCACCGCACCGCGGCCGTCGACGGCGGTGGCATCGGTCGAGCCGATCGCCGTGATCAGGCCACCGGCACCCCGCAGGGCGGTCGGCAGCGCCGTGCAGCCCTTCGACGTCACCAGACCGGAGATCGTCGTGGCCGCGTTCTGCATGGTGGTCGTCAGCAGCGCGCGGGTCGCCGTGTCGGCGCCGAGCCAGCGACGCCGCGCGATCGCGTAGTCGCGCATCGCGTCGTGCATCGCCGTGCGGTCGCCGGCGGTCATCGTGCCGCTGGTGCGGTACGGGCTGACGAGCAGCAGGGCGCGCAACAGCCGCAGGCGGCCACGCTGCCGCGTGCGCAGCGGCCGCTCGGCCGGGATCGTCTCGACCACGTCGTCGGCGGTGTTCAAGCGCCGGTCGCGGCCGCGTGAACGCAGTTGCACCCGCGTGTTGTTGCGACTGTAGGAGAAGTCGACCGCGAAGCCGTTCGGGTCGAGGCGCCAGGAGCCGGTCGCGTCGAGGCCAGCGGCGTTCGCCACGTTGGTCAGGCTGGTCGGGAACGTGCCGTTGCGGCGGTAGGCGATCTCGGTGGCCGCGGTGGAGAGAGACAGCCGGTCGTCGACGAGGCGTGAGCGGTCTGCCTGCGGTGGCACCAGTCGCTGCACCGCCGCGAGCAGCACGAGGCTGCCGGTCGCGACGATGGCGAGCACCCCGAGCAGGGCGAAACCACGGTCGGACGCGGTCGTGCGGCTCACTTGCCGATCCCCCGCATCGCCGAGTAGATCGTCGACACCACCAGCACCGCGACACCGCCCACGACGATGCCGAGCAGTACGGTGACGATCGGCTCCATCATGCCGAGCGCGCGCTTCACCGCCGCCTTGACCTCTCGGTCGTAGAGGCGGCTCAGGCGTTCGAACGTGATCGGCAGGCGGCCGGCCTCTTCGCCGACCATCACCATGCTGAGCGCGACCGGTGGCAGCACCTCCTCCTCCTGCAGCGACTCGCCGAGGCGGGCGCCGCCGAGGATGCGCTCGCGCGTTGCAGCGAGCCCGTCGCGCACCTCGGGAAGCGACACCGCGCCCCCGCCGAGCTCGAGCGCGCTGGTCATCGTCAGGCCGGCGTTCAGCAGCACGCCGAAGGTGCGGCAGAACTGCGCCAGCGCCAGCGTCGACACCAGGTCGCGCACGACCGGCAGCCGGGCGAGCATCGACAGCATCGCCCCCTGCACCGGGGCCGTGCGCATCGCCAGCACCGCGGCGACCACCACCGCCACCGAACCTCCGAGGATCCACCAGACGTTCTCGGCGACGACGCCCGACGTGCGGATCAGCATCTGGCTGGCCACCGGCAGCTCCCCGCCCATCTTCTCCAGCACGCTGCCGAGCCGCGGGATCACGAACGACAGCATGAACATCACCATGCCGTAGCCCGCCGCGGCGACGAGTGCGGGGTAGATCATCGCCTGCTTGATCGTCGCCGCGATGTCGAGTCGCCACTCGAGGTAGCTGGCCACCGACTGCAGGACGTCCGGCAGGCTGCCGGACTGTTCGCCGGCCTTGACCAGCGCACAGTAGAGCGACGGGAAGGCCTTCGGGTGCGCGGCGAGCGCGTCGGACAGCGACTGACCGGCGGCGACGCGTTCGCCGATCGCCGCCAGCAGGTCGGCCACCCGATCGTCTTCCTCCTGTTCGGCGATCGCCGCGAAGGTGCCGAGCAGCGGCACGCCAGCGTCCAGCGCCTCGTAGAGGGCCTGCGTCAACAACAGCAGGCGACGCGGCGACAACCGCACGTCGTCGACTTCTGCGTGGCCGTCGACGTCCTCCGCGGCCGAGGCGTCGAGCGGCTGCGCCTGCAGCAGGGCACGACCCTCCCCGTGCAGTTGCCGGTGCAGGGCCTGCTCGTCGTCCGCTTCCAGCACGGCGGTGCTGGTGGCACCGTCGGCTTCGAGGACCTTCGCTCGGTAACGCATGGGGGCCGCCTGGAGGAGGCGAGACTTCGCGCGCGGTCAGGGTTGCTGGCCGAGCATCACGCCGATGTCGTCGCCAGTGATGTCCGTGGTCGCGGTCGCGTTGGCGCTGGTGTCGAAGCGGCCGTTCGGGCCGGCCGACATGACCCAGAGGCGCTTGTAGTTGGTCGCGTGCGAGTAGTAGCCCGAGATGACGTTGACGACGTACGGGCGGCCCCACGGATCGAGCGGTGCACTGCCGTTCAGGTACGGACCGCGCCAGCGGATGTTCCCGGTGGTCGCGTAGGCGGCCGTGGTCGAGCCTTGCGGGCGGTTCTGCAGCAGGTGGTTGTTCAGCAGGTCGCCGCGCGCGGCTCCCATGCCCCAGGTGATCCAGTTGTGGCCCGCATTCCACGGATTCGTGGTGGGCGTCGTCGGGCCGGTCAGCAGCGAGTAGACGTAGTTGTTCGTGCCACCGCTGTTGCGGGCCGGGTAGACGCCGAGGTCCTTGTAGAACGACATCACGGCGGCGCCGACGACCTTGCATTCGGCCTCCGCACGCGCACGGCGCCCGTCCTCCATGTAGCTGCTGAGCATCGGCACGGCGATGCCCGTCAGCAGCAACACGACCGACAACACCACGATGACCTCGACCAGCGTGAAGCCGCGCTGGGAGTGCCCCTGCTTCTGGAACTTCTCCATGCGGGGCGAATCGGCAGCGAGAAAGCCGCCACCTTAGGGATTCTACAGGGGCGACCGCCGCAGCTCAGGTCGCAGAGCTCGCCCGACCGATGCCGCCTGCATGGTGCAGCAGAAGGCCGACCTGATCGGAGCCCTGGCCGTCAGCCTGGACGAGGACCGCCGCTTCCTCGAGGTCGCGCTGAAGGACTGCCCGAGCGGCGAGGCCGCGCAGATCGAGAAGCTGGTCGCCCGCGGCATGCTGACCCTCGAGCGCGGCTACCGCATCTGGTCCGAGATGCTGGGGCTGCCGTTCCACGGCCTCGAGGAACGCACGCTCGATCCCAAGCTGCGCCACCGCCTGCCGCTCGATCTGGCGCTGCGCCACAACGCCGTCGTCGTCGGCGAGGAGGACGGCATCCTCTCGGTGGCGCTGAAGAACCCGTTCGACCTGCTCGCAGTCGACGAGATCCAGGAAGTCACCGGCATGTCGGTGCAGGTGGTTCTGGCCACGCCGACCGCGATCGCCACGGCGCTGGCGCGCATGCAGAAGGGCTCCTCGGGTATCGAAGCCCTGATCCAGCGCTTGCTGAAGTCGGAGATCGACAGCCAGACGGTCGACGCCGAGAAGCTCCGCCGCCTCGTCGGCGACGACGCCGTCATCAAGCTCGTCGACCATCTGATCGAGGAGGCGATGCGCGCGCGGGCCAGCGACATCCACGTCGAACCACAGCGCGACGGCCTGCGCGTCCGCATCCGCATCGACGGCGACCTCGACACGCTCTACACGCTGCCCGCGGGGCTGCATCGCGCCGTCGTCGCCCGCATCAAGGTGGCGAGCGGCATGGACATCGGCGAGAGTCGCAAGCCGCAGGACGGGCGCATCGCCGTCTCCGAGAAGGTGGAGCTCCGCGTGTCGGTGCTGCCCAGCGTGCTCGGCGAGAAGGCGGTCATGCGCGTGCTGGACCGCACCGGCGTGACGCTCGACCCGGCCAAGCTCGAGATGAGCAAGCACAACCTCGAGCTGTTCCGGCGCGGCTTCACTTCCCCGAACGGCATCGTGCTGCTGACCGGCCCGACCGGATCGGGCAAGACCACGACGCTGTACACGGCCATGTCGGAGCTGAACAAGCCCGACACCAACCTGATCAGCGTCGAGGACCCGGTCGAGTACGAACTGCAAGGCACGACGCAGGTGCAGGTCGACGTCAAGGCGGAGCGGACCTTCGCCAGTGCGTTGCGAGCGATCCTGCGTCAAGACCCCGACGTGGTCATGGTCGGCGAGATCCGCGACGCCGAGACCGCAGGCATCGCCGTGCAGGCGGCACTCACCGGCCACCTCGTGCTGAGCACCGTGCACACCAACGACGCGCTGTCCACGGTGCATCGGCTGGTCGACATGGGGCTGGCCCCCTACCTGCTCGGCCCGGCGCTGCGCTGCGTCGTCGGCCAGCGGCTGGTCGCGCGCATCTGCCCGGAGTGCGCGGAGCCGCACACGCCGAGCGCTGCGGTGCTGGCGGAGTTCGGCCTGCCTGCCGACCAGAAGGAGCCAGGGCTGCGACGCGGCCGTGGCTGCCAGGCCTGCCGCAACCGTGGCAAGCGAGGCCGCATCGCCGTGCACGAAGTGCTCCACGTCACGAGCGACCTGGCTTCGGCGATCTCGCGCCGCGCGGCGGACGACGAGCTGCAGCGGCTGGCGGCCGCCGGTGGGTACCGTCGCATGCTGCAGGACGGCCTCGAGAAGGCTCGCCGGGGCCTCGTGCAGCTCGAAGACGTGCTCGCGGTCGCACGCGGGGACTGAGAGCCAGCACCGACGGCCACGGATTCGCAGGGTTCGTTTGCCTCGGCCCAGCCGACCGCACAGCATGGCGCCGAGGACGCCATGCCGCGCCACGCCCGCAAGCCCCAAGTTCCACTCCTCCTCGCAGGCCTCGCCGTCACGTTCCCCGTGGCACCGATCGCCGCCCAGGACCTCCAGGCGATCCGCAACCAGCTGCGCGACGACCTGTCTGCATCCAACTTCACGCAGTCGTTGCTCGGCCTCGTGGTGTTCGCCGACGAGCTCGAACTCGGCAGCGCCACCTACCAGATCGACGACGACGTCAGCACCGACGTGAAGACGTACGCGCTGCCGTTCCACACCACGAGCGACCTGTGGGGTGGCGAACGCCCGCGTCTCTACCTCGAAGGGGCCCTCGGCTACGCGGTCTCGCGCCAGGGCACCGACGACCTCTACGGCGGACTGCTGCCGGGGCTCGAGACCTCGATCGACACGAAGTGGCGCACCTACGGTGGCCTGCTGGGCGTGGGACTGCAGTTCCGCCCACGCCCGGACCTGACCGTGGCGCCGATGCTGCACCTCGCCCTGTCGCGCATAGAGAACGAGACCACGTTCGCGGGCCCAGGTGCTGCCACGACCGCGGCGCTGACCAACGGGATCGCGTTCAACTGGGACGCGTGGACGATCGGCTATGGCGGCGGCGTGCGCGCCGACTGGCAACGCCCGCTCGGGGAGCGCCATCGCCTCGAAGTGGTCGGGCGCTACGACCTGCGCTGGACCGACACCTTCGACGCCGACGACTCGGCCCAGGAGTTCCTGGACCGCACGCAGACACTGACGGTGCGCGGCGACCTGATCGGCCCGGCCGGCTTCGACCTGTTCGACAAGCCGGTCGAATGGCAGCTCACCAGCGCCTACCGCGCGTTCCTCGAGGGCGACCTGTTCGGCGTCGACGCCTACGCGCAGGTCGGGGCCAGCCTGCTGGTCTGGACCGGCGACAAGAGCCTGCCCGGCACCAGCGGCTTCGCGGTCGGCGGCTCGTTCCTGTTCGGAGAGGACCTGACCGGCTGGGCGCTCGGCGTGCGCCTGCTGTTCTGATGCACGCGAGCGGGCCGCTCAGCGCACCACGAAGTTGACCAGCTTGCCCGGCACGACGATCTCCTTGACGACCGTCTTGCCCTCGAGATGCGTCGCCACCGCCGCCCGCGCCGCCGCGATCGCGACGTCGTTGACGCAGCCGTTCGGCACCAGCGCGCGCCCGCGCACCTTGCCCAGCACCTGCACGGCGATCTCGACCTCGTCGTCGACCAGCAGCTTGCCGTCGACGGTCGGCCACGGCGCGCGCGCCAGCAGGCCCCGACCGCCGAGCCGTTCCCACAGCTCCTCGGCCAGGTGCGGCGCGAACGGTTGCAGCAACTGCGCGAAGCGCCGCAGCTGGCCGCGCGACAACCGCTCCATCGCCTTGGTCGCCTCGTTGACGAAGATCATCATCGCGGCGATCGCGGTGTTGAACGCCAGCCGCTCGATGTCGCCGTCGACCTTGTGGATCGTGCGGTGCAGCAGCTTCTCGATCTCGGCGTCGTCGGCCCGGTCCTGCCGCAGCCACTCGTGCACCGTGCCCTTCTCGGCGAACTCGGGCACCACGAGGCGCCAGGCGCGCTGCAGGAAGCGGTGCACGCCGGGCACGTCCTTCGGGTTCCAGGGCTTGCTGTCGGCGAGCGGACCCATGTACATCTCGTACAGGCGCAGCGTGTCGGCGCCGTACTCGGCGACCACGTCGTCGGGGTTGACGACGTTGCCGTAGCGCTTGCTCATCTTCGTGACGATCGGCTTCAGCTTCTCGCCGGTCGCCGCGTGCACGACGTCATCGCCCACTTCCTTCGTGTCCTTCTTCGGCACGATGGCGCCGCGCGCGTCCTCGTAGGCGAACGCCTGGATCATCCCCTGGTTGTAGAGCTTGTGGAACGGCTCCTTGCTCCGCACCAGGCCCTGGTCGTGCAGCACCTTGGTCCAGAAGCGCGAGTAGAGCAGGTGCCCGACCGCGTGCTCGGTGCCGCCGACGTAGAGGTCGACCGGCAGCCAGTAGTCGCTCGCCGCACGGCTGCAGAACTCGCGTTCGTTGTGCGGATCGCAGAAGCGCAGGAAGTACCAGCTCGAGCCCGCGGCACCCGGCATGGTGTTGATCTCACGCTGCGCCGGCCGGCCCTTGTGGTCCTTGGTGGCGACCCACTCCTTGGCGCGGATCAGCGGCGACTCCGGTACACCGCCCGGCTTGAAGTCCTCCATGTACGGCAGCTCGACCGGCAGCCGCGCGTCCGGCACCAGTTCGACGCCGTCCTGCGTGTGCAGCACCGGGAACGGTTCGCCCCAGTAGCGCTGCCGCGAGAACAGCCAGTCGCGCAGCTTGTAGGTGACCTTCGCCTGGCCGCGCCCCTCTGCCACCAGCCAGTCGATCACCTTGCGCTTGGCCGCGGCCATGCCGAGGCCCTGGATCGTCAGCGCGCCGTTCGTGTTGTGCGGGCCGAACGGCACGTCGTCGCT
>JAEUHU010000097.1 GCA_016793305.1 Planctomycetota bacterium
TTCAGCAGCGTCTGCAGCACCGCGGTGATGATGCGGCCGCCGCCCGGGGCGCCGAGCACGAGCCGCACCTGGTCGCCCTTCATCACCAGGGTCGGCGTCATCGACGACAGCATGCGCTTGTGCGGCGCGATCGCGTTGGCCCTGCCGCCGACGAGGCCGAACTGGTTCGGCACGCCGGGCTTCGCCGAGAAGTCGTCCATCTCGTTGTTGAGGAAGAACCCGGCCCCCTCGACCACCACCATCGACCCGAACGTCGAGTTGATCGTCGTCGTGCACGACACCACGTTGCCGCCGGCGTCGACGATCGAGAAGTGCGTGGTGTCGTCGCTCTCGGTCTTGCCAGGCGGCAGGCCGGGCTGCACGTCGGTCTTCTTGGTGCGGTCGATCGAGGCACGCAGCTTCTCGGTGTACTCGCGGCTGAGCAGCCCTTGCACCGGCACGGCGTAGTGGTCCGGATCGCCGAGCCACCGCGAACGGTCGGCGTAGGCGCGGCGCATCACCTCGGTCAGCAGGTGGATCGACTCGCTGCCGCCATGGCCGAGGATCGCCAGGTCGAAGCCCGACAGCAGGTTCAGCATCTGCAGCAGCGCCACGCCGCCCGACGACGGCGGCGGCATGCTGAACACGTCGTGGCCGCGGTACTTCGTGACCAGCGGAGTACGAGCTCGCACCTCGTAGGCACCCAGATCCTCGGCGGTGACGAAGCCGCCGTCGCGCTGCATCTGCGCCACCAGCAGCTCGGCGGTCTTGCCCTTGTAGAACCCGTCGAAGCCGCCTTCGGCGAAGCGCTCGAGCGTCTCCGCGAGGTCGGTCTGGACCAGCAGGTCACCCTGCTGCAGCGGCTTGCCGTCGCGGAAGAACACCTTGCGGGTCGACGCGAAGCGGCCGAGCTGCGTGGCGTTCTCCTGCAGGTCGGCGGCCAGGAACTGGTCGACCACGAAGCCCTCTCGGGCGAGCCGGATCGCCGGCGCGCAGACCTGCTTGAGGCGCAGGTTGCCGAAGGTGAGCTGCGCATGCAGCAGGCCGGCCGGGCTGCCGGGCACGCCGGCCGCGGTGGCCCCGAACTGGATCTTGTCCTGGTCGACCGTGCCGTCGGGCTTCAGGTACATGTCCGCGGTCGCGGCCTTCGGCGCGCGTTCGCGGAAGTCCAGCGCGTTCGACGTGCCGTCGGCGAGCCGGATCAGCATGAAGCCACCGCCGCCGAGGTTGCCCGCCTGAGGATGCGTGACGGCCAGCGCCAGCGCCACCGCGACCGCGGCGTCGACGGCGTTGCCGCCGTTCTGCAGGATCTCGAGGCCGACTCGCGTGGCGCGAGGTTCGGCCGTCACCACCGCCGCCTTGCTGCCGCGCGCGACCAGGTCGTTCGGCGGCCACACCGCCGCGGTGAGGCCGAGCGCTCCGGCCAGGGCCAACAGGCCGGCCCACCAGCGCCGCCGGTTGCCGTGGCCGATCACTGCTCCGAACTCCCGAGGCCCTCGCCGAGCCGGACCCCGTGCTGCCGGAGGTAGTCGAGCACCCGGTCGATCTCGGCCATGGTGCCTTCCAGCTCGAGGGCGATGAAGCCGCCGGTGTCGCTGACCTTGGCGCCGCGGATGTTGACCACCACGTCGAAGGACCGGTTGATGTGGTAGAGCAGCGGCTCGCGAACGAGTTCCTGGTCGAACTCGAAGTGGATGTTCTTCTTGATCTTCACGGCTAGGCGGCCGGCGGATGGCTCGGCCCGATGGTGCTGGGCGCACCAGCGCCCATCGCGGGGGAAAGAGCATACGGAGCGAAGGTGCGGGCCGCCGCACTTCTTCTCGGCGGAGGGCGCACTGCGGGCTTGCACCGCGTCGCGAGCTCGCTAGTGTTCTCGCCCCACGGTCCCGTAGCCAAGTGGTTAGGCAACGGATTGCAAATCCGTCTACCCCAGTTCGATTCTGGGCGGGACCTCCAGTACCCCCGCGGAGGGGCAGCGCCCGCCATGCCGAAGCTCAAGCGCCCCACCTCCACCACCGACTGGTTCGTGCTGACCGTGGGCACCGCGTTCGGCCTCGGCCTCGCCCCGATCGCGCCCGGCTCGTTCGCCGCCCTGCTCGGCGTCGCCGTGCACGCCGCCGTCTGGCACTTCGCCCCCGAACACACCGCCACCGTGCTGTGGATCGCGTTCGCCGCGACCTGCCTCGTGCACTTCGTGCTGAACGACGCCGCGGCTCGCTACTGGGACGACCCGGACTCGGGCAACTTCGTCATGGACGAGGTCGCCGGCTACCTGCTGACCGCGATCGTCGCGCACCCGTTCGTGCCGGCCCCGTGGATCCTGATCGAGGGCTTCCTGCTGTTCCGGATCCTCGACATCGTCAAGCTGCCGCCGGCGCGCCAGATCGACCGCCAGATGCACAATGCGGTCGGCGTGATCCTCGACGACCTGATCAGCGCCCTCTACGCGGCCGGCCTGCTGATCCTGCAGATCCGCCTGTTCGGCTGAGGAAGCGGACGGCTCCCAGCCCGCCAGCGCACGACGGCCGCTACGCACAGCGGGTAAGGGAAACTCGCTTACAGGCCGGGCAAGGCGCCTGACGATCGGGATTGGTGCCGGGGGAAGCCGGCTTCCAAACCGAATGATCCGAGACGCCGCTCTCCGAGTCGCCGCCCTGTCGTTCCTCGCTGGCCTCACCCACGCTCAGGACGCCCCCGAAGCCGAGGTCCCAGCCCCTCGCGAATGGGTCGGCGGCGCCCCCCTGTGGGAATGGACCCGTCTCACCGGCGACTGGGGCGGCCTGCGCAACTCGCTCACCGAATCGGGCATCGAAGTGTCGGGCGGCTACACCGTCGACCTCGCGGCGCCGTGGTCCGGCGACACCCGCCGCCGCTCGTCGGCTTCGAACCTGCTCGACGTCAACGCCGCGTTCGATCTCGAGCAACTGCTCGGCCTGCGCCGCACGTTGTTCTACGTCGACGCCTACAAGATCTACGGGCGCAACCCGACCAACGACGTCGGCGACTTCGGCGGCTTGTCGAACATCCAGGCGACCGACGTGGCGCAGATCGCCGAACTGTGGCTCGAGACCTGGCTCGGCGACTCGTTGCGCGTGAAGGCCGGCAAGGTCGACTTCAACAGCGAGTTCGCGTTCCACGAGATCGGCGGCGAGTTCGTCAACTCGACCGCGGCGATCGTGCCGACCATCGTCAACTACCCGACCTACCCGAACCCGGCGACCTCGGTGAACGTGTTCTGGTCGCTCGGCGAGAACAGCTACCTCGGCGCAGCGGTCTACGACGGTGCCAACGCCAACGGCATCCAGACCGGCAAGCGCGGCCCGCGCGGCTTCTTCAGCGACGACGAGTCCGACGCCTACTTCTACGCACTCGAAGTGGGTACCGGCTGGGCCGGCGGCGAACGCTGGGGCAGCGGCCGCGCCGTGCTCGGTGCCTTCCACCACAGCGCCTCGTTCACCCGCTTCGACGGCAACACCGACCGCGGCACCGAAGGCCTGTGGTGCTCGCTCGAGCAGGTGCTGTGGCGCGAGGACCCGACCGCGACCGACCCACAGGGTGTCGGGGCGTTCGTCAGCCTGGGCGTCGCCGACGACGCCGTGTCCGCGTGCGGCTTCAGCCTCGCCGCCGGCGTCGAGTGGACCGGGGCCCTCGACGGACGCGACCACGACGTGCTCGGCTTCGGCCTGTTCCTCTGTGACCTCAGCGACGATGCCGCCGCGGGCACGCCCGAGGACGAGCTCGTCCTCGAACTGCTCTACAAGGCCCAGCTGACCCCCGCGGTCAGCCTGAAGCCCGAACTCCAGTACATCGTCCACCCCGGCGGCATCGCCGGCGTCGACGACGTGCTGGTCGGGCTGATGCGTCTCGAAGTCCTGTTCTGAACGACCGCGGAGAACGCCATGCTGCTGCGTACGAAGATCCTCCTCAACCAAGTGGTGCTCGCCGGCCTGCTGGTGGTCGCCAGCGCCACCGGCTACCACGCGCTGACCGTGCAGGGCCGCACGTGCGAGTTCCTCGACGGCACCGCCCGCGAGGTCGCCGAAGCGGTGGCAGCGAGCGAGCTCGCGATCGCCGACCAGCAGGGTGCGGTGGCGCTGCGCCTCGCCGGCAGCGACGCCCCGGAGCTCGGCGCGCGCATCGAGGCCGCGAACGGCACCAGCGAGCGGGCCCTGCGCACCCTGCGCGACGCGGGGCTCGTGCAGTCCGGCAGCCTGACGGCGGTCGGCGACGAGCTGACGAGCTTCCGCAGCAGGCTCGGCGAACTGCTGCGGGCGCACGACACGATGCAGGCGAAGGAACGTGAGCTCGCCACGCACACCGAGGCGTTCAACTCCCTCAGCACGATCATGGAGGAGGTCGGGGACAGCGCGGTCGAGGTGCTCGAGAAGGCTCCCGACCGGAACGTCACCTGGGGTGGCGGCCTGAAGGACGTCTGGGAAGCCGCCGACGGCGGGATGGAGAACCGCATCGCGCTGCTCGCCCAGTACCTGGCGCTGGGCAAGCTCGAGGCCGGCGCTCCCGCCGAGACGGCGCTCGCGGAGATCGAGGCGGCCCTCGCCGAACAGCGCGAGACCGCGTCCCGCATGCTGTCGACGCCGACGTTCCAGGTGCCGGCCCCCGCTCCGTGGCAGGGCACGCTCGCCGACGTCTACACCCAGCAGTTCGCGCAGCACGAACGGTTGCTGCGCGACTACGCCCAGTCGGTAGCGGGCCTGCGCGCGCCGCGCGCCGCCTACGAAGCTGCGGCGACGTCCCTGCAGAAGGTGCTGCGCACCATGGCGAGCGCCTCGGCCGAAGCCGTCGCGAGCCGTGTCGCCAGCGAAGCCGCCGCGACCGCACAGGCCCGCCGCATGCTGCTGTTGGTGTCGATCGCCGCGCTGTTGGCCGCGGCTGGCGTCGGCGTCTTCGTGGTGCGGAGCCTGTCGGCGCGGCTCGGTTCGCTGCGCTCGCGCATGCAGGAGATCGCGGTCGGCGACGGCGACCTGACCAAGCGCCTCGGCATGACCGGGACCGACGAGATCGCGACCACGGCGCAGTGGGCCGACAAGTTCCTCGAGCGCATCGACCGGTCGATCGGGGCGATGCACCAGGTCGCCGGCCGGATCGACGCGGTCGCGGCCGACCTGAGCCAGAGCGCCGGGGAGCTCTCCAACTCGGCCAGCCACCAGGCCGCGTCGGTGCAGGAGATCTCGGCGGCGATGGAGGAGATCGCGTCCATGGCGACCAGCAGCGCCGAGAACGTCGCGGCCGCCGGCACGCACAGCCAGGAGGCCGTTCGTGCGGCCGAAGCGGGGGCGGCGCGCACGCGCGCGCTGAACGAGGCGGTCGGCCAGATCCGCGAGAGCAGCAACGAGGTGCAGAAGGTCATCAAGGTGATCGACGAGATCGCCTTCCAGACCAACCTGCTGGCGCTCAACGCCGCCGTCGAAGCAGCGCGCGCGGGCGAAGCCGGCAAGGGCTTCGCCGTGGTCGCCGAGGAGGTCCGTTCGCTGGCCCAGCGCAGCGCGCAGGCCGCCAAGGACACGGCCACGCTGGTGCAGGTCGCGGCCGAGCGCAGCGACCGTGGCAGTTCGATCGCCGCCGAGGTCGCAGCCGGACTCGCGACGATCGTCGGGGTCTACGGCAAGGTCGAGGCCAGCCTCGGCTCGGTCGCGGGTGCCTTCAAGGACCAGCGCGAAGGAGTGGCCCAGGTCAACACGTCGCTCTCCTCCGTCGACCAGACCACCCAGGCGAACGCCAGGACCGCCGAACAGGTCGCCAAGTCGTCGGCGGCATCGGCCGAACACGTGCGCGCCATGCGCGAACTGGTCGGCGCGTTCCGCTGCACCGCGACCCAGAACGCCGCCACGAGCTAGACTTCTCCGTCACCGCAATCCCCTCACCCACCTGCGAGTTCCGATGCGCGTCCTTCCCCTGCTGCTGACCACGCTGCTGTGCGCGTTCGCTTCCGCCCAGACGACCGGTCGCCACTTCCATCGCGACGAGCGCACGCCGGCGACGCCGCCCGCTGCGGCGCCGAGCCCTTCGGGCACGACCGAAGCCTCGGCAAAGGCTGCTGCCCCGCAGGCGGCGCCGCTGCAGAAGCTCCGTTCCGGGCGCGCCTGGCCGACCTACCACTATCGCCGGCTGCCGCCGAACCAGGCCCCGGCGAAGGACGGCCCGGTGGACGCGTCGAGCTCGTCGACCAACAAGCCGCGCCGCGGCTTCTGGGGACCGCGCCGCTGAGAGCTTTGCGCGCCGCCACCTGGGGCTGCATCATGCGGGCCCGCGCGGGGGTGGCGGAACGGCAGACGCAGCGGCCTTAAAAGCCGCGAGCCGGCAACGGCTGTGAGGGTTCGAGTCCCTCTCCCCGCACCACGCACGCGCTCAGGCGAGCATGGCATCCGCCAACGCACGCAGCGCGTCTGGGCTCGGCATGCTGCCACCGAAGCGCGCCGCGTCGAGCCGTTCGTGCACGGCCTTGCCGGTGGCGATCACCTCGGCTGGCACGCCGCGCGCCGCCAACGTGGCCCAGCCCTCGCTCGACCAGCTCGGCAGCCCGGCCCGCCAGGCCAGCAGCGCGTCGAGCGCCGTCGCCAGCGTCGCCGGGTCCTGGCCGAGCGCCTGCTCGACACCCTGGCGCAGCCTTGCCCCGTTCCGTCGCGCGGCGCGACCACCACGCAGTCGGCTCACGGACCAAAGCCCGACCAGACCAGCCACGCCGAGCAGCGCCCACACCCACCACGGCCACGCCTGCTGCGCCGCCAGCAACCGCCGATCGGCGGCGAGCCACTCTTCGACGCGCGGCTCGAGGGTGGCCCCGGGAGGCACCGGATCGATGCGCACCGGCACCGGCGGAGCCAGCAGCGTCTCGTAGCGACCACTCTTCGGTGCGAACACCACGAACGGCAGCGCCGGCACCTCGGTGAGCCCGCTGCGCAGGGGCACCAGGTCGAGGTCGAAGCGCCGTTCCCCGTCGTGGAACGACGAGGTCACGCCGAGCACGTGGAAGCCAGGCAGCGACGGCGGCGGCAACGGCGCCATGCGGTCGAGGTTGCCCTCGCCGCGCACTGCGAGTTGCACCACCAGGTTGCCGCCGACTTGGACCACGGCACTCGAGGCACGCGTGGCCAGCTCGAACGCGCCGACGGCGCCATGGAAGCCCTTCGGCGCCGGCTTCGGCAGACCGAGCACGCGCAGCGAGCGGGCCACGGACGCGACGGTCGCCTCCTGCCGGTCGAGCGGTTCGCGCCCGCGCAGGAAGTCCTCCTGGAAGCGCTCGGCGAACGCGTAGTGCACCTGCACCGGCGCCACCAGCGAGTCGCCTTCGGCGAGGGGCAGCCAGCGGCAGCGCACCTGCAGCACCGCCAGCGCGCGGCCGTCGAGACGCCGTTCCGCCTCGACCACGAACGGCACCGCGCGGTCGCCGAGCGCCAGCTTCTGCGTCGGCACGCCGGGCGGCGGCGGCAGCAGTTCGACCGCCCGATCCTCGGCGGCCTGCAGCCACGGCACCACGACGTGGAACGGCTGGTCGAGGCGCTGCTGGAACAGCGGCACGGCGTGCTCGGTGAGCCACGCCGTGTCGAGCACGAGCCGCACGGTGAGCACGAGCGGCTGCTGCACGAACGCCGTGTCCGGAAGCCCGTCGACCTCGATGCCGATCGGCGGCGATCCGTTCGACGGAGCCGTCGGCGGCGCACCCGCTGCCGGCGTTCCCTGCTGCCCGTAGGCCGGCGCGAGCAACGCGAGAACCAACCCGCTCTTGCACCAGGCCCGAACGAGCGCGCTCACCAGTCCCGCTCCCCCGGCCGCGCGGCCGGTCGCGGCTGGTTCTGCCGCAGCGTGCGCTTCTTCTGCTCCTGCTGGCGCAGGCGCTGCAGCAGCTGCGTCACCTCCGCGGCCTCGAGGCCTTGCCCGGGCAACTCCGGCGGCTGCTCCTCGGGCGACTGGCCGTCGGGACCCGGCGGCGGCGGCGGGGGTTCGGGTTCCGGCGTCTGCTTCGGCTCCGGCGGCTGCTGCGCCGCGCGCAGGCGCTCGAGCTCGGCGAGGCGACGCGTGGCGCGCTCGGCGTTGCGCACCGCTTCCGGCCAACGGCCGCGCAGCCGGTCGGCGCGGGCGAAGCCGTCGATCGCCTGCTGCATCGCGCGCAGCGCCATCGTCCACGCCAGCGGTTCGGCGTCGGCGAGCTGGGCCGCCAGCACGGCGCGCTCGGCCCGTTGGTGCGCCGCCAACGCCAGCGCGAACTCGGCGTCCGCGCGCCACCGTTCGTCGTCGTGCTGCAGCAGCGGCTGCAGCGCCGCTTCCGCGTCGCTGGTGCGCAGCACCCGCAGTGCGGCGAGGGCGGCGTTCCAACGCAGCTCGCTCGGCGCCGCGTCGCCCTGCGCAGCCAGCAACGACTGGAACACCTCGTGGGCTTCCTGGTGCCGTCCGGCCCGGTAGGCGACGAGCCCGCGCGCGAACGCCGCGTCGGCAGCCTCGGGGGCCGCGGCGGTCGCGGGTTCCTGCGGCCGCGGTGCCGAAGCGACGGCCAGCGCCGCCAGCACGCCGACCGAGACGCGGAGCACGAGGGATCGAGGCTTCATCGACGGAACGTGGGCACGGCCCGACGCAGCATCCAGAACAACAGACCGAGGCACAAGGGCAGCTGGAAGCACGGCACCGGTTCGAGCGTGCCAGCGCGCAGGGCGGCGGCCCTTGCCGCCGGCACCAGTTCGTCGTCGTGCAGCCGCACCAGTTCGTCGCCGTGGACCAGCCGTCCGCTGCTTCCTTGCCCGGCGGCCGCGATCGCCTGCAGCGACGCGAAGTCGCAGTGCGTCACGACCTCCTGGCCGGAGCCGTCGCGGAAGAACGTCTCCCCGCCCGGCCCGTCGACCACGATCTTGCTGCCGGCCTCGGTGCCGATGCCGAGCGTGTGAACGCGGTGGCCTGCTGCGGCGAGGGCCGCGGCCGCGACCGTGCCGTTGCCGACGAAGTCCTCGCCGTCGCCGAGCAGCACGACCACCGCCCCGGGGTGGTTTCGAACCAGCGCGCCGGCCAGCGTCAGGGCCGCCCCCGGATCGGTGCCGCCACCGGCGAGCAGCCCCGGCTGCAGCTGCTGCGCCAGTTCGGCGATCGCCGGCCCGTCGTGCGTCAGCGGGGCGACGCGGGCCGCGGTGCCCGCGAACGCGACCAGCGCGAGGCGGCTGCCCGGCGCGTGCTGGACGAGCTCGGTGATCGCCGCGATCGCGACGGCTGACCGCGACGGGGAGACGTCGCGCGCCGCCATCGAACGCGACACGTCGACGCACAGCACGACGTCGGCGCCGAGCACGGCACCTTGCCCCGGCCGCACCGGCTGCAGCAACGCGACCACGAAGCCGAGCAACGCCAGCGCCAGCAGCAGCGCGCGCAGCCGCTGGTTCGCCGGCCGCCCGAGCAGCACCGCCGCGCGGGCCCCGAGCAGTTCGCGCTGTCGCCGCTGCACGGCCCGCGCATGCCAGCGCCACGGCAGCGCCACCAGCGGCAGCAGCAACAGCCACGGCCAGTAGGCCGGCCAGAGCAGCACGACGTCGCTCACCAGGGCCTCCGCAGCCAGACCGCCGCGAGCCAGGCACAGCCGAGGGCCAGCAGGCCGGCTCCGAGCGCCCACGGGAACAGCACCTGCACAAAGACCCCGGGCGGGGCCCACGGCAACGCCTCGAGTTCGTCGATCACCGCACAGACGTTCGCCAGCGCCTGCCGGTCGCGGGCCTCGAACGAGCGCCCGCCGGTGGTCGTCGCCAGCTGCTGCACCGCGGTCGTGTCGAGCGGCGCCCACGTGCCGTCGGCGCGCCGGTTGCCGCGGCCGACCACGATCGTGTGCACGCGCACCCCGCTCGCCGCACACAGCTGGGCCGCGTGCAGCGGCGCGATCGACACCGCGTCGCCTTCGCCGGCGACGTTCTCCTCGCCGTCGGTGACCAGCACGACCACCTTCGC
>JAEUHU010000145.1 GCA_016793305.1 Planctomycetota bacterium
GACGCCCGCCAGCGGCACTCCGTCCCCGTCGACGACCCGGCCGACGATGCTGCGCGCGGGGTCGACCGGCTCGACCTCGATGCGCAGGAAGCGTGGGGCGGGCCCGGCCTCGACCTGCACGCGGCGCGGTGCGATCAGGCCGCCCGTGCCGACCAGCATCGGATACCACTCGCCCACCGCCAGCAGCTCGGCGAACTGGAACCGCCCGGCGTCGTCACAGACGGCCTCGCGCGCGGTGCTCCACGACCAGGTCGTGCTGGTCGACGCCGTGTGCAGCAACCGCACGATCGCGCGCGGCACCGGTGCACCGGCGCGCTCGACGACCTCGCCACGCAGGCGTCCGAGTTCCGGCAACCACACGTCGCCGAGATCCCAGCGACTTCCCGGAGCCACGTCGTGCTGTTCCACGACCACGCTGGCGCGCCCCGGCGCCGTCAGTTCGATCCGCAGGGGCTGGCCAGCCGGCACGCCCGACAGCGCGAACCGTCCATCGGCGCCGCTGTGCGTCGCCGCGAGCGGGGCGCGGCCACGCTCGCCGTCCGCGACCACCGCCACCGAAACCTCGCCGAGCACCACGCCCGGCGCCTGCACACAGCGCCCGACCACGAGGCACGACGCCGCCGTGGTTCCACCAGCGCTGGTCGACCCCGCAATGGCGGGCTCGCGTTCGCCGTGGCTCGAAACGTCCGGCGGGGAACCCGCTCCGGGCGCGCTGCCGGCCTCGGGAACCCGACGTGGCGCGCCGATCTCGGACCACGACCAGCCGACGACCAGCCCGATCCCGACCAGGACCACCGCGGCGGCGAGCAGACGAGACAGCGCTGGCATGGCGCGTTCTACGCACCGGCCGCTGCCGCTGCGAACGCCCGCTCCGCCGAGCGGCGACCTCACCCATCGCCAAGTCCCCCGTCCCGCTACGCACTCGGCCCAGCACCCGCCGGCCGCGACGGTGTCAGCCTGCTGGGGACGGCCCATCTCGCCACGACCGCCATGAGCATGCAATTCAGCCTCTACTACTTCGCGAACGAGAGCACCGAGACGCCCGCCAACGACCGCTACCGGCTGATCCTCGACAGTGCCCTGTGGGCGGATCGCAACGGCTTCGTGCGGCTGTGGACGCCCGAACGGCACTTCCACAGCTTCGGCGGCCTGTCGCCGAACCCGTCGGTGCTGTGCGCCGCCCTGGCTGCCGTGACGAAGCGCGTGCAGCTGTGTGCCGGCAGCGTCGTGCTGCCGCTGCACGACCCGATCCGCGTCGCCGAAGAGTGGGCCGTGGTCGACAACCTGTCGCAAGGCCGCGCCGGACTCGGCGTCGCTTGCGGCTGGGTGCCGAACGACTTCGTGATCGGTGGCAACCAGGAGCGCTTCCACCGCCGCAAGGAGGCGTTCGCCGACGGCATCGCGACGCTGCGCAAGCTGTGGCGCGGCGAAGCGCACACGGTCGTGAACCCGCAGGGCGAAGCGGTCGCGATCCACACGCTGCCGCGGCCGGTGCAGAAGGAGCTGCCGCTGTGGATCACCGTCGCCGGCAACCCGGACACGTTCCGCCAGGCCGGCCAGCTCGGCGCCAACGTGCTGACCCACCTGCTCGGCCAGACCATCGACGGCCTCGCCGACAAGGTCGCGCTCTACCACGACGCGTGGCGGGCGGCCGGCCACCCGGGGCGCGGCACCGTGACGCTGATGCTGCACACCTTCGTCGGCGAGCACGACGACGAGGTGCACGACCTCGTGCGGGCCCCGATGAAGCGCTACCTGCAAGGCTCGCTGAGCCTCGCGTCGGCGCACATCTGCTCGGTGCCGTTCCTGCAGCACGCCGAGAACATCGACCTGACCAAAGTGACGCCGCAGCTGGTCGACGAAGTGCTCGACGCGTCGTTC
>JAEUHU010000155.1 GCA_016793305.1 Planctomycetota bacterium
GAACCACGCGTTGTTCTTGAAGAAGTCGCAGTGGCCGTAGACGTGCGCCATCACCAGCTTCTGCTCGGTGATGGAGTTGCTGCGCATCAGGTACGCGTAGCAGGGGTCGTTGTTGATGACGAGCTCGTAGATCTTGCTGAGCCCGTAGGCGTAGCTCTTGGTCAGGTGCTCGTACTCCATCCCGAACCGCCAGTGCGGGTAGCGCACCGGGAAGCCGCCGTAGCTGGCGACCATGTTCAGTTCGTCGTGGTCGACGAGCTCGAAGATCACCTCGTAGAAGTCGAGGCCGTAGCTCTTCGCGAGATCGCGCGTCTCGTCGCGCAGCGCCGCCAGTTCGGGGGTCAGGTTGCCCATCTCTAGACGTCCGGTGTTGCCCATAGCATCGACCGAACGGGCACGAGACTAACGTCGCTCTCGGCACGCGGCCATGCGCGCCACGAGGTTCGCGCCGCCCCGGTCGCCGCCACGGGCGGGCGACCTGCCCCGGCTCTTCAGAGGCCGTGCTGCCAAGCGAGGCTCAGTTCCGCCGGGTCCTGCGACAGCACGATCCACCCCAGTCGCCAGCAGCGAGGGCAGCGCATGCCGACGTACTCGGTGCGTTCGGGGGCTCCTGGCTGCTGCGATCGCACGTACAGGGCGATCGGCGGCAGGGTGGCAGCCACGATCTGAACCTCGCCGGCGCGTTCGGCAGCCGCGAGCCAGGTGAAGTTCTCGCGGCTGCACGTCGTGGCCGGCAACCCGAAGACGGCCATCTTCTCGCCCGCGATGGTACGCGGCGCGGGCCATCGGCTGCATGTCTCGCACGATCCACCGCGGACCCGGACCCGAGGCGTTCGCTCGCATTCCGATGGCGGGACAACCCCGACCGAACTCGTCATCAACCCCAGGGTCCGGCGATCCGCCTGCAACTCCGCCCAACGATCCTGGCGGAAGCAGAGCTCGACGCGGTTGCCGTGGCCGAAGGGGAACACCGTCGGGACCGGCGTCGGCAGGTCCTCGGCGCACAAGAACTTCCACAGACAGAACCCCGCCTCCCGCAGCCTTGGATCCACCACCTGCACTGCACAGTCGCCGCAGGCTTCGCAGCTGATGACATCAGACTGGAACTCGCGCACACCAACCGGCCGCACGCTGGCAGGACCACGCAACTCGAAGAATCGCCGCCGGTCCCCCGACGGCATCTCGACCTCCAGCAGCGATAGACGGTCGCGTTCCGATGGAGACAGCAGACGTAGAAACTGCTGCGAGTAGACGTGGAGCGAATCTCGCGAAGCGCAGCGGATCCACCCGCCATGGACGTACGGAGGCGCCGACGCGATGCGGATCGGAACCTCGGTTCGAGGACCTCTGCCCACGCCGCAGACCGGGCAGATCCCACCACGGAACAGGCCGTCGAAGTCGATGTCAGGCGAGAACGCGCCGCTCCGAACAAAGCGCTCCGATTCGAAGATCGCGTCGCCGCTGACCGACAGCAGCTTCGGCTGCAGGTAGCGCTCGGCGACGGGCACAGCGGGCAACGGCGGCCAGAACTCGGGCACGATCGGCAACACGGTGTCGAGATCCCGGGCGGCCGCCATGATCGCAGACTCGAGCGCAGCCAGGGCCGACGAGTAGGTCGCACCACGTCCGGCTACCCGCGGCCGGTCACGAACCCACAACTTCCACCCATCGGACGTTCTCTGCCATCGACAGTCGATGACGTTGGTTCGGAACGGATCGCGCCGCCAGATGCGCCACATGGCGGGAGTCGACAGGCCTGCGAACCACCGCGCAACCGTCGCGGCGCGCACCAACTCGTACTCTGCAACCGACCAGCCGCACCCATCGCCTCGCGCCGTCGGGCTCAGGAGCTCGGTCTGCTGTTCAGGCCCGCAGGATCTTCGCCATCGCCTTGCCCTTGGCGAGTTCGTCGATCAGCTTGTCCATCTGCCGGACCTTCCGCATCGTCGGATCCTCGATCGCCTCGACACGCACCCCGCAGACGGTACCGGTGATGCGTTCGGCGTGCGGGTGGTAGCACGGCGCCTCGTTCAGGAACGTCGCGAGGTCGACGCCGGTGTCGATCGCCCGCTGCAGACTGCGCGCGTCGTGGCCGGTGAGCCAGCACAGGATCTGGTCGACCTCGGCCCGCGTCCGACCCTTGCGCTCGGCCTTCTGCACGTAGAGCGGGTGGAGCTTGGCGAACGGCATCGCGAACACCGGCGGCTTCGGCATGTGGCCGATGGTCTCGTCGCGCACTGACGAGGACAAGCCGCCAGAAGTCGCGCCAGTTGCCGCCTGCTCGCGTCACGAACTCGGAACACGGAGCCGCGCGTCGACGACCTCGGCAGCGCCAGAGCCCCGGCACGAGCCTTGCCCTGGCGCCGCGTCCCACCCTTCGAGACCCGCCGCATGCCCACAGTCGCCACCCGGTTGTTCGTCGCGATCTGCTGGCTGCTCGCAGCCCTGCAGGCGCAACACGACCCGGCCGAGCGGACCAGCCAACCCTCCCCTGCCGCGACCCCCGCGCCGAGCGACGATCCCGCCTACGACGCCCTGCTCGCCCGCCTCGCCGAACGGCCGGGCGACGTCGCCAAGGCCATCGCGAGGGTCGCGTCGCCGGCGGCGCGCGCGCGGCTGCAGGCGGCGTTCGGGCCGGCGGAGCTGCGGCCGATGGCGATGCTCGCCGTGGCACGCCTGTTCCCCGACGATCCCGAGGCCGACTCCGCCCTGCTCGCCGCGGCCGCCGCGCTGGTCGCCAACGAGGGGCGCGGGGACGCCGTACCGGAGCTCGCCCTGTGGAACGCCGAACTGGCCGAGCACGTACCCACCTACAGCCGCGCGCAGGCGAGCCTGCTGCCGACGTTGCTTGCCGTGCACCGGGAGATCGCCGCCCGGCGGGCGCGTGGCGGTGACCCAGCGGTGCTCGACCACGCCACCGAACTGCTCGGCATCGCGAGCGTGTCGCGCGGCGGGGCGAGCACCGTTTGGCTGTGCAGCGACGCGCGCTTCGCGACGCCCTCGGACCTGCGCGAGCCGATCGAACTCAGCTGGTATCGGCGCGAGTTCCCCACGCACTCCAGAGTCGTGTCGTCGATGGCCGTGGATCCGCTGCGCTGGCACGAACTGCTCGACCTCGGCGCGCCGATCCAGCGGTCGTTGCTCGAGCCGCAACGCGCAGCGCACACGGCCTCGATCCTGCCGGGCCACTACCTGCTGGCCGTCCGGTCCCTGAGCACGCCGTGGTGGGGCGTGCTGCCGATCGAGGTAAGCGACCTCGAAGTGCTGGCCGCGATCGACGAGCAGGCGCTCGTGCTCGCGACCTGGGGAACGGACCACCCGATCGCGGCGAGCTTCGAGCTCACCGGTCGCACGGCGAAGCAAGGCGGTGCCGTCGACGGCGACGGCTCGGTGGTCCCGTTCGAGCCCGCCGTGGCCGGGTGCACGACCGCCTTCCAGCTCGAAGTGCGCAGCGAAGCCGGCCCAGCGCGGCTGCACGGCAGCTCGGGATGGCCGAACAAGCGCGAGGCGGACGACGGGTGGCGGCTGCACACCATGGTCGACCGGCCCGTCTACCAGCCCGGCGAGACCGTGCGTGGGCGCCTCGTGCTGCGCCGTTGCCGCCACGAAGGCGTGGGGCGTGCAGCCGTGCCGTCGACCACCGCAGCGAACGCCAGCGACGTGCGAGTGCTCGTCGGCTTCGGCGACGCCGGCACCGTGACCCTGGTCGGTCGCACCGACGAGCGTGGCCTCCTCCCGTTCGAGTTCGAGATCCCCGAAACGGCGGCGCCGACCAACGGCATCGCCATCCAGGTCGAAGTGCCCGAACGCTGTGACGACGGCAAGCCGCTGCAGCTCGCCGGCGGAGCCCCGTTCGCGATCGCGCACTTCGAACGCGCGGCCACGACGCTGGCGTGCACGGGGCCGGAGTTCCTGCCCGAACCAGGAGAGGACGACGTCGTCGCGTGCACGGCCCAGGTGCGCTACGCCAGCGGTGCGCCGGTCGCCGGGCAGCTGGTGCAAGCGCAGTTCGAAGAGTACACGACCACGCTCTGCACCGGCCCCGACGGCAACGCGACGCTGCGGGTCGCGATGGCCGACTGGCAGGCCTGGTGGCTGCGCACGCGCGCGAAGCCCGGGGTGATGCAACCGACGGAACTCACCGTGCAGTTCAAGACGGTCGGACCCGATGGCTCGCCCCAGGTGGCCACCCACACCGTGCGGCGGTCCGGTGCGCAGCCAGACGCCGTCCCGCAGTGGCCATGGAGCCGTTCCTACGACGAACCGCGCATCGACCTCGAGCCGTCGGTCGTCGGCCAGCCGACCCGCATCGTCGTGCACGGTCCCCCCGGTGCCCGCGCTCTGCTCGTGGTCGGCCGCAGCGTGCACGCCCGCGCGTTCCCGTTGCAGTTCGACGAGCACGGCCGCGCCGTGCGAACGGTCCCCCTGCAACGCGTCGACTGGCCGCGGCTCGACGTCGCCCTGCTCGACCGCGACACGCTGGTCACCGATCGCGCCGACGTGACCCTGGGCGAGGTCGTGCCGGTGCGGGTCGAAGCGCCGGCCACGGCGACCCCAGGCAGCGACATCGCCTGCCGCGTGCGATCGGGGCGGCCCGGTGCACTCGTCACGCTCGCGGTGGTCGACGAACGGCTGTTCGCGATCGAAGCCGATCGCACCCGCGAGCCGACCGCGGCCCTGCGCCCGGCCACTCCCGCGGCCGACTGGCAACGCATGGTGCGCGCGCGGCGGGTCGAACCGGGGGACGCGCTCGCTGGACTGCTGGAGAACGGCAAGCTGCCGCCAGTCGATGGCCAGAGCTTCCCTCCCACCTACCCGGGCGCTGGCGGGCCTGGGATGGGCTTGCGTGGCGGCGAGGCGCCGATGCGCGCCGACTTCCGTTCCGTCGCGCACTTCGCCACGCAGGTCGCCGACGCCGAGGGCGACGCGACCTTCCCCGTGCACCTGCCGTCCGACCTCACGACCTGGCGCCTCACCGCCGTCGTCGTCGACGGCAACGGCGAAGGAGGCATCACCAAGGCCGCGACCGCGACGCGCCTGCCCTGGTCGGTCGAGCCCGTGCTGCCGCGCGCCGTGCGCGAGGGCGATTCCTTCGAGTTGCCCCTGGTGATCGCGCGCGATGCCGAGGCCAAAGAGCCTGCAGCCCCGCTCTCGCTCGAGCTCGCGGCGACCTCGGGAACCGCTCTGCTGGAAGTCGGGCGACCGCCAGCCGCCCTGGTCGTGCCGAGCGGTGCGTCGCGCAGCCTCGCCGTACCGATGCGATCGCTCGGCAGCGGTCTTGGGCAACTCGACCTGGCCCTGCGCGCCGACACGGTGCTCGACCGTTCGCAGCGCTCGCTGCCGATCGCGCGCGACGTCGTCGCCCGCCCCCTGGTGGCGGCGCAACGCGGCACCGGCACGGTGCGGGTTCCGTTGCCCGAAGGCGCTTCGGCCGACGAGCCCATGCTGGTCGACGTGATGCTCGGCGACGCCGCGGTCTGGAGCCGCCTCGAACGGGACCTCGCGGTGTACCCGTACGGATGCGCGGAGCAGACCTTGTCGAAGCTGCTGCCGTACTTCGCGGCGGTGCGCGCCAGCGTGCGGCGCAAGGCCGAGCTCCCGGCGATGGACCAGGCGTTCCGGCGCCGGTTGCGAACCGGCCTCGGTCGCCTGCGCCAGCTGCGCACCGGCGAACAGTTCGCGTTCTGGCCGGGTGGCGCTGCCGACCCCGAGATCAGCGTGCTGGTGAAGCACGGGCTCGCGGTGCTCCGCGAAGCCGGAGTCGACCTCGCTGCCGAAGGCCTCGACGTGGCCGGCACGTTCGCGGTGCCCGCTTCGTTGCCGAACGCAGCGGGCGAAGCGGACCGCACGGCGTTCGTGCTGGCGATCGAACGGGCCGCCGCGACGCTGCGGCTCGCCCCGGATCCCGTTCGCGCACAGCAACTCGCGGCGATCACCGTGCCCGACCCCGCAGAGGGGCCCGTGCCGCAGCTGTCGCCGGGCACCACCGCACGACTCGGCCTCGCGTTGCTCGCTTCCGGAGCCGACGTAGCCGCACGCGCCTGCCTGCTCCGCCTCGACCAGCCTGCACCTGCCGCACGCGGCTTCGTCCCTGGTGCCGGCGACGATCCGCTCGCCGTGCAGGCGATGCGGCTCGAACTGCGGCTCGCGCTCGACGACGATCGGGCGGCCGTCGATCGCGGCATCGTGGACCTCGTGGTGGAGTGCGCCGCCCAGCGCGGCTCGACCTACGGACAGGGTTGTGCAGCCGCGGCCCTCGCACTCGCCATGCCCCCGGCATCGCTCGGCGCCGCCGGCGTCGACGTGGTCGTCGAGGCCAGTGGCGAACGGCGCACGCTGCACCTCGATGGGCGCAACGCCGATCTGGGCCGCATCCGCCTACCGCACAGCGGTGAAGTCGTCGTGCACGGCCCCGACGGCGCGACGCTGCTGGTGCGCGTGACGAGCGCCCGCACGCTGCGGGGCTCGAGCCACCCCGCCTGGCGTGCACCGCTCACCGTCGAACGCAGCCTGCACACGGTGCCTGCGCCGAGCGACGCTGCCAGCCTCGATCCGATGCGCCGCCAGCGAGCGAACGACGAGTTGCCGCTCGCCACCGGCCCGTTGCCGGCGGGGCAGCCGATCCTGCTGGTGGTGCGCACGTCCTCGCCGACCCCGATGCGGCACGCCGTGGTCGAGTGCCCGCTGCCGTGCGGGTTCGAGGTGTTGCAGGCGCCGCCCGGCGTCGAGCGCTTCCCCGAGCACGTCGCCTACGTCGCCGATCTGGCGGCAGGCCGCCCGTTCGAACAGCGCTTGCTGCTGGTGCCGACGGCCGTCGGCCGCTTCGCCTGGCCGCCGACCACAGCCGCCCCGATGTACGCTGCCGGCGTCGACGGCGGTTCGGCCGGGACGTTCGTCGAGGTGATCGCACCGCCGCGGCGCACCGAGCCGTCGATCGCCGACTGGCAGGCCCCTGCGGTCGTCCGTGCACGCCGCGTCGTACCGCCATGGCAGCCAGCCAAGGGCGCCGCGGACGATCGGCCGACCGACGAAGGAGCGGACAGCAACGTCGACGAGGAGGTCCCCCCGATCGACGTGCTGCGCCGATGCTGGCACGAAATCGATGACGCATCCTTCGACCAGCCCGACCTGACGCTCGCCGCCGCACGGGCACTCGGGTTCGATCCGGAGACCGCGGACCCCTGGCACGCCCTCGCTGCACTCGACGACTGGCTGGTCGTCGCCGAGCGATTCCCCCCGGAGAGCGACACCGCCGAGGAAGCGCGGGAGGCTCGCTTCACCAGCTGGCTCGAAGGCCTGCTGCTCGAAGCAATCGACCGAGCGATCGCGACCAGCATCCCCGAGGATGCCGGAGTCGCGGCCGCGCAGGTGCACGCGGCGGAGGACGCACTCGATCACGTCGAGAACGACGACGAGCGGATGTTCCGTCGCATCCCCCTGCTGCGCCGCGCGGCCGCCGGTGCCCCGGAGACGGTGGCGATGGTCTTGCTCGCGACCCCCGAGGATCCGGACCTGGCGGAGGCCTGGCCCGGGTACCGCGAGTTGCTGCACCTCACCCTCGTGCACGCGGATCCGGACGCACGTCGCGGAGCCCTCGATCGGCTCTCCGTCGAGCGTCAGGAGATGCTGCCGGTCGCCGTGCTCCTGCATGCCCGAGGCGAAGCCTGGGACGAGGCGTTCGTGCGGCGGCTGGTGCACAGCGAGCGCCAGGGCCCGGAGTTCCTGATGGCGCTGCACGACGCCGACCTGGTGTTCGCCCATCGCCATCTGCTGCGCGAGCTGCTCCCCGTCGCGTGGTGGCCGCAGCTGCCGCTGCGCGTGTTCGAACGGCTCGCCGACGTCACATGGCCCGACTCCCGCTCCGACTGGTGGAACGTGCCCCAGCTCGCCGACTTCGTCGCGCGCAGCGCGTGCCGCGACGAGGAACTGCGGCAGGCCTTCGCCAAGACCGCCGACGACGGCTTCCGCGCCGTGCTGGCCCACGCGCTGCGCTGTCGTGGCGTGCGCGAGCTCGGCGAGAGGGTGCGCCCCGACGACGCGTCGTTCGCCGCATGGAGCGCGGCCGTGGCGCTCGCCGCGGACGACCTCGACGGTGCGACAGCATTGCTGCGTTCGCACTGCGCAGACGACGGCGAGATGCCGAGCCAGGAGCCGGCGGCCTCGATCGCGCACTTCCTGCGCTGGCTCGTCGTCGAACGCAGCACCCCGCAGCAGCTCTACTCGGTCGTGAGTGCGTTGGACGACGAGGCCTGGGAGCGGGTGTGGGAGCGCATGACCAGCGACGAACGAGTTCGGCTCGTCGACTGCTTCCAGCGACGGATCCCCGACTCGTTCCTACCGGCGACGGCGCCCGAGGCGGAGGCGATCTGGCGCTTCGTGCTGCGCAGCGGCAACCGCGACGCGATGGTCCCGCTCACCCAGACGACGGCCGGCGAGCGCTGCGCCCGCGCGCACGTCGTCGCCGGGGACGGTGGCACGCTGGCGGCCGAACTGCGCGAGGCGTTCGCGGACGCGCTCGATCTCGACGTCGACACGCTACAGGCACCCATGGAGGACGAAGGCAGCGTGCTGCTGGAAGCGCAGCGCCGCTCCGGCCGCGAGTCGGACCTGACGGCGCGCGGTCGCGCCTGGCTCGAGCGGCTGCGCCGCCAACTCGGCGCCACGCCGCCAGTGCGCTGAAGCGGGAACGATGCGGCAGCGATCGGCCCGCAGCAGACGCGCAGACCGCTACGAGCGCCGCCCGGACGCCTTGCGGCCGGCCCCGAGCCCCGGCAAGTCCTTCGCCTGCCCGAGCCAGCGCACCAGCAGCGCATGGTCGAGTTCGTCAGTCCGCGTGACGTCGACGCCGCGTGTGTACTTGCCGGTGCCGACCGGCGGCACCGGCTCGAGCTTCGTGCCGTGCAGGAACGTGATCTTCACGTGGTCGGCGAACCCGCCACACGACAGGAACCAGCCGGTGTCGGTGCCGTAGAAGGCCATGCCCCACTTGATGCAGCGGCGGATGCCGGGGATCGCCTCGGCGACGAGCCGATCGAACCGGCGCGCGATGGCGCGCTGCTTCGCCGGCAGGCTCGCGATGTAGGCCCGCACCGGGGCGTCGCCGACCGCCGGGGCGAACGCGCTGGCGCGGCCGGTCGAAGCATCAGGGAGCGTCTTGGCCACCATGCCCTGCGCCTTCGAACGGACCCGCGAACGGGTCGCTCCGGTCGACTTCGTGGTGCCGCGAGCGCGGCTCTTGCGTGCAGCTCCGGCGTGGACCTTGTTCGAGGGAGGCATGCAGGCATCGGACCACGAAGAAGGCGCCAAGTCACGACTGCCCGAGCTCGACCGCTGGCTCGACGCATCCTCGACGCCGAGTCGACGGCCGCCGTGTTCGCCGATTGACCGTGGCTCGCCGCGGCTCCGCGAGGAGCGAGCGAACGGGTCCGTCAGCGCCCCTTGCCGAGGAACGCCTTGATGCTGGGCAGGATCCCCTCGCGATCCTGGATGTCGGTGGTCACCACCTTCTCCTCGCCGCGGAACGCGTCGTCGAGGTCCTTCTTGAACTGGCCCGAGCCGTAGGCGCTCTTCACCTGCCCGTAGCAGAACTGGTTGGCGGCCGGCAACAACCCGTCCTTCAGCAGCTGCACGCAGTACTCGGTGTCGCGCGTGCTCCAGTTGTCACCGTCGCTGAAGTGGAACGGGTAGACGTTCCACTCCGACGGCGGGTACTTGTCGCGCATGATCTGCAGCGCCAGCTCGTAGGCCGAGCTGATCTTCGTGCCGCCGCTCTCGCGCAGGTGGAAGAACGTGTGCTGGTCGACC
>JAEUHU010000223.1 GCA_016793305.1 Planctomycetota bacterium
CGATCGCGGTCGGTTGGCAGGTGAGCCGCGTGACCGAACGCGTGCGCGAACGGATCCGCGCGGCGATCCCGCCGGGAGTGCTCTTCGACGGTGCCTGGCTGTGGCGCGACTCCTCACAGCGCATGTCGTTCCGCGGCTTCCGCGTGCCCGGCGACGACGACGCGACGGCGCGCGATCTCGACGAAGTGCCGCCGCCCGAACTCGGCGCGGCGATGCGCTGGTTGCTCGTGCAGCACCAGGCGCTGTCGCGCGAGGACTTGGCCCGCGAGACGGCGCGCTGCTTCGGCATCACACGGCTCGGCGCGGTGGTGAAGGACGTGATGGCGGGCGCGCTGGCGCAGGAACTCGCTGCCGGCGAGTTGGTCGCCGACGGCGATCTGGTGCGGCTCGGTTAGAGTTCGATCGACACCTCGGCCGGATGGCAGAAGCGTCCGTCACCGCGTTCGTCGAGCGTGCGCAGCATGGTTGCGAGCCGGCGCTCGACCGCGACATCGGGGCGAGCTGCGCCGTTGACGCGCAGTGACAGCGGGCGATCGAGGTCGACGTGCCGGTCGTCGAGCCGGAGGACGAGCCGGATGCCGCGCGCCGCGATCCGTTGCCCCGGCTGCGCCGGGTCGTCCTGTTCGGCCGTCAGCTCGAGACCCTGCTCGCGCAACGTCGCGGTCAGGTAGAGCGGCAACCGTTCGGGCGGTTCGGGAACGGCGAGCCAGTAGCAGTGCCGCGGCACCGCGTCGTGGAACGGCTGCACCGTCCAGACGATCCGCGCCGGCGTAGGGTCGCGCGCCCTGTCGACCAGCCAGCGTGGGCCCGGGCGATAGTCGATGCCGTGCCCACGGCCCGCCTGCACGGCGAGTTCGAACACGTAGCCCTGCCGGTCGCCGGCGTGCAACCTGGTGAGCCGTTCGGCCATCGTGCGCGCGAGGCCGATGCGATCGAACATCGTGTCGCGGCCGCCGATGTCGATCCGCAGCGCCACGTTCCGCATGGTCTCCGGCGGCGACGTGGCGAGCGGCTCGGCGGCGGCCATCGCGTTGCAGGCGGCGAAGCGGTCCGGCGCGTTGCCAGCGAAGCGGATGGCGCCGTAGCCCCCTTCACTGATGCCGAGCAGGTAGACGCGGTCGGGATCGACGGGCAAACGGCGGATCGCGGTGCGGATCACCGCGTCGAACGCGCGCTGGCAGGATCGGAACCACCAGCGGCCCTGCCGGTCGTCGGGCATGCGCGGCACGAAGTAGAGGCCGGGGCTCGGATACAGCCGTTCGGCAAGCGTGCGCATCGTGCGCCACTCGCTGGTGTTGACCTCGAAGGCGTGCGGGCCGGCTGCCTGCGGGTCGGCGCCGCCGCCGTGCAAGCACAGGTAGAGCGGCCAGCCACCGGCCGGTTGTGCACCCTTCTGGAAGAACACGTACGGCATCGTCGAGTCGCCGATGCGCAGTTCCTGTTCCGGCGCTCCGACCGGCACCGCGTGCGGTGGCGCGAGGGCCGCCTCGTCGGGGTGCGGCGCACCGTCGCGCCAGGCCTGCAGGACCTGCGGCAGCCACTTCGCCACGTCGTCGCGCGACAGCGCCTGCGCCGCGTCCGGCGGCGTCCCACCGCTCGCTCGGGGTTCGGCGAACCACCCCCGAACGCGCGCGAGCTCGTCCTGGGCCGGCAGAGCGGCAGCGCCGAGGAGGGCGGCGAGGAGGAGCGCGGCCTGCAGGGTGCGGCGTGGGCTCGCGGGACGAGGTCGAGGCATCCCACGATCATCGCCACCCGCTGGCGGCAAGCGAGTGCTGCGTTCGCCTACTGCCCGCGCGGCAGCTTCTCGGCCGGCACTTCGCGGTAGAAGTCCTGGATCACCTGCCAGCACTCCTGCGCCGTCTCCGCGTAGCGGATCAGGTCGAGGTCCTGCGGCGAGATCGTGCCTTCCTCGACGAACAGCTCCCAGTCGACGATGCGTCGCCAGTAGTCGCGGCCGAACAGCACCACCGGGATCGGCTGCATGCGCCGCGTCTGGATCAGCGTCAGCGCCTCGAACAGCTCGTCCATCGTCCCGAAGCCGCCGGGGAACGCGACCATCGCCTTAGCCCGCATCAGGAAGTGCATCTTCCGGATCGCGAAGTACTTGAACTCGAAGCACAGCTCCGGGGTGATGAAGCTGTTCGGTTCCTGCTCGAACGGCAGCGTGATGTTCAGCCCGATCGACTTGGCGCCGACGTCGAACGCG
>JAEUHU010000261.1 GCA_016793305.1 Planctomycetota bacterium
CCCGGCCACGACGGCAAGCCGATCGCGATCCGCACGCTGCCGCGGCCGCTGCAGAAGACGCTGCCGAGCTGGCTGACCGTCGCCGGCAACCCGGAGACGTTCCGCATGGCGGGCGAAGCCGGCTGCTTCGTGCTGACGCACCTGCTCGGCCAGAGCCTCGAGGAACTGACGCACAAGCTGCAGGTCTACCGCAAGGCCTGGCGCGACGCGGGCCACCCGGGCGACGGCCGCGTGACGCTGATGCTGCACACGTTCGTCGGCGACGACGAGGCGAAGGTGCGCGCGATCGTCAAGGAGCCGATGAAGGGCTACCTGCGCAGCAGCCTCGACCTGGTGAAGCAGGCGGCGTGGTCGTTCCCGGCCTTCAAGAACCGCGTCGACAAGCCGGGCGAGATGGACGCGCTGCTGAACGGCGGGCTCACCGCCGAGGACTTCGAGGCGCTGCTCGACTTCTCGTTCGAGCGCTACTACACGCAGAGCGGCCTGTTCGGCACGCCCGAGTCGTGCGTGGCGATCGTCGACCGGCTGCGCGGCATGCAGGTCGACGAGATCGCGTGCCTGGTCGACTTCGGCGTGCCGACCGACCACGTGCTGCACAGCCTGCCGCACCTGCTCGAGCTGAAGCGCCGCTGCGACACGGCCCACGCGGCGGCCTCGGCCGACTCCTGTGCGGTCGGGACGGGCGGGCCCGCCGCCGACGCGCCCGAGTCGATCCCCGAGCTGCTCGAGAAGCATCAGGTGACGCACTTCCAGTGCACGCCGTCGATGGCCGGTATGCTGCTGGTCGACGAACGCACGCCGCGGGCGCTGCGCCAGGTGAAGCACATGCTGGTCGGCGGCGAAGCGCTGCCGATCGCGCTGGCGAAGCAGCTGACGGCGCTGGTCGGCACGCTGCACGACGTCTACGGCCCGACCGAGACCACCGTGTGGTCGACGACCCAGCGGGTCGGCAACGACGAGCCGGTGCCGATCGGCCGTCCGCTCGCGAACCAGCGCGCCTACGTGCTCGACCCGAACCTGCAGCCTGTGCCGGCGGGCAGTCCGGGCGAGCTGTGGATCGGCGGGGCTGGCGTCACGGCCGGCTACTTCCGTCGCCCGGAGTTGACCACCGAGCGCTTCCGGCCCGATCCGTTCACCGGCAGCGGCACGATCTACGGCACCGGCGACCTGGTGCGCTGGCGCCACGACGGGGTGCTCGAGTACCTCGGCCGCAAGGACCACCAGGTGAAGGTGCGCGGCTACCGCATCGAGCTCGGCGAGATCGAGGCGGCGCTGAGCCAGCACGCCGGGATCCGCGAGAACGTGGTGGTCGCGCGCACCGACGGGCCGGGCGAAGCGCGGCTGTGCGCCTACTACGTGGCGCGCTCGCCGGCCCCTTCGGTCGACGAGCTGCGGGCGCACCTGCGGCGCTCGTTGCCGGACTTCATGGTGCCGAGCCACTTCGTCGCGCTGGCGGACCTGCCGCGCACGCCGAACCTGAAGGTCGACCGCAAGGCGCTGCCGGCCCCCGAGTCGGTCGCCGCGGCGGGCAAACGCGTCGTCGCCGGGGCCCAGGACCCGACCGAGGACACGATCCTGGCGATCTGGAAGCAAGCGCTCGGCACCGACGACGTCGGCGTCGAGGACAACTTCTTCGACAGCGGCGGCCACAGCATCCTGGCGGTGCGTGTGCACCGCGAGATCGTGCAGAAGCTCTCGGTGCAGCTGCAGGTCACCGACCTGTTCCGCTTCACGACGGTGCGAGCCCTCGCGAAGCACCTCGACGCCGGCAAGAGCGGGGCGCCGACCGCGGCCCAGCAGGCGATCGAACGCGCCAAGGCGCGGCGCAACCTGCTGCGTCGCAACTGACGCTGCGGGTCGCGCCGGCCGCTCGTCCGCTACCGCACGAGCGGCCGCCAGCGCAGCACCGACACGGCCCCTTCGCTGGCGTACGACGCGAGCCCGAGCGGGCGGCTGAGCTCGACCTCGGGCCGCAGCGTGCGCCGCTGCCCGCGCAGGTCCGCGTCGATCCACGGTTCGCCGTCGACGTGCACGGTGACGTGTTCGCCGACGACCCGCAGCGACAGCCGCGCGTCGGTGCCGTTCGGGAACGCGCGCACGCGCCGCGTCGCATTGCGCGACGCATCGGCGCCGTCGAGGCACGACAGGCCGCCGACGCTGCCGCCCCAGCCGCCGAACACCAGCGTCAGGCAGTCGCTGGCGACCGGGAACGTCAGGGCCGCGAAGAAGTCGACGCCGAGCACGCGGCGCGCGACCAGTTCGAGTTCGTAGTCGCCGTGCGGCAGCGGGCCGGTCCAGGTGACGCCGGTCAGCGGGCTGCCGATCCCGAGGTGCAAGCGGCCGTCGCGCACCACGACGTCACCTTGGCCGCCGTAGTCGGTGGCGGCGAAGCCAGCCAGCGTGCGGCCGTCGAACAGGTCCCGCCACGGTTCGCCGGTCGTCGAGCGGCAGCCGGCCGAGAGCACTCCGAGCCCCGACAGCATGGCGAGGCGGGCCAGCAACCTGGCAGCACGCACCGGCCTTCGTCCGGCCGCCCTCACTTGCCGGTGAGCACCGGTGCGGTGCTCTGCTTCAGGAACAGGATCGCCATCGCGTTCCGTTCGACCTGCGCGTCCCAGTAGATCTCGCCGGGCCAGTTGCCGTCCTGCGCCTGCGCCAGCACCAGCACCATGGCGCCCTCGAAGTACCAGTCGCGGTCCTGGATCAGCGCCACGCCCGACAGCGACGCCGCGCGCTCGAGGCCGTAGAGGTAGTAGTAGAACCACTGCTGCTGGTGGGCGAGCTCGCCGGGATGGTGGCGCACGCTCAGGTGCTGGGCGAGCCACGCGAAGCCGTCGCCGCGGGCGCGGTCGGACTCGGCGAGCAGCTTCGGGCGCTTCATGTCCGGCAGGTCCTGGATCGCCGCCCGGCAGATCGCGAGCCCGGTGATGCCGGCACAGGTCATGCTGCCGCGCGCCGGCCGCAGCTCGCCGTTGTCCTTCATCTCGTGGTAGGTCCAGCCGTTCGCCCGCTGGTTGCTGCGCGAACTGGTCACCGGTGTGTCGGGATCGGCGAGCCGCCGCGCCCAGGTGCGGTAGTCGGTCAGCGCCAGTTCGAGCTTCGGGCCGTCGGTGCCCTGGCACTCGAGCAGGTGGTTGGCGGCGGCTTCCCACAGCGACGGCTTGATCGCGATGCCGCACAGGTGTGCCGAGTACATGCCGAGCAGGCCGTACTGGTTCACGGAGTTGTCGAAGCGCGGGCCGCCGGTGTAGTTGAAGCGCAGCAGGTAGGCGAGGTCGGTGCGCGTGTCGACGCAGCGCAGCAGCTGCGCGGTCCACTTCTCGAGCACGGCCTTGTCGTCGGCCGAAGGCGTGCGCGGCCGCGGCCGGTCGATGGTGCCCGCACGCAGGTCGGCGCTCTCGCTGGCCGGGATGTAGAGCGCTTCGAGCGCCATGATCGCGTTGGCCAGCGAGTAGCTGTCGATCAGCGGGCGCTTCTTCAGTTCGGCGAAGCCGCGCTGCACGACCTCGTCGTCCTTCGGCACACCGCCCTTCAGCAGCGCCAGCAGGCCGATCGCGAGGCGCCCGCTGTGGTAGCTGTCGCCGCCGTCGGCGGGCTGGGCGGCGAGGTCGTCGAGGGTCGGCTGTCGCAGTTGCTCGCGCAAGCGCGCGGTGCCGCGCTGCAGCGCCTCGCCGACCAGCTTGCGGAACTCGGCGTCCTGGCCGTGCCGCGTCGTCTGCAGCTGCCAGTGCTCCTGCTGGTCGAACGTGGCGGCGAGCTCGTTCTTGTTCTTGCCGGTGAGGAAGCGGCCGCGGGCCGCTCCGTCGATCGTGGTGACGCGCGCCTTGCCGTCCTTCAGCTCGAGGCGACGGCGCACGCGCAGCTCGCCGTCGGTGCCGTACCACACCTGTGGCTTCACGTGCTGGTCGAGGAAGCGCTTGCTGTCGCCGCGCGCGGTCGGTTCGGTGGACTTCCAGGTCACGTCGACGGTCTGCCAGCCGTCGGCGTCGACCGGTCCGACCTTGCCGCGCAGCTGCAGGTCGCCGAGCCGGAACACGCGCGGCAGCTCCTGCTGCACGGGCCCGCCGAGCACACCCTTCTGCAGGTCCACCGCGACGAACCACAGCAGGTCGCGCAGGTCGGCCGGCGGCTGTCGCACGGTCAAGCGCGCGTCGTCGAGGTCGCCATGCAGCAGCAGGGCCGGCGGCCGGAACGCGCCGAACAGCTCGCGCTGCACCTTCGCGGCCGCTTCGCGTTCGTCGGCGAGCAGCCGCTGCAGGTCGTCGCCCGAACGCACGCCCGGCGGCAGGCTCGGGAACACGGCCAGCTCGACGTCGAGGCACTGGGCGCCGCCGATGTTGGTGCACTGCACGGCCAGCACGTTGTCGCCGCGCTGCCAGGCGTCGAGCTCGGGGCCGGTGACCAGGTAGCGGCGGCCGCGGCCGTAGCCGTCGTCGGCGACCAGCAGGCGGCCGTTTAGCCAGATGCGCAGGTGGTCGTCGTGGTCGACGACGAACAGCAGGGCCTTCGGCTTCTTCGGCAGGTCGACGTGGCTGCGCAGGCACAGGCGCTCGTCGGCCCACCTGGTGCGCTGGCCGCGCGTCGGTTCGACCTCGGGATGGAACTCGCCGCGGCCCTCGGGCCACGCCCGATCGTCGAACGCCGGTTGTTCGAAGCCGGC
The DNA here is from genome assembly GCA_016793305.1 of Planctomycetota bacterium. The sequence continues at coordinate 4,661 of JAEUHU010000261.1, forward strand.
CGGGGTCGCGGCCTCGGCACCGCTCCAGTAGCGCCACAGGTGCGGGGTCGCGGCGTCGCCGTCGAGCACGACGATCTCGCGCTTCAAGCGCGACGGCGGCGGCGACACTTCCCAACGCGAGCTGCGGTCGTAGACGTGGGCGCCACGCTCCGGCACGTCCCAGCGCAGCTCCTGGGCCGACAGGGTCGGCAGTCCGAACAGTCCGAGCAGGCCGAGGAGCCGTGGGCCAACGCGCGCGCCGGCGGCTCGGAGGAGGCCGTTCATCGCGGGAAGCGCAGGCCGCAGTCGGGGCAGCGTTCGTGGCCCGCCGGCTTGAAGCGCGCCATGCAGGCTGGACACGTGGTCTCTTCGGCGCCGAGATCCAGCACGACGTCGCAGGTCGGCAGACCCTGGCGTGCCGCCATGGTCGCCAGTTGGCGCTGGCGCAGTTCGTGCGCCTTCGGCAGATCCTTGCCCGCGACCGCGAGCCATGCGTGCGGTCCTCAACCGCCGCCGGGCATGGGCCCGGTGGCATTGCCGACGCCGTGTTCGGTGAGGAGGCGCGCGATCTCGCGCATGTCCGCAGCTTTGCCCTGGAAGGCGAGCTGCATGCCGGTGGGGATGCTCACGCCGGGAGTCTACGTCGCGGCCTCGGGCCGGCCATCGGCTTGTCGGTTGCGCGCGGTGGTCCGTTCGCCATGCTGGCTCCGTGCTGCTCGCCCTCGCCACCCGCAGCGACCTGCCCACCTGGGAGGTCGACGATCGTCCCCTGCATCAGGCCCTCGCCGACCTCGGGGTGCCGTTCGAGCAGCCGGTCTGGGACGACCCGGCGGTCGACTGGCGCCGCTACCAAGGGGTGTTGGTGCGCACGACCTGGGACTACCAGGAGAAGCTGCCGGCGTTCCTCGGCTGGGCGCGTTCGGTCGCGGCGGTGACGTCGCTGCACAACCCGCTGCGGGTGCTGGGTTGGAACACGCACAAGCACTACCTGCGGCAACTCGAGGCCGAAGGGTTGCCGCTGGCGCCGACCTGCTGGCTCGAGCGCGGGACGCAGCCGGATCTCGGCGCCCTGTTGGCGAGGCTCGGCTGCCGCGAGGCGTTCCTGAAGCCGTGTGTCGGCGCGTCGGCGCGCGAGACGCTGCGCTTCCGGGTCGACGCGTCCGGACTCGCGGCCGCCGAAGCCCACGTGGCGCGGTTGCTGCCGAACGAGGACCTGATGCTGCAGCCGTTCCTCGGGCAGGTGCTGGTGCGCGGCGAGTGGTCGGCGGTGTTCGTCGACGGGGCGCTGTCGCACTGTGTGCGCAAGATCCCGGTCGCGGGCGACTACCGGGTGCAGGACGACTATGGGGCGCGCGACGAGGTCTACGAGCCGACGTTGGCGGAACGGGAACTGGCGTTCCGGGCGATCGCGGCGGTGCAGCGCGTGGGCGGGCCGTGTCCGGG